>NZ_FBXK01000005.1:2553333-2872500 GCF_900013425.1 Sphingobium sp. Z007
GGGCGACCCGGTCTCGCTATCCATCCTGCGCCGTCCGGGCCAGGCGCCGCATTGGGCAGTGGCGCTGGGCGAGATTATGGACGAAGCCGCCCGCGCGCCCGAACCGGGCAGCCTGCTGTGGTATCGACTGGCCTGCACATTGCCCGCCACGCTGCCCGCCCGCACCGTACGCACGCTGTCGGTGCAGGATGCGGAAGCCGCACGCGCCGACTATGGCGTCGTGATCGCCGCGCTTGGCCCGTGCGGACGGACGCGCGCGCCATCCTGATTCGCACATGGGCCTGATTCGCAGATAGGCCTGATTCGCACGCAGGCGCGCGCTGCGGCCCGCTTTTCCTTGGACAGTTTCGCGCGGGCGGCTATCAGCGCGGCGTTCATCAGCCGCACAAGGAATACACGCCGCCATGACCAATCTGCACCGCCATGCCCCGCTGCGCGTCGCGCTTGTCGGCCTCGGCACGGTGGGCGGCGGGGTGATTCGGCTGCTCAACACCAATGGCGCTCTGATCGCCCGCCGCGCCGGCTGCCCGATCCAGATCGTCGCCATTTCCGCGCGCGACCGGAACAAGGATCGCGGCGTCGATCTGTCACCCTATGAATGGGTGGACGACATGACGACGCTCGCCACGCGCGACGATGTCGATGTCGTGGTCGAACTGATCGGCGGCGCGGACGGCCCCGCCCTCACCCTGGCGCGCCAATGCCTGACGCTGGGCAAGCCCTTCGTCACCGCTAATAAGGCGATGTTGGCGCATCATGGGCTGGACCTCGCCCGGCTCGCCGAACAGGGCGGCATCGCACTCAAATATGAAGCCGCGGTCGCAGGCGGCATCCCGGTCATCAAAGGCATGCGCGAAGGCGCCGCCGCCAACGAAATCAGCCGCGTCTATGGCATCCTCAACGGCACCTGCAATTATATCCTGACCACGATGGAGAAGGAAGGCCGGGGCTTCGACGCGGTGCTGAAGGAAGCGCAGGATCTGGGCTATGCCGAAGCCGATCCCAGCTTCGACATTGATGGGGTGGACGCGGCGCACAAGCTGACCATCCTCGCCAGCCTCGCCTTCGGCACCGAACTGGATTTCGACGCAGTTGCGACCACTGGCATCCGCCATGTCATCGCCGCGGACATCGCCGAAGCCGCCGCACTGGGCTTCCGTATCCGCCTGGTCGGCATGGCGCAGAACGGCCATGACGGCCTGTTCCAGCGCGTCCACCCGATGCTGGTGCCGCTCGACCATCCGCTCGCCCATGTCGATGGCTCCTTGAACGCCGTAGTGGCGGAGGGCAATTTCGTCGGCCGCCTGTTCTTCCAGGGTCGGGGCGCGGGCGACGGCCCGACCGCATCGGCCGTGGTCGCGGACCTGATCGACGTGGCGCGCGACGAATATGGCGACGCCTTCGCCATGCCGGTCGCCGCCCTGACGCCGCAAAACACCGCCGATGCCGGCGCACGCATCGGCCGCACCTATCTGCGCTTCAAGGTACAGGATCGTCCCGGCGTGCTGGCCGAAATCGCTGCCGCCACCCGCGACGCGGGCGTGTCGATCGAAAGCATGATCCAGCGGGGCGCCAACCAGGCGGACGGCGTGCTGGTGGCAATCGTCACCCATGCAGGCGAAGAGCGCTGCGTACGCGAAACGCTGGAGCGGCTGGCGGGGTCCGACAGTCTGCTCGACACGCCGATGGTCATGCACATTCTCGATTAAGTGCGCCTCAATGCTGTCCGACGCCCTTGAAGCGATCGGGCAACATCGGCGGTGGCGACAGGTCGGCATCGGGATCGACCACCGCGCCGATAGCCTTGACGGCGTCGGACAGGATTTTGCGGGCGTTCAAACCGCCGACGCACCCCGTGCCCTGTCCCCCGACGACGCCGCAACTGCCCTGCCGCACGGCGTTGGCCGATGCCCGCGGCGCTTCCCCCCGCAACGGGACGGCGGCGGCATCGCTTCCGCGCGGCAAGGGCAGCCGTTCTCGCGCATTGCGTTCCGCCTGCGTGCCGCACACGACGATCGTGTCCCCGCTTCGGTCACATCGCCGGACGACCTGCGTCTTGCTGCGATAGGCGGCCATTACAGCATCCTCGCCCGACTCTTGCGCCCGGACCGGCCACGCCATCGCCGGCAGGGCGACAAGAAGGATTCGTATCATCATGCCAGGAAAGCAGCCAATCATGGCCGCATCATGTCGCTGCGTGTCGCGGCGATCAGGTCGTCCCTGCTCGACAGGAAACGGACCGAGCGTTTAACGGGTCGATCCATGATAAGAGGCAGGGTAAGATGATGGTGCAGGCAAACGGCGTAGCGAAGACGGCCGCGGCTAGCGCCCGGCGCGATGATTGAGATCGTGGCCCAGCGCCAAGATGCCGACGCCGATCAGCGTATAGACGCTTTCCTGCAAGCCATGATCCATGGTGAGCGCACCCGCCATCACCCCCAGACCCAGCGATCCGACCGCCGCGGGCATCATATAGCCATGGACCAGCGCGCCATGGCCCAATGCAACCGCGCCCAGCAGGATCGCCAGCATCAGCCCGGCTTCATGGAAGAGGGGACTTTCGAAGATGCCCCCCGCCGACGCCAGCAGACCTAGAATAACCGCCGTGGCGAAACAGTGCGCCACGCACAACCCCGACAGCGCGATCGCGATGCGATCGATCCGGCCGCTCATCAGGGCATGGCGCAAGGTCAACTTCATGGTCGAAGTTACTTAGGCCAAGCGACCGTAAGTTACAACATAACATCGCAATTTTTAACGAGCCTCGCGCGATTGGTCAGGCCGCCAGGCGCAGGCAGTTCCGACCACCATGTTTGGCGCGATACAGCGCCTTGTCCGCCGCCTCCAGCATAGCCGAACGATCGGCCGCGCCGTCCAGCGCGACGAGGCCGGCGCTGAACGTCACGTTGATAGCCAGCGATGCGCCGACGACGATCGGCTCGTCAAGGAGGGCGCGCAGCCGTTCGCATAGCAGGCTCGACCGGTCTATGTCGCTGTCGCGCAGCAGGATCGCGAATTCCTCGCCACCCAGCCGGCCGATGCTGTCGCCCGCACGCAGGCCGGAGCGCAGCCGTTCGACGAAGGCGCTCAGCACCCTATCGCCCGCGCCATGGCCATAACGATCGTTGACCGCCTTGAAATGATCGATGTCGATCAGCAGCAAGGACGATCGGGCGCCGACGCGCTCGATCTCCCGATCCAACTTGTCGAGAAAGGCCCGGCGACTATCCGCGCCCGTCAGCGAATCGCGCGCAGCGACCTGCTGCAACGCGCGTTGGCGCGCCTTATGCCGCGACATGTCCCGGATCATGCTCACCACGCCGCTCGGCAGGCCGCGCTCGTCGATCATCGCGCGGCTGACCATCTCGCACCATTCCAGGCCTTCGGTCGACACCAGGGGCCGAAACTCGACCTTGTGCGCCGTTCCCGGCTGCTCCAGCGCGCGCTTATGGGTGGCGATCACCAAGGCCCGATCATGGGGATCGACCAGATTCGCGGCGGCCTGCCCCAGTAGCAGGTCCGGCGCGCAGCCGATCTGTTCGGCGGCCGAGGGCGAGGCATATTGAATGACGCCATCGATACTGATGTTGAGCACAACGTCGCCGCTATGTTCGGCCATGGCCCGATAGCGCGCCTCGCTCTGCTGCAGCATCTGGAACAGCCGCTTGCGCGCGGCCAGTTCTACGGCGATCGGCATGCACAGCAGGAAGCTGAGCGCGAGATAGAATTGGAAGAACTGGATGCGCTCGCCGATGTCACCGGTGACCCATGTCAGCGGACCGATGCCCGCCATGGTCGCCGTGCCACCGATCCCGGCCAGCAGGATGACCGCCGCCGCCGACCCCATATGCCCGACGCGAAAGGCGATCAGCACCAGCGGCAGCAACGGCGCGAACAACAAGGGATAGCGCGCCCAGAAGAAAACATGGATGGTTGTCAGCGCGAAAAGGCCGAGCAGCAGCACCGCCTCCAGCTTGGCGCGGCCCGACGCGTCCGCCATCCACCGTCGGACTTCGCCCTGGAACGCCATGATCAGGATCGGTGCGCAGGTCAGACCGCCCAGAACATGGCCGGTGTACCATTGTACGAAGGAGGGCCAGAAGGATACGGACGTCAGTGTCGAAGCCACCAGCGCCGCAGCCAAGCCGGCGACGATATTGGCCACGCCGCATAGAGCGACGACGAAGACGATCAGCGGACGGATGGCGCCGATTTCCAGCCGGTCGGCCACGAACCAGCGACACAGGAGGGCCACGATCAGCGATTCGGCGATGTTGATCGCCGCCATCGGCACCGCCGCCGCCGGTCCCATCCCCACCCATGCAGTCGCAGCCGCGCTGGCGACGCCGCAGGCGATGATGGCGCGGGGCCAATGGGCGGTGCGCGACGTCAGAAGGTCCGCCATCAGGAACGCGTTGGCGCACCAGATGAACGCCAATCCACCCTCGAATCGCGACACTATAAGGGCCAGCGACGCCACCACGAAATAGACGCATCCGGTGGCGACCGGCGCAATCCAGGACGAAGGTTGGCGAAGGGCGATATGCGACATGTCGCCATCGTTGCTAGACGTTCATCGTTAATATTTGCTCACGGCCACTCAGCCGATGTGGGCGATAAGACAGCCTAATCCGTAACGACACATGCGCCGGCCTGCGCCAGCAGGGCGCGCCACCCCGCCAGCCTTTGCGCCCGCACTCGCGCGGCGATTGCCGGCGCGAATCGCTCCTGCGCCGCCGCCATGCCGGCAGCCGCTTCCAGCGAGGGGAACAGGCCGACCCCGACGCCCGCCAGCATGGCCGCACCGCGCGCCGTCGTCTCAACGTCAGCGGGTCGTTCGACGATCAGGTCCAGCATGTCGGCCATGTCCTGCGCGATCCAATCATTGGCGCTCATCCCGCCATCGATCCGCAGCGTCCGCCAGGGCGCGCCATCGGCGGCAAAGGCCGCAGCCAGGTCATGCACCTGATGCGCCATGGATTCGAGAGCGGCCCGGACGATATGCGCCCGGCCCGTGCCATGAGTCAGCCCGACGATCGTGCCGGTCGCTTCGGGTCGCCAATGCGGCGCGCCCAGGCCGGACAGGGCGGGTAGCAGGAACACCCCGCCATTGTCGGGCACGGAACGGGCAATCGCATCGGTATCCGCCGCCGCCGCGATCAGGCCGATCCGATCGCGCAGCCACTGGATCAGGCTGCCCGCAACGAAGATCGACCCTTCCAGCGCATAATGGCGCCGCCCATCCATCTGACACAGCACCGTGCCAAGCAGGCGATGGGCGGACGCCGGGACGGCCTGCCCGACTGGCGCCAGCACGAAGGCGCCGGTGCCCAGTGTCGCCTTGACCGCGCCCGCCGCCAGGCACCCCTGCCCGATAGTCGCCGCCTGCTGGTCACCCGCCAGCCCGCAGATCCGAATCGGCCCGCCCAGCCAGTCGGGCAAGGTCGCGCCGAAATCGCCGGCATTGTCGACGATCTCCGGCAAGGACGCGCGCGGGACGCCGAACAGGGCGCACAGGTCCGCGTCCCATCCCGCCCCGTCCAGCGCCATGAGCTGCGTCCGGCTGGCATTGCTGGCGTCGCTGATATGCAAGCCACCGGTCAGTTTCCAGACCAGCCAGCTTTCGACCGTGCCGAACGCCAATTCATTCCCAGCGGCCGCGACATCGGGGCGATGGTCGATCATCCAGCGCATCTTGGTCGCGGAAAAATAGGGATCGAGGATCAGGCCGGTGCGCTGCTGGACCAGCGGTTCATGGCCGGCCTCCCGCAAGGCCGCGCAGTGGTCCGCCGTGCGCCGGTCCTGCCATACGATGGCGCGGCCGATCGGATCGCCCGTTCGCCGGTGCCAGGCGACCACCGTCTCGCGCTGGTTCGCGATCCCGATCGCGGCGATTCGGTCCGCGCCACCGGCGCGCGCCACCATCTCCCGCGCGCATGCCAAGGTGCGCGTCCAGATTTCCGCCGCGTCATGTTCGACCCAGCCGGGTTGGGGATAATATTGGGTCAGGCCCGCCTGCGCGGTCGCGATCCGCGCGCCATCGGGGGCGTAGAGCATCGCACGGGTCGATGTCGTCCCGGCGTCCAGCACCAGCAACAGGCGTTCGCTCACAACCTCTCCTCCAGCCAGCGCTCCAGCCGATCGACCTGCACCCGGTCCAGCCGCAGCCCCAGCTTGCTGCGCCGCCAAAGCATGTCGTCACTGGTCTGCGCCCATTCGCGCATCATCATATGCCTCGCCTCCGCTTCGGTCAGGCCATGGCCGAAGTCCAGCCCCAGCGCCGATGCCTCCCGCGCTTCCCCCAGCCACACTCGCGCCTGGGTGCCATAGGCGCGCGCGATGCGGTCGATCGTGGCGGCATCCAGAAAGGGATAGTCGCGCGCCAGCCCGGCGATCAGCTCGGCAAGGCCCGTCATGGGAAAGTCGCCGCCGGGCAGGGGCGCGTCGGCGGTCCAATCGTCGCCCTTGAGCGCGGGCAGATACGGCTTGAGCAGATCCACCGCCTCAGCCGCCAGATGGCGATAGGTGGTGATCTTGCCGCCGAACACGCTGAGCAGCGGCGGCGCGCCATCTTCATCGTCCAGTTCAAGGCGATAGCCCCGCGTTGCCGCTTCGGGCCTCGCCGATCCATCGTCCACCAGCGGCCGCACCCCGGCATAGGACCAGACGACGTCGGCCGGCATGATCGACCGCGCGAAATAGCGATTCGCGGCTTCGCACAGATAAGCGATCTCCTCGTCGCTCGCGACGACATGGTCCAGCCCGCCGTCATGATCGCGGTCGGTCGTGCCGATCAACGTAAAGTCGCGTTCGTAAGGGATGGCGAAAAAGATGCGGCCGTCGGGCAACTGGAAGAAATAGGCAAAGCCATGATCGAACAGGCGCGGCACGACGATATGCGATCCGCGCACCAGCCGTATGTGCCGCTGCGTCGGTCGATCCGCGCGGTCGAGCAGGTCGAGCACGGCCGGCCCGGCGGCGTTCACCACGGCGCGGGCGTGGACCGTCTCTTCGCCGCGATCCGACAGGGTCGCGATCCGCCAATAGCCATCGGCGCGCGCCAATCGCAAGACGGCGGTACGGGTGCGCACTTCCGCACCGCGATCGGCGGCGTCGCGCGCGTTGAGCACCACCAGCCGGGCGTCATCTACCCATGCGTCGGAATAGCAATAGCCCCGCCTGAAGCCGCTTTTCAGGGGCGCGCCCGCGGGATGGCCGCGCAGATCGATCGCCTGCGTCACCGGCAGAGCGCGACGGCCGCCGATATGATCGTACAGGAACAGGCCCAGCCGCAGCATCCAGCGCGGCCGCAGGCCCTTGGTCCAGGGCAGGACGAAGCGCATCGGATGAATGATATGCGGCGCGATTCCCCAGAGCCGCTCGCGCTCCGCCAACGATTCGCGCACCAGCGCGAACTCGTAATGCTCCAGATAGCGCAGGCCGCCGTGGATCAATTTGGTGGACGCGGACGATGTGCCGCTGGCCAGATCGCCCTGCTCCAACAATAACACATGCGCGCCACGCCCAGCGGCGTCGCGGGCGATGCCGCAGCCATTCACCCCGCCGCCGATGACGGCCAAGTCGTAGATGTCAGCTTTTGGCGTCTCGTTCACGCCTGCAGATGTAGGATGGACAGGCGCGTGAGGGAACCGCGAAACCATGGCCGACCACTGTCAGCCGTTCAGCCCATATTTGCCGGCGATCAGGCCTTTTCCAAGGTGCATTGCAGCGGGTGCTGGTTCTGCCGGGCGAAGTCCATCACCTGGTTGACCTTGGTCTCGGCAACCTCATAGCTGAAAATCCCGCACACGCCGACGCCGCGCTGGTGGACATGCAGCATCACCCGCGTCGCTTCCTCCATGTCCATGCGGAAGAAACTTTGCAGGACATGCACGACGAACTCCATTGGGGTATAGTCGTCGTTGAGCATCAGCACCTTATAGAGCGAAGGCTTTTTGGTGCGGGTGCGCGTCCGGGTGGCGATGCCGACGCTGGGACCGCCTGGACCCTCGCCCTGATCGTCAGGATGCTGGCCCGCCATCGCAACGGGGCCTGCATGGGATGTGATACGGCTGTTCATGATGCCAAAGGATATGGCGATTTGCCGCGTCAAGGCAAGGGGGCCGAAGGGACGATCCCGCAGGACAGACGATATTTCAGCTTCAATGCAAAGGGGCGCCGCTTCCGCAAATGGAAGCGACGCCCCTTGGCTATGACGGGAAGAACGCTACCGATCAGGCGGCCAGCGACTTCACCTTGTCGGTGACCAACGTCACGCGGGCGGTCAGCGGCTGAGCGATTTCGCTCGCCAGCTTCATCATCGCTTCGCTGTTCTTGGCGGCTTCCTTGGCCATCTCGTCAAAGCTGCTCGACAGGAACTGGCTCTGCAGCTGGAAGAATTCGGTCGGGGTCTTGGCGGTCGAGAAGGTCTTGAACGACGCGGTCGCCTTTTCGAAATTCTTGCGGCTGTAATCGACAGCTTCCTGGCCCAGGGTTTCCATCGCCTTGGCGGCGATCTTGCCCGATTCGACCAGCGCTTCGACATTGCCCTTGGCGATGTCGCTCATTTCTTCGATCGCCTTGGTCGACTTTTCAACGCCGGCCTTGGCCTTCTCGTTCATGTCGGCATAGGCGGTTTCGAACTTGGCCTTGGTGTCCTCGGCGAACTTCTTTCCGGTTTCGATGACGTCGTTCATGATCTTGGTTCCTTCTGCCGGCAGCGGCTGGGTCGCGATGGGTTCGGCCTTGGTCAGGCTCTCTGTAATTTTGGGTTCTGTTATGGCGGGTTCCGGCGCGGCATCCACCGCGGTCGTGGCGGCGGCGATCGCGACAGGATCGGCCTGTTCGGCCGGGCTTTCGACAGGCTCAGACTTCGACGAAGGCGTCGGAGCGGGCGTCGGTGTCGGCGTGGGAGCAGGCGTTGGGGCCGGCTCCTTCTGCGGATTGGTATCAATCGGCTTTACCGCGGCAGAAACCGCCTTTCTGGGCGCAGGCTTCTTTGCCGCCGGGGTGCCGATCGCCGCTTCCGCCGCCTTCAGCGCCTCGCTCGCCGACAGGGTCGTCGAACCGGGCTTGGGGCGCAGGCTGCTATTGGGCGTCTTCGTTGTAACAGCCATGACCATCCTCCGTTTGTTGCACTGCACAATAATGGCTTTGCGGGATGTTTGCAAGAGTTATTGTGCAGTGCAACAAATCTGAAACGGAGAGAGGCTTGCGGGGTTTCAGTCTGGCTACCGAAAACCGCTATTGCACAGCTTTAGCGCTGCTTTACGTAACGTCCGGGTGCATCTTCGACCGGTCTTAATCGACCCCCGCCCGGCTGGCGCGCGCCCTTGGCGGGCACCTTGCGCGAATCACCCTGCTCGATCCAGGCGCGCCAGTCGGGCCACCAGCTGCCCTTCGTTTCCTTCGCGACTGCAAGGAAATTGTCCAGCGTCGGCTGCGGCTCGTCCGCCACCCAATATTGATATTTGTTCGCGGCGGGCGGATTGATGACCCCGGCGATGTGGCCCGACCCTGCGAGCACGAACCGTACCGGGCCTGACAGATTTTCCGTCAGCTTCCACACGCTTTCCAGCGGGGCGATATGGTCCTCCCGCCCGGCCTGCACATAGGCCGGCGTCTGGATCGTCTTGAGGTCGATCGGCGTCCCGTCCACGCTGATGGCGCCCGGCACGACCAACAGGTTGTCGCGATACAGCTGCGTCAGATAATCCTTGTGCCAGCGCGCTGGCAGGTTGGTGGTGTCGCCATTCCAGTAGAGCAGGTCGAAGGGCGGATAATCCATGCCCAGCAGATAATTGTTGACCACATAGTTCCAGATCAGGTCGCGCCCGCGCAGCAGGTTGAAGGTGACGGCCATGTAGCGCCCATCGAGGAAGCCGCCGGACGATAGCTGGTCCACCAGCTTCATCTGCTCGTCGTCGATGAACAGGGTCAGGTCCCCGGCCTGGGAAAAATCGACCTGGGCGGTGAAGAAGGTCGCGCTCGCCACCTTGTCCGCCTGGCCCCGCGCCGCCAGCAGCGCCAGCGTCGCGGCCAGCGTCGTGCCGGCCACGCAATAGCCGATCGTATGGACGCTTTTCACCTTGAGCAGGTCGCGCACAGTGTCGATCGCGTCGATCTGGCCTTTCAGGATATAATCGTCCCAGACCAGATCCTTCATTGATGCGTCGGCGGACTTCCATGACACCAGGAACACGCTGATCCCCTGGTCCACCGCCCATTTGACGAAGCTTTTTTCCGGCGACAGGTCGAGAATGTAGAAGCGGTTGATCCAGGGCGGAAAGATGACGAGCGGCGTTTCCAGCACCTGCGCCGTCGAAGGCGCATAATGGATCAGCTGGTAGAGCGGGGTTTCATGGATGACCTTGCCCGGCGTCGCGGCGATGTTGCGCCCCAGTTCGAACTGGCTGCCGTCGGTGTGGCTCAGTTGCCCCTTCTCCATGTCGGCCAGCATATGCTTGAGGCCCTTGACCAGATTCTCGCCGCCGCTCTCGATCGTCTTCTGCACCACGGTCGGGTTGGTGAGCGGGAAATTGGCGGGCGACATCGCGTCCAGCATGCCGCTGGTGGCAAAGCGCAGCTTGGCTTTCGCCTTGGGATCAACGCCATCCACCGCGTCCGCCAGGCGGAGCATATAATCCGAGGTCAGCAGATAGCTTTGCCGGATCAGGTCGTAAAAGGGATGCTCCGTCCACGCCGGATCGGCGAACCGCCGATCCTTGGCGGCAGCCGGGCTGTCGGCAGGCGCAGGGTCGGGCTGGTCGCGCAGCAATCCGCCCGAATCCAGGAAACGCTGCCACAGCGCCAGCCCTTCGTCGGCGAAGCTGGTCTGGATGCGCGCCACGGTTTCCGGGTCGAACGGCAGCATCCGCCCGGTCGCGCCCGCGGCCTGTTCCAGCATCAATTGCTGGGCGCGGCCGATGACCTCGGTCCATTGCTGCATCTGCTGCAATGTGGGCAGGTGGGGTTCCATGACATCGGCTTTATCCATGGCCACCTTGCTCCTCCTGGCATTGCGCATATCCGCCGCTTTTTCTGGCGCGTCGCAACCGGGCGGGTTATAGCCAGATTGTGATACGCCAGCGGCGCCTCACGCACTATCCTCTACAGAGAGCTTTCAGGAAAGCCCCTATAATGTCCGAAGAATTTTACCGCATGAAGCGCCTGCCGCCCTATGTCATCGCCGAAGTCAACGCGATGCGAGCGGCCGCCCGTGCGGCGGGAGAGGATATTATCGATCTGGGCATGGGCAATCCCGACCTGCCGCCGCCGCCGCACGTCATCGCCAAGCTGATCGAAGTCGCGCAGAAACCGGACGCCCATGGCTATTCCCAGTCGAAGGGCATTCCCGGCCTTCGCAAGGCGCAGGCCAATTATTATGGCCGCCGCTTCGGCGTCGATGTCGACCCGGAAACCGAGGTCGTCGTGACCATGGGGTCGAAGGAAGGGCTGGCCAGCCTCGCCACCGCGATCACCGCGCCGGGCGATGTCGTGCTGGCCCCCAATCCCAGCTACCCGATCCATATGTTCGGCTTCATCCTCGCGGGCGCCACGATCCGGTCCGTGCCGACGACCGCGGACGAGAATTATTTCCGCTCGCTCGACCGCGCCATGGCTTTCACCGTGCCGCGCCCGTCGATCCTGGTGGTCAACTATCCGTCCAACCCGACGGCCGAGACGGTCGACCTTGCCTTCTACGAACGGCTGGTCGCCTGGGCGAAGGAGAATAAGGTCTGGGTACTCTCCGATCTCGCCTATTCCGAATTATATTATGACGGCAATCCGACGCCCTCCATCCTGCAAGTGCCAGGTGCCAAGGATATCGCGATCGAATTTACGTCGCTGTCAAAGACATACAGCATGGCCGGCTGGCGCATGGGTTTTGCCGTGGGCAACCGCAAGCTGATCGCGGCGATGACGCGAGTGAAATCCTATCTCGACTATGGCGCCTTCACCCCGATCCAGGCGGCCGCCTGCGCCGCGCTCAACGGGCCGCAGGACATCGTCGAGAAGAACCGCCTGCTCTATCACAAGCGCCGCGACGTGCTGGTCGAGAGTTTCGGCCGCGCCGGCTGGGACATTCCCGCCCCGCCAGCTTCCATGTTCGCCTGGGCGCCGCTGCCGCCTGCGCTCAAAGAAATGGGCAGCCTGGAATTTTCCAAGCAACTCCTGACCCACGCCAAGGTCGCGGTCGCGCCGGGGGTTGGCTATGGGGAGGATGGCGAAGGTTTCGTCCGCATCGCCATGGTCGAGAATGAACAGCGGCTGCGCCAGGCCGCACGCAACATCAAACAGTATCTCAAGTCCATGGGCGTCAATGCGCCCTCGTCCAAGGGCGTAGCCTGAGTTACAGACCGGACCCGACGGGTGGTCGCTGCGGATGTATCGCAGCGCTGCCCGTCATTCTGTTGATGCTTGGACTGTTCGTGGCTTTTGCGATAGGCGATTGCCATATCGATGCCAGCAACGATCAATGCGCTGACGGTGAACGGCGGGCTATCTTTACACTCATCCTTACACCCTTTGCTGGCGTCGCCGCTTTCTTCCTCGTCAACTGGTTGGTAAGAAGACGGAAATGACCATGATCCCTCTGCCCCAGGTCAGCCAAGTCGCGCAGACCATCCAACTGGCGCTCGCGCCGGTCTTCCTGCTGGCGGGCATCGGCGCGTTCCTGAACGTCTGCGTCAGCCGCCTGGCGCGGATCATCGACCGGGCGCGCGATGTGGAACAGTTGATCCTGACGACGCGCGGTAAGGAACATGACCGCAAAGTCGCCGAAATCCAGGTGCTCGACCGGCGGATGAGTGTGGTCAACAGCGCGATTTTCCTGTCCGTCGCATCGGCTTGCGCCGTCTGCCTGGTCGTCATCCTCCTGTTCGCGGGCAATCTGTTCGACGCGCATCTGGGCACGCCGATCGCGGTTCTGTTCAGCCTGGCGATGCTGTTGCAAGCGGGCGGGTTCGCCACCTTCATTCAGGAAATCCGGCTGGCGTCGCAGATCATCCATATCCGCAACGAAGTCCTTTATCACAAGGTGGATGCGGAAGAGGCGGATGCAGCGATCGAAGCGCTGCCGTGACCCGCTTCACCGTCAACGACCGGCCGGTGCAATATCGGATGGACCCGGAGACGCCGCTGCTCTGGGCGCTGCGCGATGCGTCGAACCTGACCGGGACCAAATATGGGTGCGGCACCGGCGATTGCGGCGCGTGCACCGTGGATATCGACGGGGAGGCAGTGCGATCCTGCCAGGTGACGATCGGCAAGACCGAGGGCCGCTTCGTCACGACGATCGAAGCGCTGTCGCCCGATCGCGGCCATCCGGTGCAACAGGCGTTCGCCGCCGACAATGTGTCGCAATGCGGTTATTGCATCCCCGGCATGATCATGGCCGCGTCGGTGCTGTTGCGCCGGACCAATGATCCCTCCGACGAGCAGATTGACGGCGCGATCACCAATATCTGCCGCTGCGGCATCTACCCCCGGCTGCGCGGTGCGATCAAGCGGGCCGGCCGGATCATGCGCGGGGAGGATCAGGTGGCGGCCGCGCCGCCGCCGGGCATCACGCCGGAAGATGCAGCGCGGACCGTCCCGGCGCTGGGCCGGCCGGCTGTTCAGCCGAAACGGTAACCCGACACCGACCAGCCCATCACCGAACTACGATGGTCACATGTGGCCGCATCGTCGCCACCTGCGCCCAGCGCCACCATCAACGGCAACAAATGCTCCTCGCGCGGATGAGCGAAGCGGGCTTGCGGCAGATGCTCCCAGGCGGCGACGCGGGCGGCCCGGCGCTGCGGATCGGGATCGGTGACCGCGGCGGTCAGGGCATAATCCCAGGCGGTCGATGGCGCGATCGCCTGCGGCCCCCGCACGCGCAGATTGTGGAAGCTCATGCCCGACCCGACGATCAGCACGCCTTCGTCGCGCAGCGGCGCCAGCGCCCGCCCCGCCGCGATATGGGCAGCCGGATCGAGATCATGGCGCAGCGAGAGTTGCGCGACCGGAATGTCGGCATCAGGGAGCGCCACTTTCATCGGAATGAACACGCCATGGTCCCAGCCCCGCGCCGCCTCCTCCGCCGTGGCGAAGCCGCCCGCCTGAAGCAGCGCAGCGGCGCGGCGTGCCAGATCAGGCGCACCCGGCGCGTCCCAGCGCAGCATGTAAGTGTGAGGTGGAAAGCCATAATAGTCGAACAGCAAGGGCGGCCGTTCGCCGACATGCACGGTGAAGGCCTGCTCTTCCCAATGGCCCGACACCAGCAGGATCGCGCGCGGCCGTTCGGCCAGGCTGTCGATCAGCCCGGCCAGATAATGCTGCATCGGCCGCCATATCGGGTCGCTATGCGTATGGTCGGGATCGGCCGGGTCCATGAAGAAACAGGGACCGCCGCCATGGGGAATGAAAAGGGTGGGCTGTGTGGACATGGCCCATAGATTGGCTCGTGCCGGTCACGCTGCAACCGACGAAGCGGAAACTGTCCGTTTCGCTGTCTCGGTTCAGCGCGCCGCGTCGATCAGCGGCGTCAGCGCCTGCGCCAGCGTCGCGCTGGAATAGGGTTTTTTGAGCAGCGTCACGTCCGCATACTGCGACGGCAATTCCAGACCGTCGCCATAGCCGGTGGCGAAGATGAAAGGGATACTGCGCGCCGCCAGCAGTTCCGCGACCGGCAGGCTGGTTTCATGCCCCAGGTTGAAGTCCAGCACCGCCAGATCGATCTGCTGGGTCGCGATCGCATCGCGCGCGCGTCCCACAGTGGCGGCGGTCATCACCTCCGCGCCCAGATCGCGCAACGCATCCTCGCCGTCCATGGCGATAATCATATTATCCTCGACCAGCAGGACGGTGCGCCCCTTCAGCAGGCCGGGTTCGACTGGCGCGACGGGTTTGACGCGATCGCCGCCCGCAACGTAGGGCAACACCGACACGACATGGACGGACGGAATACAGAATTGCGCCTCTATGCCGGCCAACCGATAGTGGATTTCGGCATGGCCGCCCAGATCATAGGGGATGGATCGTTCGATCACCGTTGACCCGAAGCCGCGCCGCGTAGGCGCGACCACCGCCGGGCCGCCGCTTTCGGTCCAGTCGATCAGCAGGCTGCCGTCCTGATCCACGCGCCAGTCGATCGTGACCGTTCCATTGTCCGACAGCGCGCCATATTTGGCGGCATTGGTCAGCATCTCATGGATCACCAGCGCCAGCACAGTGAAGCAGCCGGGCGTCAGCAGCACATTGGGCCCGGACAGCCGCACCCGGTCGCTGCGTTCGCCCAGATACGCGCCCGATTCGACCTCGATCAGGTCGTAGAGGCGCGCCGGGCTCCAGCGGTCCGCGGTGATCTGGTCATGGGCGCGAGCCAGCGCATGGACGCGGCTTTCCAGCGTGCCGATAAATTCGTCGACCGACCCTGCGCTGTCGCGCGTTTGCGACAACAGTCCGCGGATCAGCGCCAATATGTTGCGCACACGGTGATTCAACTCGGCGATCAGCAGTTCCTGCTTCTCATGCGCCCGTCGCCGTTCGGCATCGGCCGAATCGGACAGGCGCAGGATCACTTCCAGCAACGCGGTGCGCAGCGCTTCTGCGACACGCAATTCAGCCGGGGTGAAGGCCAGCGCCCTCCCCTTCACCAGTTGCGACCATTGTTCGAAGCTCTTGCGCGGCGTCAGGCGCGGCCCGTTGGGGCCATATTCGATGGTCTTTTCCGGGTTTCCGGCCCAGCGCACCGATCGCAACTGCTCCGCCCGGAACAGCACGACATAGTCGCGCGGCCTGCGCGACAGGGGGATCGCCAGCAGCCCCGATACGCGATCGGCATAGGCGGCGGCTTCGGGCAGGACCGACGACAGATTGTCGGTGGTATAGACCTGGCTGGCGGCGACGCGGTTCATCATCGATACGATCGCGACGAAGGCGGATTCGTCCGGTGCCAGGCCCGAAAAGGTCATATGCCCGTCGATATAGACGCCCACGCCATCGGCGGGGATGGTGTCGAAGATGATGTCGCCCAGCCAGCGGGCGTTGGACAGCAGGTCATGATCCTGCGCCACCGCCGACATCAGCCGGTCGGCGACCTGCCGCGCCTTGCCTTCATAGGTGGCGGTGTCGCCGCGCTCGCGGCTTTCCAGCATCATCGAGAAGATCTGGCCGAACAGTTCGGCCGCGCTGCGCTGCGCGAAGGTCGGCAGGCGCGGGGCATAATGGTGGCAGGCGAACAACCCCCACAGCCTGCCTTCGACAATGATGGAGATGGAGAGCGAAGCCCCCACCCCCATATTGCCCAGATATTCGATATGAATCGGCGAAACGGCGCGGGTGAGGCACAGCGACATGTCCAGCGCCGCGCCGGTCGGGTCGAGTGGCGGCACGATGGGAACCGGCTGCGCCTGCACGTCAGCGATCACGCGGAAGATGTTGCGCATGTAGAGCGCGCGCGCCTGCACGGGAATATCGGATGCGGGATAATGAAGGCCAAAGAAGCTCTCAACGCCTGGCTTGAGCGCTTCGGCGACCACTTCGCCATCGCCGCCATCGGCGAAGCGATAGACCATCACCCGGTCGAACCCGGTCAGCGCCCGCACCTGCCGCGCACCGTCGCGCAGGAAGGCGGTCATGCTGTCGGTCTGGGCCAGCCGTGCGACCATCGAACGGACGGTGCTGCTCGCCTCCATCTCGTCATGCGCCGCCGGTTCGGCCTCGACCACCACCAGCGGCCCGGAAAAATGCACCGCCACGTCGAATGCCGGGCCGCCGGCGATCAAGGGAATCGAAAACAGGCGCTCCACCGAATCGGGTCCGCGCAGCAGGGTGATGCGGTTGCGCAGCGCATGGATTGCATCCCCATCCAACAGCGTATGAATAGGCTTGCCCAGCATATCGTCGGGCGACAGGCCGATGAACTGCGCGCTGTTGGCCGATACGCGCGACACCAGCCAGTCGGCGGTCAGCGCGATCAGAAACCCGAACGGCTGCACCATCCCCAGAATGTGAATGGGCTCCCGATCGCAATTGTTGAGGTCAACCGCGAAACCGGGTTCGGAACCTTCGCGGTCAGCCATGTCCATTCGCCTGATTTGGCGCCTGATTTGGCGCATGACTGGGCACCCGCGCTACCTGCGAAAATCGTCCCGCCTGCGCAAATAGGGCGAAGGCGGCCTGCGCGCCCTGCACGGCGTCGTCCAGCCAGCCTTCGCCGCCTTCCATTGCGGCGCTGTCGAGCGCCTGCTGGAAGGCTATCCATTCACCCTTGCCATGCGCGGCCGACAGATAGGCCTTGGGCAGGCCCGGCGAAACCTGGCGCGACAGCATCGCACCGCCCAGCCGCGAGCCTTCCAGCGCATAGCGCAGGCCCCAATGGAAGCCGTCGGCTGCGCTGTGCGCCAATGGCAAAGGGTCGGGAACGGGCAGATCGAGCGCCGCAAGATCCTGCGCCAGCAGCGGCAACCGCGGCGTATCCGGGCCTGTGGCCGCTTCCAGGCCGCCCAGCGCCCTGGCATGCGCGATCAGGAAAGCGCGATAATCCACAACCGAATCGAGCGCAAAGCCGGCATAGATTGCATCGACAACATGATGGGATTCCATCGTTGCATCGCGCAGGGTCTGGCGGGTCTGGCCAGTTTTGGGAGTTCTCGTCACCCGTCAGCCCTATAGATAGTTGCATAGCGGCGCATTGATCTGGATCAGCCTTTTAATGCGTTTTAGCCGTTCATCGTCCTTGCGACACGGACTAACGGACGCTGGTCGTCTGTATAGCAGCTATCCATCGCAGCCCGCCGATTCTTTCGGATCGCTGTCTGACAGGTTCAGCATCACGACATCGCGGCCGGCTTAGAGAGGAATCATGAGGGGGCGTAGTGTTCCCGGACAACGAAAGTCACGACGATGTTGAGGAAGATGATGCTGGCGGGTCTGATGACCGCAACGCTGCTGAGCGGCGTCGCCCCGGCCTACGCCCAAAGCAACCAGGAGCAGCGCGGCAATCGCGGTGGCGAACGCCCCGGTCGCATCGAAGGCGGCGTCGCCGTGTCGCGCGGCAACCGCATCAATCAGCCGGGCGGCGAGGCGCAGGCGCAACGCTGGCAGCAGCGCAATGCCGACCGGCCCGCGCCGCAAATGGCGCCACCGCGGCCCGAAGGGCGCCCTGATCGCCGCATCGAACAAAGGCCCGAACAACGCGCCAATCCCCAATGGCGCGGTGATCAGAACCGTCCCGGCCAGATCAGCCCCGGCACCCCGCCACAGCGCCAAGCGCGCCCCGACCGGCGCGACGACCGGCGTGACGATCGCCAGGAGAATTGGCAGGACCGCGGCAATGGCGAGCGCGATAGCCAGCAGAACTGGCGCAACGACCGTCCTGATGTGCGACCGGACTGGCGCAACGATCGAAGGGATGACAGGCGCGATGACAGGCGCGACGATCGCCGCTGGACCGACAATCGCGGGCAGGATGGCCGCGGACAAAATGGTGCGAACTGGAATGATGGCCGCCGCTTCGATGACCGCACCCGCTGGAGCAACCAGCGGCGTTGGGACAGTGGCTGGCGTCAGGATCGACGTTACGACTGGAACAGCTATCGCAACCGCTATGGCGACCGCTATCGCATGGGCCGCTATTACGCCCCGCGCAGCTGGAACTATGGCTATCGTCGCTTTTCGGCGGGAATCGTATTGAGCAGCCTGCTCTATTCCAACACCTATTGGCTGAACGATCCCTATAGCTACCGCCTGCCGCCAGCCTACGGCACGCTGCGCTGGATTCGCTATTATGACGACGCTCTGCTGGTCGATGTGCGCGACGGCTATGTGGTCGATGTCATCAACAATTTCTTCTGGTGATGTCGCGGCGGTAGCCGGGCGTCCCCAGGACAAACCCCACTTCCTGGACTGGCCTTCAGGAACCCCTGGCCCCGGTGTGGAAACGCACCGGGGTCTTTTCATGCCGGGGCCTTTTCATGACAGCCGCCTCTGTGGCAGGACGCAGCGATGAGCGACGAACATGATGATGGCGGCACGGCGTCGCCGCTGCGCACTGGGATCGGCGAAGATGTGCGCAGGCGGCTGGACCGCAATCCCATGGTGCACCGCATCGACGCTCCGCAGCTGGACATATATGGCCGCCAGGATTTCCTGAGCGCGGAAGAAACAGCGGGCCTGCGCACGATGATCGACGCCGACGCCAAGCCGTCCACCCTGTTTTCGGGCAGCGCCAACGCCGACTATCGCACCAGCCATAGCTGCAACCTCAATCCCTGGGATCCGCTGGTGCTGGCGGTGAGCGATCGCATCTGCGCGCTGACCGGCCTGCCCGCCCGCCATGGCGAGACGCTCCAGGGCCAACGCTATGCGCCGGGGCAGGAATATAAGGTGCATTGCGACTATTTTCCCGTCACCGCCAGCTACTGGCCGCAAATGCGCACCAGCGGTGGACAGCGGACATGGACCGCAATGATCTATCTGTCGCCGGTCGCGGCGGGCGGCGAAACCCATTTTCCGCAATGCGAATTCATGGTGCCGCCGGTCGAGGGGATGATCCTGATCTGGAATAATATGGACCGGGACGGCGCGCCCAACCGCTTCAGCCTGCATGCCGCGCGGCCGGTGGAAAGCGGCACCAAATATGTCGTCACCAAATGGTTTCGCGAACGCCCCTGGGGCTGAGCATCGTCGTCAGCCCGTTACACTTTGCGACATAAATGACTGAAAACTGACAGGGTCATTCTCGCACCGTTCAGCCGCCGGACCGCATAACCCCTTCCTAGGCGACGGAACCCGATCCTGCCGGACAGGTTCACCCGCCACAGCATATGGGAGAATGTCTATGCGTAAACTCATCATCCTGGGCCTGCTGGCCGCCACCGTCGCACCCAGCGTTGCTTCGGCCCAATCCTATGGCGAAGCCCGCCGTAGCGAACGCAACCTGCGCGAAGAGCAGCGCGACTTGCGCCAGGCCCAGCGCTTTGGTGATCGCCGCGATGTGCGCGAACAGCGGCGCGACGTGCGTGATGCCCGTCAGGAAGTGCGTGAGGATTGGCGCGATTATCGCCGCAACCACAGGGACGTCTATCGTGGCGGCAACTGGCGCGCGCCCTTCCGCTACAGCCAGTGGAACGCTGGCGCGCAGCTGCGCCCTGCCTATTATAGCTCGCGCTATTATATCGCCGACACCAACCGCTATCGCCTGCCCCGTCCGGGCGTGAACCAGCGCTGGGTCCGCCACTATAATGACGTGCTGCTGGTCAACATCCGCACCGGCCGCGTCATCACGGCGCATCGCGGCTTCTTCTGGTAAGCGCTAACGAATACAAGAAAACGGCCCCGGACGATAAGTCCGGGGCCGTTTTACTTTTACCCCCGATTGGCCGCGCGGCCCGTTTCCGTGCGCGCGCGGCCGATGACGCGCGCAAGGCGCATCACCAGTCCGAAAGGGGGGTGGACCGAAGCGCGAAACGCCCCATCATGCCGGAATGTTCCGGCGCCATCGACCGGATCGTCGATCAGGCGGCGAGCGCCTGTGCGATCAGCTTGCGGCTGTTTTCGACGCCGTACAGCGCGATGAAACTGCCCATGCGCGGCCCTTGGTCCGCGCCCAAAAGCGTCTGGTAGAGCGCCTTGAACCAATCGCGCAATTCGGCAAAACCGAACGCCTCATCCTTGCCGATGGCATAGACGATATTCTGGATATCTTCAGCGGTCGCATCGGCTGGCAACGCCGCCAGTTCTTCGTCCAGCCGGCGCAGCGCAGCGGCCTCATTCGCGTGCGGAGCGCGGCGTGCAAGCGTCGGCGCTACGAAATCGCGATGATAGGCCAGCGCATGGCCGATCAGCGCGTCCAGTTCGGGGTAAGTCTGCGCGCTGGCGCCGGGCACGTAATTTTGCAGATAGGACCACACCTGCTCCCGGCTGGCATCGCCCATCACGCCGACCAGGTTCAGCAGCAGGCCGAAGGTCACGGGCAGTTCGCCCTGCGGCAGCTTGCCGTCGTGGATATGATGGACCGGGTTGCCGAGCTGCTGCTCGATCGCCTGCTTGGGATAATTGCCGCGGAACTGCCAATATTCGTCCACCGCGCGCGGGATGACGCCCATGTGCAGTTGCTTGGCCTTTTTGGGCTCGCGATAGGCGTAGAAAGCGAGGCTCTCCTGTGGCCCATAGGTCAGCCATTGCTCCAGGCTGAGGCCATTGCCCTTGGACTTGGAGATTTTCTCTCCCTTCTCGTCCAGGAACATCTCGTAGTTGAAACCTTCGGGCGGGCGACCACCGAGCGCGCGGCAGATTTTGGAGGATTGCGTGACCGAATCGATCAAATCCTTGCCCGCCATTTCATAATCGACGCCCAGCGCATACCAGCGCATCGCCCAGTCGACCTTCCATTGCAGCTTGGCCGCGCCACCCAGGATCGATTGCTCGATCGTCTCGCCTTCATCCACGAACCGCACGATGCCTGATTCGGCGTCGATCACCTCGACCGGCACCTGCAACACGATGCCGCTCTTGGCGCTGATCGGCAGGACGGGCGAATAGGTCGCCTGCCGTTCTTTGCGCAGCGTCGGCAGCATGATGTCCATGATCGCCTGATAACGCCGCAATACCTGCCGCAGCGCTTCATCGAAGGCGCCAGCCTGATAGCGCTCGGTCGCGGATACGAACTCATAATCGAAACCGAAGCTGTCGAGAAACTCCCGCAGCATGGCGTTGTTATGATGGGCGAAACTTTCGAACTTTCCGAATGGATCAGGCACCTGCGTCAGTGGCTTGCCCAGATATTCAGCGAGCATCGCCTGGTTCGGCACATTGTCCGGCACCTTGCGGAACCCGTCCAGATCGTCGCTGAACGCCACCAGCCGCGTCGGAATATCCGACAAGGAATGAAAAGCGTTACGGACCATGGTGGTGCGCAGCACTTCGTTGAACGTGCCGATATGCGGCAGGCCCGACGGACCATAGCCGGTTTCGAACAGGACATGCCCCTTATCCGGTGCGCCATGGCTATAGCGCTTGAGCAGCTTGCGGGCTTCCTCATAGGGCCAGGCCTTGGACGCCTGCGCGGCGGTGCGGATGATGTCGGACATGGTCATGCAACGCCCCCTAAACCCGGACAGGACGAAAGAAAACGGTATTTGGCGGCAAAACCACGTTAAGAATCGTTCTCAATTTAAGATTTCGTTAACCTTGCGGTCCGATAATTGCGCTGATTTGGAGGCGATATGCAGATACAGCGCAGCCGCGAACGCATTGCCGTGGACATCCCCATCGTCGTCACGACGGTATTGGACAGCCTGGAAGGCGTCATCGTCGACTTGAGCGAGGGCGGCGCGCAGGTGGTGGGCTGCACCCTGCCCACGCGGTCGCAATGTCAGATCGACCTGGACGGCTATATCGTCTTCGGCACCGTCCGTTGGGCCGAAGAGGATCGGATGGGCATCCGCTTTCCTTATGAGCTAAGCGACGGCCCGCTCTATGACCGGCTCGAAATGGCCCGCGCCGCGCTGCGTGCGCCAGTCGCCTTCCATCCGCGCGTCCAGACAGCGTTCAGCGCGGCCAGTGTCGGCGGCGGCGGTTTCGGGCGACGCACGGGCTGAACCGGCCCATATTTCAGGTTTTCCTTTTGTTCCTGCTCGCCTAAGCCGAACAGGTGATCGATCCCGCCACCCTGCCCGCACTTCACGCCAGCCATGGCGGCATATGGTTGCGCGAAGGAGACCGCACCCAGGCGCTGGCGAAGGGACAGGCGATCGCCCGCACCGCCGAAACCCCGGTGCTGCTGCTGAATGCTCCGCTGACCGGCCAACGGCTGGGCTATCCCGAATTGAACGGGCTCGATCTGCTCGAACTCTGGGCGTTCCTCCACCCCGCGCGCTTTCTGGTGCCTACGCCCAAGGGATTGGCGTACGCGCTTGGCCTGCCTGCGCCGACCAGCGAGTCGGACATCCCCGCGCTGTTGCAGCAAGGCGCGGCCTTGCTGCTGGGCCGCCTGGAATCGTCGGACTGGACGGAACGGGAGGGCGGCTGGACTTCGGCGCAGACGCTGCATCGGTTGCGCTGGCCCTGGTCACCGCTGGTCGCCCCGCGCATCCCCCGGCCCAGGGAGGCGGAGCGCTGGCTCTTTTCCAAACTGCCCGAATGGGAAGAGGCGCAACCCCGCCCCGCGCCCCGCACGATCAACCTGAAGGAAGACCAGGTGCTGGCCCGGCTGGACGCGCTGACCGGCACAGGGGCGGAACCGCGCCCCGGCCAGCGGGCCTATGCCGCCGCAGCGAGCGCGGCCTTCCTGCCACGCAAGCATCGCGACCAACCCAATATGCTACTCGCCGAAGCGGGCACCGGCATCGGCAAGACATTGGGCTATCTCGCCCCCGCTTCGCTCTGGGCGACGCAAGCGCAGGGCACCGTCTGGGTGTCCACCTACACCAAGGCGCTACAGCGGCAGTTGGACCGCGAATCGCTGCGCCTCTTTGCTGATCCAGCCATGGCGGCCAAACGCGTGGTGGTGCGCAAGGGGCGCGAAAATTATCTCTGCCTGCTCAATCTGGAAGATGCGTTGCAGGGCGGCTTCACCGGGCGCGCCGCGATATTGGCGCAACTGGTCGCGCGCTGGGCCGCGTTCAGCAAGGATGGCGACATGGTGGGTGGCGACCTGCCGGGCTGGCTGCCCACCCTGTTCCGCCGCAACGGCTCCACGGCCCTCACCGACCGCCGTGGCGAGTGCATCTATGCCGGCTGCCCGCATTATCGCAAATGCTTCATCGAACGGTCGGCCCGCGCATCGGCCGATGCGGACATCGTTATCGCCAATCATGCGCTGGTGATGATTAACGCAGCGCGCGGACGCGAAACCGGGCAGCGTCCGCAGCGCATCGTCTTCGACGAGGGGCACCACCTCTTCGATGCAGCCGATTCGACCTTCTCCGTCGCGCTGTCGGGACAGGAGGCGATCGAGCTGCGCCGCTGGATCATGGGGCCGGAGGGCGGATCGCGCGGGCGACGGCGCGGGCTGGCGGCGCGCCTCTCCGACCTTGCCAGCTATGATGAGGAAGGCGGCCAGGCAATCCGCGCAGCGATCGACGCAGCGCAGGCGCTGCCCGCAGACGAATGGTTGAAGCGCGTGGTGGCGGGCGAACCGTTCGGGCCATTGGAGGCGCTGCTCGCCGCGGTGCGCGGCACCGTCTATACCCGCGCGGAAGCGGCGGGGGAGGCGGATGCCGGCTACGGGCTGGAGACGGAACTGGCCGAGCCCGACGGCCCACTGGTCGAGGCAGCGCAGGAGGCGGCGCTGGCGCTCGACGCGCTTATCAAGCCGCTGGTGCGCCTCTCGCGCCGGATGGAGGCGGTGATCGAGGATGCGCCCGACTGGCTGGACGGTGCGGCGCGCGCGCGGGTCGAGGGGGCGATCGCGTCGCTGGGCTGGCGGCGCGACCTGATCGCCGCCTGGCTGGCGCTGCTGGCCCGCATCGGCGGCCCGGCCGACCCAGACTATGTCGACTGGATGACCGTCGATCGGGTCGAGGGGCGCGAATATGATATCGGCATCCATCGCCACTGGCTCGACCCGACCCGACCCTTGGCGGAAACCGTGCTGAAGCCCGCGCAAGGCGTGCTGCTCACCTCCGCCACGCTAAAGGGCGGCGGCGACTGGTCCAATGCGGAGGCGCGCAGCGGCGCTGTCCACCTGCCCCATGGCGCGGAACGGTTCGAGGCGGCGAGTCCGTTCGACTATCCCGGCCGCGCCGAAGTGCTGATCGTCACCGACATCAAGCGTGGTGACATCGCCGCCCTGTCCGGCGCCTATGGTCGGCTCATAGAAGCGGCGGGCGGCGGGACGCTGGGCCTGTTCACGGCGATCCGCCGTCTGCGGGCGGTCCACGCGCGCATCGCCGACCGGCTGGCGCGCACGGGCTTGCCGCTCTACGCCCAGCATGTCGATCCGATGGACACCGGCACGCTGGTCGACATTTTCCGCGACGATCCGCGCGCCTCGCTGCTGGGCACCGATGCCTTGCGCGACGGCGTGGACGTGCCGGGCCATTCGCTGCGGCTGGTGGTGATGGAGGGGGTGCCCTGGTCCAAGCCGACCGTGCTGCACGCCGCGCGGCGGCTCGCCGGGGGCGGGAGCGCCTATGACGACCGGCTGATCCGCGCGCGACTGGCCCAAGCCTTTGGGCGCCTCATCCGCCGGGCGGAGGACAAGGGCCATTTCGTCATCCTGTCCGCCGCCATGCCCAGCCGGTTGCTGAGCGCCTTTCCCCCCGGCACGCCGATCCGACGCTTGACGCTGGACGAGGCGATCATCGCCGTTAGCGTTCAATCGCGCGATCAAAGCCTTGGCGCAGGGGTCGCTTTGGGGCATCAGGGGGTCGAACACGGCTTGCCCAACCGGGAGTGACAATGAAGCGCCTGACCCTGTTGCGCCACGCCAAATCGGACTGGGACGATCCGGTGGCGCGCGATTTCGATCGCCCCTTGAATCGCCGCGGCGAGAAAGCGGCGATGTTGATGGGCCAGTTCGCCGCCCAGCGGAAAATGCAGTTCGACCTGCTGGTCGCCTCCCCGGCGGCGCGGGTCATGCAGACGCTGGAAACCTTCTTCGCAGGCTATGGTCAGACGCTGGACGCCCGCTGGGACCGGCGCATCTATCTCGCCTCCGCGCCTACCCTGTTCGACGTCGTGCGCGACCTGCCCGACAGCGCCGACAGCGCGCTGCTGGCCGGGCATAATCCGGGGCTGGAGGAACTGATCCTCGACCTGGTCCCCGACGATGGCGTCAATCCGCTGCGCGAGGATGTGGAGGTCAAATTCCCGACCGCTAGCATCGCGGTGCTGGACCTGCCCATCGAGAGTTGGAGTCAGGCGTGCGAGAATATCGCGACGCTGAGCAGTTTCACCCGACCCCGCGACCTCGATCCCGCGCTGGGGCCTGAAACGCGCTAAGCCGCAAACTCGTCCGTCGCGCGGATCAGCGCGTCCAATATCCCCGGCTCATTATAGGCGTGGCCCGCGCCCTCGATCATCTCGAAGCGCGCCTGCGGCCAGGCGCGGTGCAGCGCCCAGGCGGTTTCCGCCGGGCAGGCCATGTCGTAGCGCCCCTGCACGATGACGCCGGGAATGTCCGCGAGCTTGCCGGCGTCGCGAATCAACTGCCCATCCTCCAGCCAGCCGCCATGAACGAAATAATGATTTTCGATCCGGGCGAAGGCCAGCGCGAAATCGTCCGCATCATGGGTCGCCGATAGCGCCGGGTCGGGGAACAGACGGATCGTCTCCCCCTCCCACACGCTCCACGCCCGCGCCGCCGCAATTTGCGCCGCGCGATCGTCGCCGGTCAGCAGGCAGCGATAGGCCGATACCAGGTCGCCACGCTCCGCTTCCGGGATCGGCGCGACGAACCGCTCCCATTTGTCGGGATAGATGCGACTCGCGCCCTCCTGATAATACCAGTCGATCTCTTGTTTGCGGATCGTGAAGATGCCGCGCAGCACCAGTTCGGTGACCCGTTCGACATGCGCCTGCGCATAGGCCAGCGCCAGCGTCGATCCCCAGCTACCGCCGAACACCAGCCATCGCTCCACGCCCATCATCACCCGCAGCCGCTCGATGTCGGCGACCAGATCCCAGGTCGTGTTGGCGCTGAGTTCCGCATGGGGCGTCGACTGGCCGCAACCGCGCTGGTCGAACAGCAGCACATCATAGCGCGCCGGGTCGAACAGGCGGCGATGATCGGGCGATATGCCGCCGCCCGGTCCGCCATGGAGAAACACCGCGGGCTTCGCGCCGGGCGTGCCCGCCCGCTCCCAATAGACATGATGGCCATCGCCCACGTCGAGATGGCCGGAGGCGTGTGGGGCGATCGGGGGATACAGGGTGCGCATGGCGATGCTTTTAGCATCGCCGCCCCGCCCGGCCAGTCTCCATTCAGCCGCCACGATTACATCTTGCGACAAATATCGCTGGTTGTCGCCAATATCTTGCGACAAGCGGCTGCTAGGCCAGCAATCAGCATCGGGTTTGTCTGTGGGGGTTTTCGTGCGTTTTTCCGCTTGCCTATTCTGTGTCGCGCTCATGACCGGCGTCGCGCCCGGCGCCTTGATGGCGCAGGAGGAGAAGAAGGCCGCACCCCCCGTCGACATGGACGAAGGCGAAGAGATCATCGTCACTGGCCAGCCGCAGCGCGGATCGGTGATCGGCGACGTGCAGCCCGAACAGCAATTGTCGGCCGCCGATGTGCGCGCGCTGGGCGTCACCTCCATATCCGAACTCATCAGCGAATTGTCGCCGCAGACGAACGGGTCGCCGGTCATTCTGCTGAACGGCAAGCGTGTCTCCAGCTTCTCCGAAATTCAGGACATCCCGTCCGAAGCGGTGCAGCGGGTCGATATATTGCCCGAACAGGTCGCTCTCTCTTACGGCTATGCGCCGACGCAAAAGGTGGTGAACATCGTCCTGCGCCAGCGTTTCCGCGCCGAAACGGCGGAAGGGCGCGTCGCCACCACGACCCAGGGTGGGCGGGAAAATGGCAAGGTGGAAGCCGGGTTGCTGCGCATCCAAGGCGACAATCGCTTCACCCTGAATCTGCAATATAGCCGCGCTGTCGCTCTGCTGGAAAGCGAGCGGGGCATCATCGCCACTGCGCCGGGTCGCCCCTATGCGCTGGCGGGCAATATCGTCGGCGCAGGGGCGAACGGCGAGATCGATCCGGCGCTGTCGGCGCTGGCGGGGCAGACCGTCACCGTGGCGAGCGTGCCGGGCGGCGCGGCAGCAGGCGCGCCTACGCTGAGCGATTTTGTGGCGGGCGCCAATATCATCAGCGTCAGCGACCTGACCCGCTATCGCACGCTCAGCCCGGAGACGGAGAGTTTTTCCGCCAACGCCACCCTGGCCCGTGCTCTGGGCGGCGTGTCTGCGACGCTCAACGGTCGGCTGGAACTGTCCGACAGCGATTCGCTCCAAGGCCTGTCCCAGGGCGCGTTCGATCTGGCGGCGGGCAACCCCTTCTCCCCCTTCGCCAATGACGTCACCCTCTATCGCTACCTGGCGCAGGGCGGCGCGTTGCAGCAGCAGACCAAGGGCACCACCGGCCATGTCGGGCTGACCCTGAGCGCGCGGCTGGGCGGTAGCTGGCAATGGTCGTTCACCGGCAATGGCGACCTGTCGATCACCCGCACCCGCACCGACCGCGGCATAGATACAGGCGCGATCCAGACGGCGCTCGATGCCGGCGACACCAGTGTTAATCCCTATGCCAGCTTCGCGCCGGACCTGCTGACCACCCGCCTGACCGACCGGGCGCGTGCCGAAAGCCGTGCCGTGCAGGGCGATTTGCTGGTCAGCGGCACACTGTTCGGCCTGCCTGCGGGCGACGTGATGACATCGATCCGCCTTGGCGCATCGACCAATGATTTTTCCAGCCGGTCGGTGCGATCGGGCGTCGAAAGCCGGTCGGATTATGACCGTCAGATCGGCAGCGGCCAGATCAGCGTCGACTTGCCGCTGACCAGCCGGTCGCGCGATGTGCTAGGCGTGGTGGGCGATATCGGCGTCAATTTCAACGCCGCGGCGCAGCGCTATTCGGACTTCGGCACGCTCTCGACGCTAGGCTACGGCCTGCGCTGGGAGCCGGTCAAGGCGGTGCAGATCCTGATGTCCGCCAATCAGGATCGCGCCGCGCCCACCGGCACGCAGATCACCGATCCGCAGATCGTCACGCCCAACGTGTCGGTGTTCGACTATGCGACCGGGCAGACCGTGTTCGTGTCGCAACTGTCGGGCGGGAACGCTGCCTTGCGCGAAAGCGTGCGCGACCAGTTCCGCCTGAGCGCTCGGATCAAGCCGTTCGAAAAGCCTAACCTGACGCTGACCGCGACTTATCTCAACAGCCGCACCAGCAATCCGATCGCCGCTTTCCCCACGCCCACCCCGGCGCTGGAAGCGGCCTATCCGCAGCGCTTCATCCGCGATAGCGACGGCAACCTGCTCCAGATCGACGCGCGGCCGATCAATTTTCTCCGGTCGCAGAGCGAACAACTGCGCTGGGGCTTCGACTTGTCGATCCCGATCAAGTCGCATGTGCAAAAGCTGGTGGAGGCGTGGCGCGCATCGGGCGGCAAGCCGGAGGACCGGCCGCCCGAATTGCAGGCGCTGTTCGGCAATCGCGGCCCTCGCGCCCCCGGACAGGAAGGCGGCGGCGATCGTCCGCGTGGTGAGGGCAATAATGCCGGGCCGGGCGGCGGCGGACGTCCGGGCGGCGGTGGGCCGCGCGGCGGCGGCTTTGGCGGGGGTCGCGGCGGCGGCCAGGGCGGCGGGCGGATGACGTTCAGCCTCTATCACACCTGGCACCTGACGGAGAGCATCGACATCGCGCCGGGGGTGCCGCAACTCGACCTGCTGAACGGCGACGCCACCGGATCGTCCGGTGGCCAGCCCCGGCATGAGATCGAGGCGCGGGTCGGCTATATGAACAACGGCATCGGCGCGCGGCTGGGCATCGATTGGGAAAGCGGCACCCATGTCGATGGCGCGTTGACGGGCACGGCCGGCGGCAGTTCGCGGCTGAATTTCGGCAGCCTTGCCACCGCGAACCTGCGCCTCTTCGCCAATCTGGGGCAGGTGCAGGGGCTGGAACGCAAAATTCCCTTCCTGCGCGGCGCGCGGATATCGTTCAATATCGACAATATCTTCAACCAGCGACGCGAGGTCACCGACGCGACCGGAGCGACGCCGCTGCGTTATCAGCCGGGCTATCTCGACCCGCTAGGACGGACCGTGTCGATCAGCTTCCGCAAACTCTTCTTCCCCAATTTCGCGGCGGGCAATCGACCCCGTAGTTAAGCGCCCATTAGGGACGACTAAAGCCTGTCGTTCCTCGGCCGTTATGATGCTGTGTAACGGTTGGGGAGACGATAGTGACAAAGCCCGTCAGGATAGTGGTGGTCGATGATTCGCTCACCATCCGCGCGATGATCGAAACGCTGCTGGAGCGCGACCGGCGGATCGAGGTGGTCGGCATTGCCTGCAATGGCGAGGAGGCGATCGATATGATCCGGCTGGAAAAGCCCGATGTCGTAACGCTGGATATCGCCATGCCGGGCAAGGATGGCCTGGCGATATTGGACGAGATCATGGACATGGAGCCATGCCCGGTCATCATGCTGTCCAGCCTGATGCGCGACGGCGCGCCGATCGTCGCCGAGGCGATGGACCGGGGCGCGGCCGCCTGTTTCAACAAGGCGATGATCGTTCGCGAGGCGACCCGTTTCATCGGCCTGATCCGCGATCTGGGTCGCGGGATGATCGTGGCGGACACGGCGATAGAGCCGGTAGCGATCGCTGCCTGATCTGCGCGTTTCCCGGCGCACGCTGCGCGATAATCTGCGGTAGAAATGACAAAGGGAGGCGCATGGTTTGGGCCTCCCTTTGTCATTCCATGCGCCTGTCAGCGCGTAGAGGGCTTGGAACTGGCCAGCGCCATGGCGTTGGCGGAACCGCTTGCCGGCTTGACCGGCGCATCCTTGCCGGAAATCACATAGGCGCTCAACGCCGCGATCCCCAAAACCATCGCCATGCCCAGCACGGCAAAATTGCCGACGCCACGACGGCGAGCAGGCGTCTTCTTGTCCTCATCCCAATTGCGCATTCGACCGTCCCTATGCTGACATGTGCGTCGAACATAATCGCTGGAAGGATGCGGCGTTCCCGCCCGGCCCCGTGACATTTTGTTGCCAAACCGGCTGTGCACGTCACCCCGCTAGCGACTTGGGCGCATTGCGCAGGGTGCTGATATCGACCGATCCGGCGAATTCCACGCCCATCCGGTCGTCCTTCGACCATCGGCTGGTCGCGTTGACGAACTGGTTTTCGGCCAGTTCGATCGCGAACAACGTGCCTGCTGGCACATTCCACAACCCCTCGATCAGCGCGCCAGTGGCGGAAATGTTACGGACGCGGCCGGTATAGACATGGCCGTCATGATGGATCGCGATGGTGCGCAGCATCGTCTTGCGTTCGGGCCGGCTGGACCGGAAGCCGTTGGCGCTGACCGCGGTGCCCTGGCTGCGCTGGGCCGCCAGCACGTCGGCGGCTGGCATCGGCCTGCCATAGATATAGCCCTGGATGTGGCTACACCCCAGTTGGCGGATCAACGCCAGTTCATCCTGTGTCTCTGCGCCCTCTGCCGTCGTATCCATGCCCAGCGCTTCGGCCAGGCTGACGATCGCCTTGATGATGGCGCTGTTGCGGCTGCCCTTGGTCGCCGCGCCGCGCACGAAGCTCTGGTCGATCTTGATCTTGTCGAACGGCGCCTTCTTCAGATAGCCGAGCGAGGAATAGCCGGTGCCGAAATCATCGAGCGCCAACCGGACGCCGATCGCCTTCAGCCGGGTGAACATCGCGTCGGTGCCCTCGTCATCGTTCAGGAAGACGCTTTCGGTAATCTCCAGCTCCAACCGTTCGGGCGCCAATTGCGCACCGGCGAGCGCGTTCATCACCGTGGACGGAAAACCCGGATTGGCGAACTGGCTGGGCGAGACGTTGACGGCGACGCGGATGCCCTCCTGCCAGTCGGCAGCATCGCGGCAGGCGGTGTGCATCACCCATTCGCCGATCTGGCCGATCAGCCCGCTATCCTCCGCGATCGGGATGAACAGGGCCGGGGAAATCGGCCCGCGCACCGGATGGTCCCAGCGCAGCAGCGCTTCATAGCCGGTGATCTGCTCGGTCTTGGACGACACCACCGGCTGATAGACCAGGTGCAGCCCGTCGGCGGCGAGCGCCCGGCGCAGATCCTCCTCCAGCGCGCGGCGATCCTCCGCATCGGCATGCATGTCCGACGAATAGAAGCGATGGACGCCACGGCCATTGCCCTTCGCGGCGTAGAGCGCGAGGTCGGCGTTGCGGATCAACGCGTCGGCCGTGACGCCGTCATGTGGGCATCCGCTGATGCCGATCGACACGCCGATGACCACGGCAGTTCCTTCGATCATATAGGGTTGCGAGATCGACGCGATGATCGCCTGCGCCAGCTGGGCCAGCCCGGCCTGGTCGTGACGGCCCGGCAGCAATATCTTGAACTCGTCGCCGCCTTGTCGCCCGACCAGCCCTTTGTTACCGACCACCCGCTGCAACCGCTGGCTGACCTGCCGTAGCAGCGTGTCGCCCGCCGGATGGCCCAGCGTGTCGTTGACGATCTTGAACCGGTCGAGGTCCAGCATCATCAGCGCGCATTCGCCCGGCTTGCCGTGGCGGGCGGCGACCGCCTGCTCCAGGGAGCTGAGCATCTGGATGCGGTTGGCCAGGCCGGTTAGTGAATCGAACTGAGCCAGACGCGTCACCTCCGCCTGGCTGCGACGCATTTCCGTGAGATCGGTGCCCGACCCACGGAAACCGTGGAATTGACCATATTCGTTGAAGACAGGCTGCCCTGAAATCGACCACCAGCGCTCTTCCTTCGCCAGCGCGGCGCATACGGGCAGATCGGCAAAGCCGGTGCGGGCGGACAGGTGGAAGCCCAGCGTGCGTTCGCCATCGCCCTGCTTCTTGTCGCCGGGCCGGATGATCTCCGTAATCGGCCGTCCGATCAGCCCGTCGCCGGGCGCATCCAATGTCCTGGCCAGCGTGTCGGAAATATAGGTCAGGCAGCCTAGTCGGTCCGTTTCCCAGAACCAACCCCGCCCGGTGCGCTCATGCTCCTGCAACAGCCGGTCGGATCGTTGCGCACGCAGATCCTGGCTATGCCGGGCGATCGCCTGGTCGCGATCGGCCGTCGCTTGGCGCAGCGTGGCGACCAGCATGACGATGACGCAGCTGCACAGCAGGCCGATCTGGACGACACCAGCCTTTTCCGCGACCGACACCAGCAACGCACCCAGGAAATAGCTGATCCCCAACAGTCGCCGGTCGCCGAAAATGCACACCGCCAGCAGCGCCACCGCCAATTCAGGCACCGCCGCCAGGAACAACGCGTCGGTCGCCGCCCTGGCATCGCGCCCCAGCCACAGGCTGAACGTCAGGCCCGACAGGAACACCAGCGGCAGCATCATCCAGTTCTGGATATGGGGCATCCGCCGCTGGAACCATGACAGGCGCGGCGCGAGCATCAGCGCGCCATCAATCAACAGCATCGCGACCATCAGGCCGATCTGCACGATGTCATGGGAATAAAAGGGCAATTGCAGCAGCGCGACGACGCAGATCTTGGCCAGCAGGATCAGCGGCCACAGTCGGGCGATGTGGATGAAGGCGCCGGAAATCCAGGACGCCGACACCTCGGTTCCGCTTTCAGACAAGCCGAGCGCGACCATCAGGGTCATCGGGCGGGACGGACTATCGGCAAGGGATGCGCGAAGCAGGGACATACCCCAACTGGTAACGCAAACTTCTTGCCAGAGAATTACTTACGGCCAGTCATGACGATCCATAATGGCGCAGGCTAAAAACCGGCGCCGAAGCAACAGTCAGACTCGCATCGGCATCAGCACGTAAAGCGCGGGGCTGGCGTCATTTTCCCGGATCAACGTCGGCGCGGCCGCATCGGCCAGATGGAGTTCGACCAAGTCGCTGTCGATCTGTCCCAATATGTCGAGCAGATAGCGCGCATTAAAGCCGATATCGAAGCCTTCGCCCTGGAAAGCGCCTGGCACCTCTTCGGCCGCCGTGCCGTTTTCGGGGCTGGTGACAGACAGGGTGATCTTGTCCTTCTCCAGGCTCATCTTGACCGCGCGGGTCTTTTCGGTGGCGATGGTGGCGACGCGATCGACGCCCTGTTCGAAGCTGCGCGGGTCGATCTTGAGCAGCTTGTCGTTCGCGGTCGGGATGACGCGGCTATAATCGGGGAAGGTGCCGTCGATCAGCTTGCTGGTCAGGATCGCGCTGCCCAGGCCGAAGCGGATCTTGCTGGCCGACAGGTTGATCTGCACCGAACCGTCCACTTCATCGAGCAGCTTGCGCAGTTCGCCTATGCATTTGCGCGGGATAATGATGCCGGGCATCCCTTCCGCGCCGTCAGGGCGGGTCACGGTGACGCGGGCCAGGCGATGGCCGTCGGTCGCCGCGGCCTTCAACACCGGCTGGTCGTCGTCAGTGACGTGGAAATAGATGCCGTTCAGATAATAGCGCGTCTCTTCGGTCGAAATGGCAAAGCGCGTCTTGTCGATGATCTGCTTCAATGTTTCGGCCGGCAGTTCGAAACGCGTCGGCAGGTCGCCTTCCGCGATCACCGGGAAATCGTCGCGCGGCAGGGTGGACAGATTGAAGCGGGCGCGACCGGCCTGGATCAGCATCTTGCCCTCGGCCGCCTGGAGCGACACCTGGCTGCCTTCGGGCAGTTTGCGCGCGATGTCGAACAGGGTGTGGGCCGAAATGGTGGTGGCGCCGGCCTGCTCCACCTGCGCCGACACGCTTTCGACGATCTGGAGGTCAAGATCGGTCGCCATCAGCTTGATCGCGCCGTCGGCCGACGCTTCGATCAGGACGTTCGACAGGATAGGAATGGTATTGCGCCGCTCGACCACCGACTGGACGTGGCTCAGGCTCTTGAGGAGCGTCGCGCGTTCGATAGTGGCCTTCATGTCCCTGTTCTGTCCGTTTCTTTTTAAGCCGATAGCCGGAGATTCGGTCGAATCCCGGCGACAATGATGGATGCTTCTTCATAACCGCTATGGCGGCTTGGGCAAGCGCTGCATCGCGCTTTCGTTACGGAGCGGGGTTGCAAAAGGGGACGGCTTGGGCTTTGCCCGCAGGATGCGCCGCTTGCCTGCCCTCCTGATCCTGTCGCTGGTCCCGGCCATGCCGGCGCAGGCGCGCGATTCGCTTGGTATTTTCGAGGGTTGGGGCGCGTTTCGCGACCCCGGCGCAGGGCAGAACGGGCCGCGCTGCTACGCCATCGCACAGCCCGCCGGGCGACGGGGCCAGACATCCAGAGGCTTTGCATCGGTCGGCACCTGGCCGCGGCAGCGCGTGCGCGGGCAGTTGCATATTCGCCTTAGTCGCGCGCTGGCGGCCAAGGCGCCGGTGACGCTGACCGTGGGCGAGCGCCGCTTCGCGCTGGTCGCCGGGCAGATGGACGCCTGGGCGCCCGACGCCCGCGCCGATGCGCAGATCGTCGCCGCGATGCGATCTGCCAGCAGCATGAGCGTGGCGGGCGTGGGCGCGGACGGGCGCGGCTTTGCCGACAGCTACGCCCTGCGCGGCGCGGCGACGGCGATGGATGCCGCCGCACTGGGATGCGCGCGGCTGCGTTAGGCGCGCGCCGCTTCCAAAATCGGCAAAAATCGGCTAAGGGCGCGCCATGCAATCAGCCGCCAGCCCGCTCATGCCGATTCCCGGCCTTATCGACCCTGTGCCCGTGCCGCGCGCGGTGACCCCGCGAGAGGATGGTCGTACCGACCTGATGGGTCTGTCGCGCCCGCAGATCAAAGCGGTGCTGGAAGAGGCGGGCCTCGACGTAAAGGCCGCCAAGCTGCGCGCCAAGCAGCTATTCCACTGGCTCTATCATCGCGGCACCACCGATTTCGACGCCATGACCGACCTCGCCAAGCCGATGCGCCGCTGGATGGCCGACCGCTTCGTCGTGGGCCGCCCACAAGTGGTCGAAGCGCAGGTGTCGACAGACGGCACGCGCAAATGGCTGCTGCGCTCGGACGACGGGCAGGATTATGAAATGGTCTTCATCCCCGATGCGGATCGCGGCACGCTGTGCGTCTCCAGCCAGGTCGGCTGCACGCTTAATTGCAGCTTCTGCCACACCGGCACGATGCGTCTGGTGCGCAACCTGACGCCGGGCGAAATCGTGGGGCAGGTGATGCTGGCGCGCGATGCGCTGGGCGAATGGCCCAAGGGCAATATGGCCGCCTCGAACGATGTCGATGATGACGAGGACGCGCCGCAATATTCGCCGGATGGGCGGATGCTGACCAACATCGTGATGATGGGCATGGGCGAACCGCTCTATAATTTCGACCATGTCCGAGACGCGTTGAAGCTCGTCATGGACGGCGATGGCCTCGCCTTGTCGAAGCGGCGCATCACCCTGTCGACGTCGGGCGTGGTGCCGATGATGGCGCGCGCGGCCGAGGAGATCGGCGTGAACCTCGCCGTCTCGCTCCATGGCGTGACCAAGGCAGTGCGCGACGAACTGGTGCCGCTCAACCGCAAATATGGGATCGAAGAACTACTCCAGGCCTGCGCCGACTATCCCAAGGCGAACAACGCCCGGCGCATCACCTTCGAATATGTGATGATCCGTGACAAGAATGACAGCGACGATGACGCGCGCGAACTAGTCCGCCTGATCCGCAAATATAAGCTGCCGGCCAAGGTCAACCTGATCCCGTTCAACCCCTGGCCGGGCACCGATTATGAATGCTCGACGCCAGAGCGGATTCGCGCGTTCAGCAGCATCATATTCGAAGGCGGCATCAGCGCGCCGGTGCGCACCCCGCGCGGGCGCGACATCATGGCGGCGTGCGGCCAGCTTAAATCGGCAAGCGAGAAGAAGAGCAAGGCGGAAATGAAGCGCCTCTCTGAAGAGAAGCAAGCCGCGCTCGGATGATCGCGGGACCATAGGCTGCGCCACGGTGCAGGACGACAAGCCCCGCCAGCGATGGTGGGGCTTTTCTGTTGGGGGAACGACGATGACCGATGAAGAGATCGACGCGCTGGCGCAGGGCTTTTGCGCCTGCACGCTGCCCAAGGAACGCTGGACCCATGGCGCGCATTTCGCGACCGCCCTGTGGCTGATCCGCATGCGCCCGGACTTGCAGCCCGAACACGATATGCCCGGCATGATCCGCCGCTACAACGAGAGTGTCGGCGGGGTAAACAGCGCAACCAGCGGCTATCATGAGACGATCACGCAGGCGTCGCTGCACATGGCGCGCCGCCTCCTGGCCGGGCTGCCGGGCGATGTGACCCCTGCGATCGCCTATGCCGCGCTGATGGCGTCGCCGCTGGGGAGTAAGGACTGGCTGTTCACTTACTGGTCGCGCGACGTGCTGATGGCGACATCGGCGCGGCTGGCGTGGGTCGCACCCAACTTCACGCCCTTGCCCACATAGAAAAAGAGCGGCCCTTTGCAGGACCGCCCTTTCCCTGATTCCGATCGAGAGGGATCAGAAACGGAAGCCGATGCCGACAACCGCGGCGTCGCGGCCGCCGATGTTCTGCTCATATTCGGTGCGCTGATATTCAGCCGAGATGTAGGTGTTCGGGGTTGCCGCGAACTCCAGGCCGCCACCGTAGCGCACGCCTTCCAGGCCAACGCCGTCGCCGTCGATTTCGAAGCGGGTCGAGGTGTAGCCGACCTTGCCGAACGCCAGGACGCGCGGGGTCACGACGTAACCGGCGCGCAGCGAGGCGGTGATGTCACGGCTGACGTCCAGGTCGCTGTCGTCGACCGTGGTGTCGCCCAGGCTGACTTCCACGCCGCCGACGATGTTGGGCGCGAGCGCCAGGTCGTAACCGGCGTTGACCCCGTACGAGAAGCCTTCTTCGCCGCCCAGCTTGTCATAACCCAGCGTCACGCCCGCGCGCGGCCCGGTGAAGGGCGCTGCGTCCTGAGCGAAAGCAGGAGCCGAAACAAAAGTGGCAGCAGCAAGGGCTGCGAAAATCACAGTCTTCATAAAGTCCTCATTTATTATCTAGTCACCGTGATTGAGACATTAATCCGGTGTTCAGGTTCGATGCCAAGCAATCATGAACTTATTCTCACGACAACTCTTGCGACTCTTCTCTCCATTATCGGGAGATCAAGAACATGATCTGCATCATGATCACGCAGCCGCCATCTAGGTTCGGAAGATTGCGTTGCAAAGGGGGTCTGACTTTATTTCAATTCATTTCAAGGCTTGTGTTGCAAAAGTGTGACAACGGGCATCCCGGCCGTTCGGCGGGTAAGGCGCCGCTTGGGCGCAGCTTAGGCGCAGCCTGTAACCTGACCGGGCGCTCAACCGAATATTGGACTATTGCGCCAGATGGGATAGGATCATCCCCATGGACAGCCCGACCCCCATGGTAGCTGGCGACGTCAAACGCCATCGCCTGTCCACCCGGATTTGGCATTGGGCCAATGCGCTGCTGCTCTACATCCTGTTCACCAGCGGCCTTGGCATCTTCAACGCCCATCCTCGCCTCTATTGGGGGCAATATGGCGCAAATCTGGATCATGCCTGGCTGACGCTGGAGCGCTTTCCCGGATGGATCACTCTGCCTGGCCATTATAGCCTGGCTCTGTCGCGCCACTGGCATCTGGCCGCCGCACCACTCTTCGCCTTTGCGCTGCTTGCCTATATGCTCTGGAGCCTCATAAACCGGCACATCGCCCGCGACCTGGCCTTCCGTCGCGGCGAACTGGCCCCGCGCCATGTTTGGCAGGACATCAAGGATCACGCGCGGCTGCGCTTTCCCACCGGCCAGGCGGCGCTACGCTATAATGTGTTGCAAAAGGCGAGCTATATCGGCGTCATCTTCGTCGCGCTACCGATCGTCATCCTGACCGGCCTGACCATGTCGCCGGGCATGAATGCGGCCTGGCCCTGGCTGGTCGACCTGTTCGGCGGGCGGCAATCGGCCCGTTCGATCCATTTCATCGCCGCCTTCGCGCTCCTCGCCTTCTTCCTGGTCCATATTTTGATGGTCCTTCTCGCCGGGCCGCTCAACGAGGTGCGATCGATGATCACCGGCCGCTATCGGGTGCCGGAGGAACGGCCATGATCCTGACCCGCCGCACCCTGCTGCTGGGCGCGACCGCCACGCTGGCGGGCTGCGACCGACTGGCGCGCAACGAGAGTTTTCGCGAGACGCTCTTCTCCGCCGAGAATTTCCATAAATGGGCGCAGCGCGGCCTGATGGCGCCCGACGCGCTGGCGCGCGAGTTCCGGCCCGACCAGATTTCCCCGGTCTTCCGCGCCAACGGCACCGCCAATCCCAATACGCCTGCCTATAAGGCGTTGTGGCGCAATGGCTTTGCCGACTGGCGACTGAGCGTCACCGGCCTCGTATCGCGCGAACTGTCTCTGTCGCTGTCGCAATTGCGAACATTGCCCCATCGCGAGCAGATCACCCGCCATGATTGCGTCGAAGGGTGGAGCGCGATCGGCAAGTGGCGCGGGGTGCCGCTCAAGACAATCCTCGACGGCGCGGGGCTGCGTAGCGACGCGCGCTATATCGTCTTCCGCTGCGCCGACGACATGGGCGGCGGGCGGCCCTATTATGAAAGCATCGACCTGGCCGATGCCTTCCATCCCCAGACCATCCTCGCCTTCGCCCTTAACGACCGGCCGCTGTCGGTCGCCAATGGCGCGCCGCTGCGGCTGCGGGTCGAACGGCAGCTGGGCTATAAGCAGGCCAAATATCTGATGGGCATCGAAGCGGTCGACACCCTCGCCGCAATCGGCAAGGGCAAGGGCGGTTTCTGGGAGGACCGTGCCGATTATGATTGGTATGCAGGCATTTGACGTCTGCGTAACGCCATGACAAGGTCGCGGCATGAAGCTGTTTGAATTGGTTCTCAAGCGGTTGGTCACACGCGGTCGCCTGACCGTTCATTACGCCAACGGCAAAATACTCACCGTGGGTCAGCCCGACCCTGCCTTCCCCGACCTCGCGCTGCGATTCAAGGACGGCCGGGTGCCCTTCGACATCGTTAAAGATCCGCGGCTGGGCATGGCGGAGGCCTGGATCGACGGACGCGTGACGATCGAGGGCGGCGGCATCATGGAATTCCTGTCCATGATCCGCGCCAACAATCCCTGGGAACAGGGCAAGTCGATCGAGAGCAAGAGCCTGCTCAAGCGCAGCGTTGGCAGCGTGCGGCAAAAGCTGTGGCGCGCCAATCACAAGGCCCGGTCCAAGGCCAACGTAGCCCATCATTACGACTTATCGGGCGCGCTCTACGCCCTGTTCCTCGACCGCGACCGCCAATATAGCTGCGCCTATTATCCCGATGCCGCCAATGAGGCGGGCATCAGCCTGGAGCAGGCGCAGGAGGACAAGAAGGCGCATATCGCCGCCAAGCTGCACCTGAAACCGGGCATGAAGGTGCTGGATATCGGGTGCGGCTGGGGCGGCATGGCGCTGTATCTGCACCGCACCTGCGGCGTCGATGTGACCGGCATCACTTTGTCGGAAGAACAGTTGAAGGTCGCGCGCCAGCGCGCCGCCGATGCTGGCGTCGCCGACCATGTCTGCTTCGAACTGATCGACTATCGCGACATGACGGGGCCGTTCGACCGGATCGTGTCGGTGGGCATGTTCGAACATGTCGGCACCGCCCATTATCGCACCTTTTTCGATACATGCCGCAACCTGCTGACCCCGGACGGGGGTGATGCTGGTCCACACGATCGGCCGTATGGGCGGACCGGGCGTGACTGACGCCTTCACCCAGAAATATATCTTCCCTGGCGGCTACATCCCGGCCCTGTCGGAAATGATTGCGGGCAGCGAAGGCACGCGGTTGATGGTGACCGACGTGGAGGTGCTGCGCATCCATTATGGCCTGACCATCCGCGCATGGTACAAACGCGCCATGGCACACAAGGCGGATATCATCGCCCTCTATGACGAGCGTTTCTTCCGCCTGTGGACCTTCTACCTGGCAGGCGCGGCGACCGTGTTCGAACATGGCGGCATGGTGAATTTCCAGGTCCAATATAGCCGCGATCGGCGCGCCTTGCCGATCACCCGCGACTATATGCAGGAATCGGAGGCGGCGCTGCGCGGGCGATAAAAAGCCTGAACGATCGCTGACATCGCCATTCGAGGCTGGTTCAGTCGGCGCGATGCATTCTCCTCCCCATGTTCCCTCCCCTGACGGGCGGGAACTGTGAGGAGAGAGAATCATGCATCTGTTCTGGAAGGGCGCGGCCGCGTTGAGCCTTGCCATCACCGGCCTTGGCGCAATAGCGGCCCCGGCCCAGGCGCAATATTATGGCGGTTCCGGCTGGCGCGGCGACCGCGACGGGCGCTGGGACAATCGCCGTTATGACAACAGGCGCTGGGCCGATCGCCGCCACTGGCGCGGCGACCGGCGCGACTGGCGCGGGCCTCGCGGCCATTATCGCGCCGCCTATCGCCACCGCGCCCGTTGCTGGACGGAATGGCGTTACGACCATTATCGTGACCGCAACGTGCGCGTGCGCATCTGCCGCTAAGGCAGACGGCTATATTTTACCCGCAACCCGCCCCGATTGAACCTTGGGGCGGGTTGCGGCATTGGGGACGGCATGACCGATCCCATGCCCGTGATTCAAAGCCTGTTGTCGGGCCTTCCCATCCTGCTGCTGCACCTGGGCAGCGCGACGCTGGTCTGGCTGGCGGCGCTGGGCCTCTATATGTGGATCACCCCGCATGACGAATTTGCGCTGATCCGTGGCGGCAACGAAGCGGCTGCGATTTCGCTGGGCGGGGCGGCGATTGGCCTCGCCGTGCCCTTGGGTTTCTGCCTCGCCGGGTCGGTCAATGTCTGGGACATCCTCATCTGGGGCAGCGTGACCTTGGTGCTGCAACTCGTCGCGTTCCGCCTGGTCGATTTCCTGCTCGGCACGCTGTCGGCACGGATCGAGGCGAATGAGCGATCGGCGGCGATCTTCCTGGCGATGATGAAGGCCGCCATCGCCTGCCTCACCGCCGCCGCGATCGCGGGCTGAGGCGATGGCGAAGCGCGGCTGCGGTTGCCTGCCCTTCGCTCTGGGCGGCCTGCTTCTGATCGCTTGGTTCGGGCAGGACGTGACCGTCCCACCGCTGACGGTTGAACAATTCGATCCCCGATCACCGCGCCGGCCACTGCCTGGCTGGAGCGACGAGCAGTTCGTGATCGAGGATAATCCCAATGGACCCGCCGATTCCATGGGCACCGCCTTCGCCGTCGACCGGGACGGCGCATGGCTGACGGCGCAGCATGTGACCCATGGCTGCGCGCGCGTAGGGCTAGAGGATGGCCGCTTCGCCCGGCCGGTGTCGCGCGTCATCGAAAGCCGCGAGGCGGACGCCGCGCTGGTGCCCGACAGCCTGCCTAGCGACGCCGCCTTGCCCCTGTCGCGCCGCATCCCACAACCGGGCACGCCGGGCTATCATATGGGCTTTCCTGCGGGCGAGCCGACTCTCGTCATGTCCGAACTGATTGGCGAAGCAAGCGCGCGGCGCGGGCGCAGCGACCTGACCCAGCCGATCCTCGCCTGGGCCGAAAAGGGCCGCATCCCCGACGGCGACGGCACCTTGTCGGGCATCAGCGGCGGGCCGGTCTTTGCCGAGGACGGCCATGTCGTAGGCGTCAACAGCGCCTCAACCGACCGGCGCGGCCGCATCCTGACCACCGCGCCCGACGCGGTCGCCCGGCTGACGGCGGCCAGCCGCGCGGTGGACGATCGGCCGGTGGCCTATCCCTTCGCGGGCCTTGCCGACGCGGAAAGCCGCTTCACCGCCTGGCTGGACGCGGGCGTCATTCGCCGCATCTTCTGCGACGTCGATGAAAAGCGCGGCGGTTGACGGCCGCACATCGCAGACGCTAGGCGCGAACAAACTTTCCAGGGATTTCTGACCATGAGCGACACGCCCCCCGATCATCTGTCCACCAACCCCAAAAGCCCCCATTTCGACATGGAGGTGCTCCAGCGCGGCATCGGCATCCGGTTCAAGGGCCGCGAGCGCAAGGATGTGGAAGAATATTCGATCTCAGAGGGCTGGATTCGCGTCGCCGCCGGCAAGAGCCGCGACCGTCACGGCAATCCGTTGACGATCAAGCTGACCGGCGAAGTCGAAGCTTGGTTCGAAAATCCGGCAGAGGATTCCGAGGATAAGCCGGCCGAAGCCGAATAAGCAAAAAGGGGCGCCGGTGAGGGCGCCCTTTTTCTATCAGTGCATCACCGCATCGCGCCGGACATCGGCGATGATCGCGCTCAGCGTCCGTTGCGACGGCGCGGCGTCGGCATATTCGACGACGAAGGGATCGGCCTCCAACCGCGGTGCTGGCTTGTTCGGCCTGGACGCGGGCTTGGCCTGCGCCACCTGAATCGCCCGCGGGCTGACCATGACCGGCGTCACGCGCGGCTCCCGCAACATCCGTGGCAGCCCCTGTTCGTCCCACATGTCCGAATCGACCTTGGCGAAACGCACGCTCGCGCCCAGCACCGGGTCGGGGGTAAAATCATGCAGCTTCGCCTTGGCCGGATAGATGAAGCCATAGGTCGGGTTGGTCCGCGCGCCCATCTGGCCCGTCGGGCTGTGCCACACGCGCACCTGGCTCCAGTCGCCATCCGCTGACACGTCGATCGCCAGCACATCTTCCTCGATCGCGCCGGGCACCGACCAGTTGGCATGGCGGATCAGCACGCGCCGATCGCCCAATATCTTGCTGACGACCGCGACATGACCCAGCACCATAGGGCCATTGGGCCGGAAGGCGAGCACCGCGCCCTTTTTGGGCTTGGTACCGCGCTTATACTGGCTGGCCGCCTGGTCCCACCAGGTCAGCGCATCTCCCTTGATCGCCACGCCCGATACGATCCGGGCATAGGGCACACATTGCAGCACCGCCGACCCCCAGGAGGGCGCGGTTACCAGACCGGACAACAGCAAGGCCGCCGTCCAGCGTATCGTTCGAAACATCTATGCGATCCCGAAAACAAGAATCGCCCCACCGAGGATGACCCTAAGCCGCCAGAGTTTGAGAAGAGGTTAAGCGCAGGTCAGGGATAAAATGGGGATCAGCATCATGCCGATCCGGGCGCCGCGATCAGAAGGCGGCGCGCACCGCAGCGCCGCCGGTCGTGTCGGCCGATGCGATCTGGACGGGCTGGTCGACGCCCTTGGACGGCTGGGCATAGATGAAGCCGCGCGCCGGGTTGGAACGCAGGCCAAGGTCGCGGATCGGGCCGTACCACACCTTGACGTCAGTCCAATCGTTATTGGCCGACACGTCGATGGCGCGCACATTGCGCTCGATGCCGCCGCGATAGGACCAGTTGGCGTGGGTCAGCAGCACTTCGCGACCGCTGACCACCTTGCTGACCATGGCGACATGGCCGACCGGCATCGAACGGCTGGCGGCAAAGGCCAGAACCGCGCCGACGCGGGGTTCGTGACCGCGGTCGTAACGACCCTCGGCCTGGCCCCACCAGGTATTGGCATTGCCGTGAATGTCGATGCCGGAAGCCTGCCGGGCGAAGGGGGCGCACTGGAGCGTGCCTGCGGTGGCGGGAACAGCGAACAGGGTCGAGAGCGCAAGAATAGACGCCGCGAAAAACGCGCGAAAACTAACGACCATGTGATTGCGACCCCGACTTATTTTGTAGGCTTGAAACCCGATGTCGGTCTTAGGGCAGACGCCGGACGGATGAACAAGCGCGGGGCGACGAGTCGTTTCGTCGATGCGTTATATTGCGGAACGAAAAAGCTGGCCCGCCGTTACAGTCAATCGCGTCGCCTTATCCAGATCGTTGAAAAGACTGGATTCCGTGCCCGTCATCCACACTTGGCCGCCAGTTTCTCGCAATCGTTGGAACAGGGCGCTGCGGCGGGACGGGTCGAGATGCGCCGCGACTTCATCCAGCAGCAAGACGGGCGGCTGTCCGCGTGTCTCCGCCACCAGCGCGGCATGGGCGAGCAGCATCGAGAGCAGCAGCGCCTTCTGCTCGCCGGTCGAACAAAGCGCGGCAGGCTGATCCTTGGCGATGTGGGTGACGGCCAGGTCGTGGCGATGCGGGCCGGACAGCGTTCGCCCCGCCGCCGCATCGCGTCGCCGTTCGCGCCCCAGCCGATCCGCCAGCGCGTCGTCGCTCGCATCCTCGCCCTCGATCGCGATCCGCGGCCGGGCGAAGGGTTCGTCAGGCTGGTCCGCCAGCATCGCATTCAGCCGCGCCACCAGATCGACGCGCGCGTCGGCCAGCGCCGCGCCATGCTCACCCATCTGCGCCTCCAGCGCAGACAGCCAGGCCGGATCGGCCCGGCGCAGGTCGGTGAGCAGCCGGTTGCGCGCTCGCATCGCCGCGTCATAGCGGGCGCTGTGCATCGCATGGGCCGGATGCAGCGCCAGCGTCAGTCGGTCGAGGAAACGTCGTCGCCCGCCGGGACTGTCGAGGAACAGCCGGTCCATCGCCGGGGTGAGCCAGACGATCGCCAGATGATCGGCCAGCGCATTGGCGGAGGAGGCCACTCCGCCGATCCGCACCTGCCGGCGATCCGGGCTGCCAGCCGCAACGCCGGTGCCCAGCACCACGCCGTCCACCTCCGCCGCGACGCCGAACCCCCCTGCCCCCTCCTGCCGCACCATCGCGGACAGAGGCGCGCCGCGCAGCCCGCGGCCAGGCGCCAGCATCGAAACCGCTTCCAATATATTGGTCTTGCCCGCGCCATTGTCGCCGGTCAGCAGGATGAAGCTGTGGTCGGGCAGGATCAGCGCATCCGCGTGATTGCGGAAATCGCTCAAGGTAAGGCGGCCGATCATTGCGTGGCTGTAGCGGGGACAGAGCGGAGGGGGAAGGGTGCGCCCAACATTGGCGCGCTCCCTCCGTTCTCATCGGCCAATTCAGCAGCGCTTGCGCGTGACCGCCGTCCCGTCGTTAACGATGGTCAGTGCTTTGCCGTCCGCTGACGTTCGCAGCGCCAACGTGCGGGTCCAGCTCTGACCCTCGCCGGTGAAGGCGGCTTCCACCGCGGCGCGGCCCTCCTCGCCCGGCGTCACGCTTTTTACGGTGCCGACGCTCTCGTGGAACAGCAGCCGGTCGGGCGTGACGGTCAGTTCCAGATCAGCACTGCGGTCGCCGCAGCGATCCTGCACGCCGGTCCATTTACCCTGCATGGCAGCGGGAATGAGGCCGGCGGAGGCGGTGGCGGGCGGCGGCGTATCGATCTTCGGCGTGGGTTCGACCGGGGTGATGGCGTTGGCAGCGGGCGGCGCTTCCTGCACATTGGGCAGCGTCTGGTCCAATATATTGGCGACGACGCCCGGCTGGTCGGCGCTGTTGTCCACCGCCTGGTTGCACCCGGCGACCAGCAGCAGGAAGGCAAGGCATGATCTACGCATGCTTGAAGGAACCGGCCAGCGCGCCGCCGGTTCCCCGTTTCCGTCGCCCATGATAGCGTTGGCTCCCACAGATATAGGGAGTCGATGCCATGCCGGTGCTGGGAATGGGAGGCCTGTTCTTTCGCGCCCGCGATCCCGATGCGCTCAGCGCATGGTATCGGACGCATTTGAATGTCGGCGGCGGATGCGTGGTCGATCCGGCCGACACGCCCAATGCATGGATCTGGCAGCCGCAGGGCGGACCGATGGTGTTCGCCCCATTCAAGGCGGACAGCGACTATTTCGCGCCCGACAAGGCCTTCATGCTGAATTTCCGCGTGTCCGGTCTCGATTCCCTCCTGGACCACTTGCGCGGCGCAGGCGTTGCGATCATCACCAAGCCAGAATGGGATGACCCCGTCCTCGGCCGTTTCGCCCGCATTCATGATCCGGAGGGCAATGCGATCGAATTATGGGAACAGCCCGACCCACGTCCGACCCAAGGAACCGACATATGAAGCGCCTGTCTCTCCTCCTCGCCGCTGCCGCCGCCCTCAGTTCCAGCGGCGCGATGGCCGCCCTTGCCGTCGGCGCCAAGGCGCCCGATTTCACCACGCGCGGGGCGCAGGCGGGCAAGACCTTCACCCTGACCCTGTCGCATCAGCTGAAGCGCGGTCCAGTGGTGCTCTATTTCTTCCCAAAGGCATTCACGCCGGGCTGTTCGGCCGAAGCACGCGAGTTCGCGGAGAATATCGAGAAGTTCAAGGCCGCCGGCGCGACCGTCATCGGCATGTCGGCCGATCCGGTCGATGATCTCGTCGCCTTTTCGACCAAGGAATGTGCGGGCAAGTTCGCCGTGGCTTCGGCTGGCCCAGCGATCGTGACCGGCTATGACGTGGCGCTCAAGATGCGGCCGGGCATGACCGATCGCACCTCCTATGTCATCGCGCCGTCGGGCCGCGTCGCGTTCGTCCATAGCGAAATGAACTATGCCGAGCATGTGAAGACCACGCTGGCCGCGGTCGAGGCGATGAAGCAGAAATGATAGGACCGGGCTCCTGCCAAACGCAGGAGCCCGGCTTGTTTCACCGCTTCACATAGGTGCCGAACCAGTCGAGCGTAGCGTCCCACGCGGCCTTGGCGGCGGGTTCGTTATAGCTGGGGCGATAATCAGCCATGAAGCCATGGTCCGCACCTATATGGACGGTGATGGCGTCGGGCGGGGACTTGCCCGCCTTGACCAACGCGGCGCGCATCGCCTGCACGTCGGTCAGTGGTATGCCTTTGTCCAGTTCGCCATATTGGCCCAGCACCGGCGCCTTGAGCTTGCCGACCTCCTCGATCGCGCTCAGCGTCTGGAGTGGCGTCTTGTCCGTCACCAGCCGCCCATAATAAGCGACGCCGGCATCCAGATCGGCGCTGTGCGCGGCGTAGAGCCATACGACCCGCCCGCCCCAGCAGAATCCGGTGATGCCGCGCCGCTTCGCATCGCCGCCATGCTTACCCGCCCAGCCATAGGCCGTGTCGATATCGGTCAGCACTTGGGCGTCGGGCGCCTTGGACACGATGGTGCCGATCAACTGCTTGAAATCGGAAACCTTGGTCGCGTCGCCATGGCGCGCGAACAGGTCAGGCGCGATGGCATAATAGCCCGCTTTGGCGAAGCGGCGGCAGATATCGCGAATCCATTCATGCACGCCGAAAATCTCATGCACCACGACGATGACCGGCGCAGCCTTGCCACCCGCCGGGCGCGCGACAAAGGCGGGCATGGCGAAGCCGTCGCTGGCGGGAATCGAGACGGTCTCTTCGCTAAGCCCCTCGGCGGAGGTCTGCACCGCGCTGCTGGCGATGGGGCGGCAGGCGGCGGCGAAACCGGCGGCGAAGGCCCCGCCCGCCAATATGTGCCGGCGCTGGAAGCCGGTGGTGCCGATCCAGTTGCGGTCTTCGGGCAGCCGCTCCACGAGGGGCGTATCGTCCTCATTGCGGTCGGTGGTCATCGGCGCCTGTCTCCTGTCGATCTTGTTGATGCCGGAGACTAGCTGTCCCGCTCCCGCGCGCAAGCCAGGAAGTCGCCATCGGCGATAGGCGGCAGGCCAGTCGTGTCGCGCGTATAGAGATAGACCCAGGCCCCTACCGGCCCGTCCGCGGCCTGCACCGTCATCGCCACGCGGCGATATTCGTGCGGCTGCGGATGATGGTCGGCGCATTCCTCATACTCGTCCAGCACTGCCAGGACCGCGGCGGCGTCCGTCAGGGCAAACAGGTCGCCCTGCACCCGGCCCGTCGGCCCGGCCACCAGCCCCGGATAGTCGGCGACCCGATAGAGCGCGCCGCCGATCGTCGCCGGTCCGACCAGCCGCGCCGCTTGCCGCAACCAGCGCGCCATCGGCCCGTCAAAAGCGGCCCTGAGCGTGCCGTAGACGAATAGATGGATAGGTGTCGCTGCTGGGTCAGGCATATTCCACCAATCTGCGGGAAAATATCCCAACAGCGCGACTATTTGCCAGCCGCGCCGCACGCCTCGTCAGCGAACAGCCGCTGATTTCCGCCAAAAATCGAAACTGGCACGGCATCTGCAATTCCTGTTGGCATCAAGGCTGGAATGATCCGGCCATCACATCAGGGAGTATCCACCATGTCCATCGCCAAGATCCAGAACGCCGCCGTCGCCCTTGTCGGCGCGTTCATCGTCGCCAGCCTGTTCGTCAGCGCAGCGATCCCGGTGTCGCCGATCGCCTGATCGCGCCCCTTACTCAACACCCATTTCAGCAGAAGGCCTGACAGATGAACAACAGCTTCACCCTCGACCGCACCAACGGCAAGATCATGGGCGTATGCGCCGGCGTCGCCAACCGCACTGGCCTGGACGTGACGCTGCTCCGCGTCGGACTGGTCCTGCTGACGCTCTGCGCGCTGGGGCCGATCGGCGTCGTGGCCTACCTACTCGCGGGCTGGCTGGCAGAGGGCTGATGGTGGCCCGACGGATGGGCCAGGACATCACCAAGTCAGAGACAAATAAAAAGGCCGCTCCGGTTAAACCGGGAGCGGCCTTTTTGCATCCCGGTCTGTCGGGATAAGGTTCGCGCATGATGCGCGATCAGGCATATAACACCGAATAGAAAGTCAACATCTGAACACCGACCGCAACGGCCAGCACAGCGCCCTGAAAGGCCTGCCGCATATTTTGCTCCATCTTTGCAAGAATTACCACCCATCTGGGTGTGAGCGGTCCCCTACGCCCGTCATATTCTTGTAACAATCGCAAAGCGCGACATACCGATTGCACTAAATGCAACAGGCCTGTTACTGTAAAGCCACGATCATCGCCTGTGCCGCCGCCGGGTTGCGTTCCTTGGCGCCGCTAATGAAGAAGGCGAAGACATCGCCCTGCCCCGCCGCCGCCTGAGCGCGCTCGGCCCAGTCCGCGATAGCCGCGGGCGGATAGCCGGTCAGCTCATTCGCCTGCGCCCGCATCAGCCGCATATAGGTAAAGCCGACATCATGGCCGGTGATCGCGGGATAATCGTCATGATCGGCCAGCACCACCGCGGCCCCGGCGTCGCGCGCCATCGCCAGGAAGGCTGGATCGTCGAAGCTCTCATGCCGCACCTCCAGCGCGTGGCGCAGCTTCACGCCATCGACGCTGGACGGCAGCAGTTTGAGGAAGGCGCCGAAATCGTCCGGATCGAACTGCTTGGTGGGCATGAACTGCCACAGGATCGGCCCCAGCCGGTCACCCAGTTCGGCGATACCCTGGTTGGTGAATTTCGCGACCGACTCGCCCGCCTCCGCCAACAGCTTGCGGTTGGTGCAATAGCGCGACGCCTTGACCGCGAACTGAAATCCGTCCGGCACCGCCTTCGCCCAACCCGCAAAGGTCGCGGGCTTCTGGCTGCTATAATAGGTCGCGTTGATCTCAGTCGCGGTCAGATGTGCGCCGACATAGGCCAACTCGTCCTTCTGCCGCAGCCCCGCCGGGTAGAAAGTGCCGCGCCACGGCTCATAGACCCAGCCGCCAATGCCCACCCTGATCCGTCCGGCCATACGCCTTCCCCTTCATATAGCATCCTGATCGTGCTGGGCGATCAGAGCCAGTGGAAAAAGCCGTTGGTGGTTATTGCGAATGACTCTTAGTTAGGTCGCAACCAAGGAGACGCCCCATGTCGCTCGACCTCATCAAGACCGGTACTTATCTGACCATCCACCTCACCGTCGGCTTCACTGTCGCTTATGTCATGACCGGGTCGCTCGCGCTGGCCGGCGGCATCGCGCTGATCGAACCGGTCATCAACGCCGTCGCCTTCTTCTTCCACGAACAGGCGTGGAAGAAGATCCAGGCCCGGCCGCCGCGTGAGGGTGGAAAGCGGTGGGTGCGCGATCAGGCGGTTTTCGCGTAATAGTGTCTAATTCGCTGTTCGCTTATTAAGGCCGATCAACCAAGGCTTCACCCCGCGCGTGGGCTTGGCCATGCCGTCCAGCCGTCGGGCACGGATGATGCGGATCGGCTTAACGATCATCTGCCCGCGCATCGGCCCCGACCCGCAGCAGGTGGGCACGGCAAGAATCTTGCGCACCACATCCATGCCGCCCACGACATGACCGAAGGCGGCATAGCCGATATAGTCGCCGCGCGCGTCCATATTGGGCATGGCGCCGATGGTGATGAAGAAATTGCCCATCGCCGAATTGGGTCGGTTGGGCCGCGCCATGGACAGGGTGGCGTCAAGATGCAGGATGCCGGTCTTGCTCGTAGGCTCATGCACGACCGGCGGCAGCGAGCGGCGGGCGTCGGTATCGATGCCACCCTGGATCAGGCCATATTTAGGGTCGCTCTTGCGCCGCGCCGCGCGGTAGAAGGTGACGCCGTCGAAGCGGCCATCATCGACATAGGTCAGGAAATTGGCCGAGGTGCGCGGCGCGCGCTTCTGATCTACCGCCACGATGATCGTGCCGACCGAGGTTTCGATCGCGACGCGGGTCAAGCCAGGACTGGGCCGATTGGCTGGCAGAGCGGCGGAAAGGGCGGACCACAGGCCAAGGAGCAGACCAAGGGCGCACAGGACAAGGGGACGCATCGGGCAACATATACTCGGCAAGGACGGCAAGCGCCCGACGCTAAAGCGGGCGCACGCTGCCCGCAACCGCCGGGCCATGAATTTGTCGATGAAGAAGCGGTGTAAGGCCCTTCCGCTAAGAGCGGAGGTGGTGATCCCAACGGGATTCGAACCCGTATCGCTGCCGTGAAAGGGCAGTGTCCTAACCGTTAGACGATGGGACCTCATCCAGCGACTGACCAGTCAGCGCTGCGAAGCGAAGGCGCAATTAGGCGGGGACGGGAAAAGGGTCAACCCCCTAAAGCCAAGAAAATTGCCTGCCCTTGAGGACATGCCTCAATCCGCCCAGGCTGCGTCCTCCAGATGCAGTTCTGCGGCCGGGCGGCTGCCCCAGTCGTCGATCTTCGCCTTGCCCGCGACCCACAGCTTGCGGTCGCGTGGCGCGCCCAATATCGCCTGACCCAAATCGGTTTCGGCCTGGCGAAAGGCGATCGTCTTGATCGACCGGCCATCCTCCCCGCTCATGATCGCGCGCAGATGGCCGTTGCCCACGACATCGGCCTTGATGACGCGCATCGGCCCGGCGGCGATCAGCGGGGCGGGCCAGCCCGCGCCGTAGGGACCGCCCTGTTCGATCGCCGCGACGAAGTCCGGGTTTAAGCCAGCAGGGGCGAGCACCGCGTCGATCATCAGCGCCCGATTGTCGCGCGCCTTGGCGACGGCGGCCGACAGCCGGTCGTCCAGAAAGTCCGCCAGCGCATCGATCCGGTCCGCCGCGACCGTCAACCCCGCCGCCATGGCATGGCCGCCGCCCGCGACCAGCAGGCCGCTATCCTTGGCCGCCATCACCGCCGCGCCCAGATCCACGCCGGAAATGGAGCGGCCCGACCCCTTCCCAACGCCGTCCTCATCCACCGCGATGACGATGGCGGGGCGACCTGCCTTTTCCTTGATCCGGCCCGCGACGATGCCGATGACGCCGGGATGCCAGCCCTGGCCGGATATCACCGCTACGGCGCGGTTGCCCTGCGCCGACAGCAGCGCTTCCGCCTGTTCCTGCACCGTGGATTCGATCGCGCGCCGCTCTTCATTATACTGGTCGAGTTGCGCAGCGATGCTGGCGGCTTCAGCCGGGTCTTGCGTCGTGAGCAGCCGCACGCCCAAATCCGCCTGCCCGACCCGTCCGCCGGCGTTGATGCGGGGGCCAAGGGCGAATCCCAGATCATGGCATAGCGGCGCGCGGGTCAGGCCGCTGGCGTCGATCAGTGCGGCCAGGCCGATATTGTGGCGCTTGGCCATGACTTTCAGCCCCTGCGCCACGAAGGCGCGATTGAGGCCCTTCAACTGCGCGACGTCCGCCACCGTGCCGAGCGCGACGATATCGAGCAATTCCATCAACGCGGGTTCGCCGCGACTGGCGAACCATCCCCGCGCGCGGAGCACTCGCACCAGCGCCGCGCCAAGCAGGAAGGCGACGCCGACCGCGGCGAGATGGCCATGCACCGCCGCGCCGTCATTCTCGTCCAGCCGGTTGGGGTTCACCAGCGCAAAGGCTTCGGGCAGCGTGGTCGAACATTTATGGTGATCGACCACAACGACATCGACGCCGGTCGCCTTGGCCATCGACAGGGCTTCGAACGCCTGCGCGCCGCAATCGACGGTCACGATCAGCGTCGCACCCTCCCCCGCCAGGCGCACCAGCGCCTCGCCCGACGGGCCATAGCCTTCCATCAACCGGTCGGGGATATAGGGTTTGGCGTGCAGTCCCAAGTCGCGCAGCAGCCGAATCAACAGCGCCGCGCTGGTCGCGCCATCGACGTCGTAATCGCCGAAGATGCGGACGTCCTCGCCCCGCTGCACTGCGTCGGCCAGCCGATCGGCGGCGGCGTCCATGTCGCGGAACAGGCTGGGGTCGGGCATGAAGGCGCGAATGGTGGGATTGCGATGGGCATCGACCGCATCACGCGGACAGCCGCGGGCGAGCAGCAATTGCGTCACCAGATCGTCGGGCAGATAGGTCGCGTCGCGCCCGTCGGCGCTCCCGCCGCGCCAGCGCCAGGGCTGGCCAGAGATGGATCGGGAAATATTGAGCGCAAATGTCATGCGACCGCTCTACCCTGCCGCGAGTCGCGTGGGAAGCGCAGCAAATCGTGCGGCCGCGGAACCCATGCAACTTGTTGAGCGTATTGCCTCTTTACCGCGCGTGTGGAATGCACGATGCGAAGGGGGCATCGCAGGTTCATGACGACACGACAGGCATATCATGTCCGGCGCATCCTGGTTGCGGCGCTGATGACAGCCTCGTCCCTGCCCTTGATGGCGCAAGCTCAGTCGACGCCCGCACCAAGCCCCAATCTTCCTTATGAGGCGACGCAGGATGAAGAGCCGATCCTGACGGACGACCAGTTCGAGGCCCGCCTGCCCAAGGTCGAAAGCGCCAATCCCAATGCGCCCCTGCCCTCCATCGATAGCTGGATCGACCAGCAGATGCCGCAGCAATCGACAGCGCCGGCCGAATTGCCGCCAGCGACCGATCCGGCCGAGGAACAGGAACTGGCCCAGCCGTTGCCGCCGCTAGGCAGCGTCACCGTACCGGCCAATGTCGCATCCAGTGCCGATCCCAATGCGAAGCAGCCCGATATACGCTATGCCACCAGCATCGAAGGCTTCGGCAAGACGGGACTGGAAGACGAATTCCGCGCCGCATCCGCATTGATGGACGGCAAGGGCAAGGCGGAAACCGCGGCCATGGTGCAGGCGCGCGCGCAGGAGGATGAGAAGCTGGCGACGCGCCTCTTCTATTCCGAAGGCTATTATGACGCGACCGCGCTGGCCAGCCTGGACCAGGCGGGCGACGGGACGCTCAAGGCCGTGATTTCCGTGACGCCGGGCAAGCGCTACAAGATCGGCGACATTGTCATTACCGCGGGGCCGACCGTGCCCCCCGGTCTGGTGCGCGACAGCCTGCCGCTCAAGACCGGCGATTATATCGTCGCGACCTTGGTGGAAGGCGCGGAGGCCAATGTCGCGCTGAAGCTGCCGGAAAATGGCTATCCCTTCGCGAACGTGGGCCAGCGCGATATCTTGCTCGATCCCGCGACGGTGACGGGCGACTATACATTGCCGGTCGAAACCGGCCCACGCGGCACGTTCCGCAAGATCACCACCAGCGGCGACAAGCAGGCGTTCGGCGCCGACCATATGGAGGTCATCAAGCGCTACAAGCCGGGCGAACTTTACGACAGCCGCAAGGTGGACGATCTGCGCAAGGCGCTGGTGGCGACATCCCTGTTTTCCAGCGTATCGGTGGAGCCGGTGCGGACCGGTGAGGCGGGGCCGGACGGCACCGAATATGTCGATTTGGCCGTGGAGCAGGACGCGGGACCGCCGCGAACGCTGGCGGGCGAAGCGGGCTATGGCACCGGGCAGGGTTTCCGGGCCGAAGCGACATGGACCCATCGCAACTTCTTCCCGCCCGAGGGCGCATTGATCGGCGGCGTCATCGCCGGCACGCAGGAGCAAGGCGTTTCGGGCACATTCCGCCGGTCCAATGCGGGCAAGCGGGACAGGACTTTCCAGGCCGGCGCGACGCTCAACCACCAGAAGTACGACGCCTATGAAGCCTTCACCGCGGGGCTGAACATCGGCTGGGCACGCCAGTCGACGCCGATCTTCCAAAAGCGCTGGACCTACAGCTATGGCGCGGAAATTCTGCTGACCAACGAGCAGGTGGTGATCGACCCGGCGACCGCGGACAAGACGCGGCGCACCTATTTCATCGGCGGCCTGCCGGTGCAGATCGGCTATGATCGGTCCAACGATCTGCTCAACCCGACCAAGGGATTCCGCGCCAATCTGCGGGCCGAACCGGAAGGGTCGTTGCAGGGCAGTTTTTCCCCCTATCTGCGCGCCAGTTTCGACCTGACCGGCTATTATCCCGTGTCGGACAGCCTGGTGATCGCGGGCCGGGCCAAGGTCGGCACCATCACCGGCGTCAGCCGCGCCGATGTCGCGCCTTCGCGGCGTATCTATGCAGGCGGCGGCGGATCGGTGCGTGGCTTTGGCTATCAGGAACTGGGGCCAAAGGACGCCAATAACGATCCGATCGGCGGCCGGTCCGTCAATGAATTTGCGGTCGAGGGTCGGTATCGCTTCGGCAATTATGGCGTCGTCGCCTTCGTGGACGCCGGTCAAGTCTATGAAAGCTCCATGCCAGAATTTTCCGACATGCGGTACGGCGTCGGCCTGGGCGGCCGCTTTTACACCAATTTCGGTCCCTTCCGCGCGGACATCGCCATGCCGATCAACCGGCAGCCTGGCGAGTCCAAATTCGCCCTCTATATCGGCATCGGGCAGGCCTTCTGATGGCGCAGGACGACACTATGCCCCCCGCTGACGAAGCAACCCAGACGGTCGTGATCCGCGAAAAGCGCCCGCTGTGGCAGAAGATCGCAATCGGGGTCGTCGGCCTGGTCGTCGCCCTTGTGGTGCTGGCGGGCGGGCTGCTGCTGGGCCTCAATACCCAACCCGGCAAGAAATTCCTGATCCAGCAGATCGCCGCGCTGCAGATGGAATCGGGCATGAAGATCGAGGTCGGGCGGATCGACGGGTCGATCTACAGCGACATGACGATCCACGACCTGGTGCTGCGCGACCCCAAGGGCGTGTTCGCGGTCAGCCCAAAGGTCCATGTGATCTGGCGCCCGTTCCGCTACGTCAATAATCATATCGCAGTCAGCCTGCTTGAAACGCCGCTGGTCGTGCTGGCGCGCAGTCCGCAATTCAATCAAACGCCGACCGATCCCAACGCGCCGATTCTGCCCGACCTCGACATCGACGTCGACCGGATGAAGATCGGCAAGTTCATTCTGGCCAAGCCGGTGATCGGCCAGAAGCGCGAGATCGCGATCGACGGCGTGACGCATATCGCCGACGGCCGCGCCATCCTGTCCGCCGACGCGATCGTCGACAGCGGCGACCGGCTGCAGGCGAAGCTGGACGCGGTGCCGGACCAGAACCGCCTGGCGATGAGCGGCACACTGACCGCGCCCAAGGGCGGCGTGATCGCGGGGATGACCGGCCTGACCGATGGCGTCACCGCGACGCTGGACGGCAAGGGGACGTGGCAGGCGTGGAACGGCAAGGTCGTCGCGACCTCGCCCAAAGGCGAACTCGCCAACATCGCCCTGTCGGCGCGAGACGGCAATTTTACCGCCAAAGGCCCGGTCCGCCCCGGCCTGGTCTTCGCCGGCACGGTCGATCGCCTGACCGCGCCGCAACTGGACGTCGATCTGTTCGCCGGCCTCAACGAACGGCGGGTGAACATCAAGGGCACGCTGCGTTCGCCCGCGATGTCGGCCGATGCGCAGGGGCTGATCGATCTGGGCACGAGCCGGTTCAGCGCGCTCAAGATCAATGCCGCACTGCTGACGCCCGGCGCGATCATGGAGAAGGTGAAGGGCCGCGATGTGCGTGCGTCCATCATCCTCGACGGGCCGATGGCGACGCCATTTATTGATTATGACATCACCGCCAAGACTCTGGCCTTCGACGCGACCGGCATCGAGAATCTGAAGGCCAGCGGCCGGGCGGTGATCGATACGGACCGCATCCGCATACCGATCAGCGCCACTGCGACCCGCGTCACCGGCCTTAATGCCGCGGCGGGCGGGTTGCTGCAGAATTTGCGCGTGAAGGGCGACTTCGCCTATGCCGCGGGCAAGCTGATCAGCGATAATCTGAAGATCGACAGCGACCGGGTGGACGCCACCGCGATCGTACTGGCCGACCTAGACAACGCGCTCTATCGCGGCGCGCTCAAGGGGCGGGTTAACGACTATAAGATCGACGGCGTCGGTATCGTCAACCTCAACACCGATGTCGAGTTGGTGCCCGGCCCCAGGGGCGGCTTCGGCCTGGCGGGTCGCTTCGGCGTGCGCACGGCGCGCTGGGAAAATGCGTCGGTCCGCGATTTCCTGGGCGGCAATGCGGTCGCCAGCGGCAGGATCGGCATGACGCCGGAGGGGAAGTTCACGCTGGCGGGCCTCAAGGGCGCAGCGCCCAATTTCACCATCCACAGCGGCTCCGGCAGCTATGATAGCAATGGGCAGGTCGCGTTCGACGCGACCGCGTCGTCCAAACAATATGGCCCGCTGGCGCTGACCGTCCGGGGCACGATAGAGCGGCCGCAAGCCGTGCTGCGCGCATCGCGACCCAATGTCGGCGTGCAGCTGACCGATGTCGTCGCCAAGCTGAATGGCGAGGCGGCGGGATACCGGCTCGAAGCCACCGGCGGGTCGCCCTATGGTCCCTTTTTCGCCAATGTGCTGATCCGCACCGCCCAAGGCCCGCTGACCATCGACGTGACCAAGGCGCGCTTCGCCGGGGTCGATATGAACGGTCGCATCCAGCAGAGCGCCGCTGGTCCCTTCACCGGGCAGCTTGCGATGAACGGTTCCGGCATCACTGGCGCGATCCGGCTGGCGGCGGTAGGCAAGGTGCAGGGCGTCGACGTCAACGCCACCGCCAGCAATGCCAAACTGCCGGGAGACGCCGATGTCGTGATCGGCCGGGCGATCGTAGCGGCATCCATCCTGCTGACCGAGCAGCCGCAGATCAAGGCCGACGCCCAGATCGCCAATGCCGCCTATGGCGCCTATGTCGTGCGCAAAGCGCGGGCGCGGATCGACTATCAGGGCGGGCGTGGGCGCGCGCAAATGGTCGCCGATGGCTCGAGCGGCGTGCCCTTCTCCATCGCCGCCAATGCGGCGCTGCGCCCCAACCTCTATGCCGTGGCGTTGCAGGGCAAGGCCGCCAATATCGACTTCCGCCTGGCCCAACCTGCGATCATCCGCAGCGAGCCAAGCGGATATCGGCTGGAACCGGCGACGCTGGTCTTGCCGCAGGGCAAGGTCGACCTGGCCGGCCGTTTTGGCGACACGACCGTAGCGCAGGCGCGGTTCAAGGATTTCGACCTGGCGATCGCCAATATCGCTGCGCCCGGCCTGGGAGTCGGCGGCAAGATGACCGGGACGCTGGATTATGCGCAGAAGGGTAGCGCTTTTCCGACCGCTACCACCCGTCTGGCGATCAACAATTTCCGCCGGTCCAGCCTGACCGCCGTATCCGACCCGGTGTCGATGAATGTCGAGGGCAAGTTGTCGTCGGCAGGCGGCGACCTGCGCGGCCTGATCCGCGCGGGTAGCGCGACGTTGGGCCGCTTCACCGCGACCCTTGCCCCTCCGGGCAGCGGCGCAAGCTGGGCCGAGCAGTTGCAGAATGCGCCTCTGGGCGGTGGCATCCGCTATGCCGGCCCGGCCGATGTGCTCTTTTCCTTCGCTGGCCTCGCCGATCAGCAGTTGACCGGCGGCCTCGCCGTCGCGGCGGACTTTAGCGGGCGGCTGAGCGATCCGCGCTTGAACGGCGTGGTCCGCGCCAATGCGCTGACTTATGAAAATGAGACGTTCGGCACCCGCGTCACCCAGATGAAGCTGGATGGCCGGTTCACCAACGATCATCTGGAGATCCGCGACTTTTCCGGTCGGGCGGGTGATGGAACGGTGCAGGCGTCGGGCAATGTCGGTCTGGCGGCGGCCAGCGGCTTCCCGATGGATATCGCGGTCAAACTGAACCGCGCGCGACTGGCGCGGAGTGAGGCGATCACCAGCGTCGTCAGCGGCACCATCAACATCAGCAACAGCGCGGCCAATGGCGGCCTGATAAAGGGCGACCTCAACCTGCCGGAAACCCGGTACAAGGTGGCGTGGCAGGGCGGCACCGAAATTCGCCAGTTGACCGGCGTGCGACGCAAAGGTGAAGGCGGCGACGCGCTCGACCAGCGTCTGGCCGATCGCAAGGCCGCGGCCAAACCGACCGACTGGAAACTGGATATCCGGGTGAAGGCCGACAATGAAATCTATGTGACCGGCATGGGGCTGGATTCCGAATGGAAAACCAACATGCGGGTCACCGGTACGACCGCCAATCCGCGCGTCGTCGGCAAGATCGAATCGATTCGTGGGCGCTATAGCTTTTCAGGCCATCAGTTCGAGCTGGAACAGGGCGTCATCACCTTCAACGGGCCGATGATGAACCCGATCCTGGCGATCAAGGCGCAGACGCGGATCGACACGGTGACCGCGGGCATCCAGGTGACGGGATCGGCGCAGCAGCCCGACATCGCCTTCATCTCCACGCCCACCTTGCCACAGGACGAAATCCTCTCGCGCATCCTCTTCGGAGACAATGTCGCCAACCTGTCGCCGATGCAGGCAGTGCAGCTGGCGGCAGCGCTGAACGGGCTGCGCGGGGGCAGCGGCGGGCTCAACCCGATGGGCAAGTTGCAGGGCGCGTCGGGCATCGATCGGATCGGCATCGTCGGCGGCGATGATACGACCGGGCGCGGGACGTCGCTCGCCGTCGGCCAGCATATCTCCAACAATATCTATGTGGAGGTCATCACCGACTCTAAGGGCTTCACCGCCACCCAGCTGGAAATCGCGCTGTCCAAGACGCTGAGTCTGTTGTCGAAGACCGGCACCAATGCCGGGTCTTCCGCCAACCTGCGCTATTCGAAGGATTATTGAGGCATAGGCTAAGATGAACCGCTGTGCCGCCAGTCCGAGTGCCGATCATGCCATGTGGGCGTTAACGGCGCGCGGCCCTGGACGAAGCCTTCTGATGGCGGTTTGGCTAGAAAAACTCGTCCAGCATCAGGTGGAATTGCAACTTGGCATGGTCTAGGTCATGCATGCCATATTGTTCGAGGAACCGGCGCTGCAGCGGTGCATCGAACTCCCCCAGGCAGTTCCATAGGATGGCGATATCCTGGTAGCGATCGGCAATCCCGACCCGGCCGACGTCAATGCATCCAACCACTGCCCCATCGGCCATCAGCAGGTTATCGAGCGAGAAGTCGCCGTGCGTGACGACAGGGTCGGGCGCGAAAGGCAGAAGCGCGTTCATGGCGTCCCATACCGCCTGCGCCGTCCAGTCCGCTCGCTCCTCGTCAAAATCATCTTCGTCCACCAGCCCCGCGTGGATGCGATCATGCGCCTGGGCAAGCCGATATGCATGATCGCTATTGAAAGGGCATGCGCTGGTCGGAATGGCATGTAGCCGGCGCATGAACGCGGCGAGCGCATCGACGATGGCGATGGATTTGTGCGGATCGTTCGCCAGGCATTGGTAAGCGGTCTGCCCGGCGATGGCGGTCATCACCAACCAGGATTCGTCGCGCACGCTGGCAAAATACACTGTGTGCGGCACCGGCATATGGGTCGCGAGCCAGCGAAGCCGGACCGTCTCATCCAGGATATCCGCCACCACGCCACCCCTGCCATATTTCAGGAACAGGTCGGGCCGATCTGCCCGTTTAAGGCGATACACCGATCCGCCCGATTCCCCAATCGTGTCGCTGTACCATCGATAGCCGGACAGCAAAGTCGCCAAACTTTCAGGCATGGCTATGGGTGCGGGCATTTCCTCCAGCGTCACGTCGGCTCCCCGTCGATATGCCCGGCTCTGGCCTCTTTTGATAACGGCTGGACGATCAAGAGGAAAGAGGCGGCCGAAGCGACCTGATGCTCTGTGGGCGTCAGGTGTCCTCGACCCGCGTGACCGTAATCGACTGCGCGTTCATCATTGCGCCGCCGAAGACGGTCATGAATGCGATGTCGGTGGCGTCGCGACCGACGGCGATGCGGACCATGGTTTCAACCGGGGCGAGGCCCGTCGAATCGACGATGTGCCAAGCGCCGTCGAGCCAGACTTCGACCACGGCATGGAAGTCCGGCGGGTCTAGGCCCAGCGCATAGACCGAGACCAGACGCGCAGGGATATCGCGCGATCGAATGAGCGCCGCGGTCAGATGCGCAAAATCGCGGCACACGCCCTGCTGAGCAACGAAGGTGTCGGCCGCCGTCGTCGTGATGTCCGAACTGCCCGGCACATAGACGAGATTGTCATGCACCCAATCGACCAGCGCCTGCACCAGCGCGCCCCCCTCCAGATCCGGGAAATGGCTGCTGACGAAGCTGCCGAAACGGTCGGCCTCGCAATAGCGGCTGGGCCAGATGAAGGGCAGCACCTCTTCGGGCAGGCTGGCCAGCGGGCTTTTGGCGAGGCTGGCGATGGCGACCGGGGCGCGATCGACGTCCACCGTGGCGCGATAAGTGCTGAGCATGCGGCCGGTGCCGGTGCGGGTCCATGTGCGGCGGCCAATGCCACTGCCCCCGACCTTGTTGGTCAGCGGCCCGGCATTGTCGATGATATGCGATTGGGTGACAACCCGCTGGTCGGGCAGCGCGGCTGCTTCGACCGCGAGCAGGACGTCAGTCGGTTCAGCAAAGTCATAGTCGAGGATCGCTTCGATGGCGACGCGCATGGGATGGATTCCGGTGTGAGAGGGGGACGGGTCGAATCGGGGCGTCCAGGACAGCATCGGGAGGCTGCAGGACGTTAGCAAGAGGGCTTGAGCAACCGCCGGATAGGGCGGCTGGAATGGGGCGGGCCTGGTGAAACGATATGGCGGTGGACAGATGGCCTGGCCTGAAAAGCCTGCCCGCGCATTATGTTCCACTCGTCTGGATCATGGCGAAAGCTAAGGCAGGCAATGGGGCGATGGGGCCTTATGAGAAAGAGATGACGACACCATCGCGCGATTGGTGCAGGCATCGCCTATGGCGGGGGGAGCGTGGTCGGTCGCCGGCTTAACTTCGCATATTTCCCGCCAATCTTGTTCTTTCGTTACGCGGCTCTGGTCCTATCGAAAAGGGGTGACCCGCGCCGATCACGGTAAAAGGCCCGTCGCGCGGGGACGCGGCGGGCCTTTTCAGAGCGTGATGCGCAAGGCGAGCGAGGGCCGCTAAACGGCGCCCCGGCTGATCCGGCCGGGTGCCATTGCAGGGCTTATTCGCCATCATCCTCCGCATCGGGTCCGGTAATCATCTTTTCGGCGACCTCTTCGGTCTTGCCGCGGATGGCCTTTTCCAGCTTGTCCGCCAGTTCGGGATGTTCCTTGAGGAAGGTCTTGGAATTCTCACGCCCCTGACCGATGCGGATCGAGTCATAGGAGAACCAGGCGCCCGACTTTTCCACGATCCCGGCCTTGACGCCCAGGTCGAGAATCTCACCGATCTTGGAGATGCCTTCGCCATACATGATGTCGAATTCGACCTGCTTGAAGGGCGGGGCGACCTTGTTCTTCACCACCTTCACGCGAGTCGCATTGCCGACGATATCGTCGCGATCCTTGATCTGACCGGTGCGACGGATGTCGAGACGGACGGAGGCGTAGAATTTGAGCGCGTTGCCGCCAGTCGTGGTTTCCGGGTTACCGTACATCACGCCGATCTTCATGCGCACCTGGTTAATGAAAATCACCATGCATTTGGAGCGCGAGATCGAGCCGGTCAGCTTGCGCAGCGCCTGGCTCATGAGGCGCGCTTGAAGGCCGACATGGCTGTCGCCCATCTCGCCCTCGATTTCCGCGCGCGGCACCAACGCCGCGACCGAGTCGATCACGAGAATGTCGATGGCGTTGGAGCGCACCAACGTATCGACGATTTCCAGCGCCTGTTCGCCGGTATCGGGCTGCGACACGATCAGTTCATCGATATCAACGCCCAGTTTCTTGGCATAGCCCGGATCGAGCGCATGTTCCGCGTCCACGAACGCCGCAGTGCCGCCGGCCTTCTGCGCCTCGGCGATGGCGTGCAGCGCCAGCGTGGTCTTGCCCGAGCTTTCGGGTCCGTAAATCTCGATAATGCGGCCCTTGGGCAGGCCGCCAATGCCGAGCGCGATGTCCAGGCCGAGCGAGCCGGTCGAGATCGCTTCGATCTCCAGCTTCTCGCGACTGCCCAGCTTCATGGCCGAACCCTTGCCGAAGGCGCGGTCGATCTGCGCGAGCGCCGCGTCCAATGCTTTCTGTCTGTCCATTGTCCCGTTCTTCTTGGAATCGATGAGTGAGAGCATTGCGGTCATCGGCCAGTCCTCTGTCAAGCGGAACACAAGTTTCCGTGTGTCTGGACGATGATGTATCCTGTTTGTTCTCAAAGAACAAGAGGGGAACGGAAATTTCCTATCCGGTTTTCCAACCCTCTTTATTCGCCCAATATCTTGCCCAGCGCGCGCTCGACCGCGCCGATGGTGAAGGGCTTGGCCAGGGTCGGCCGATCGGCGTGGCTGGGCGGCAGGTCGTCGGCCATGCCACCGGTCGCAAAGATGAACGGGATACCCTGTTCCACCAGGATGTCGGCCACCGGCCAGCTTTTCTCGCCCTGGAGGTTACAGTCCACCAGCGCCGCGTCGAACCCGCCCGCGCGCGCGTGGGCGCAGGCTTCATCGACCGACGCGGCCACGGCGTGCAACCGATAGCCCAGCGCGTCGAGATAATCCTCCAGCATCATGCCGATCATCGCTTCATCCTCGACGATCAATATGCTCTTGGCGTCCGACATGCTGCGTAATCCTCGCTAATCCAGCCGACTCGCTAACCGATCACCGCCGACTTGCCCAGCATATTCACCTTGACCAAGGTTGCGCCGTTGCGTCCTTCAGGGTCCAGCGTCTTGGAAAAGCCTCTCGATCGCCGTCCCGCTCACGAGGACGATGGCCATTCTCGACTTGTAGGGAAATGTTGCTGATATGTTCTTACCGCGATAACAGGTCGGGGCGAGAGGATGGAGCCGTCCCGATGTACGCGTAGGTAATATCGCCTACGATGTCACGCTGACTTTGAAGACCTTGAAAACGCCGCAAGTGCAAGGTTTTTTCAAAACAGATTTCCAACCAAGCCATGTCGTAATCATTCGTCCCAGCCATATCGGGCCGGATAGCAGCTATATCATAACCCGACCGGAGACGAAGCGATGAGCGGCTCTTCTACCTATCCCTATCCTAACCCCAATCCTTATATCCCGGCATCGCTCAGCGAGATTTATGATTTGCTGGGGTCAATGATACTCTGGGCTCCCGCCTTCACGGATGAATCCGGTTATTTTCCAGATAAAAACATAGACACCGAATTTCATGCGCTGACCGAGGGGTTCGGTAAAGTGCGCAAGAAGCTCGGCGAAGAGCGCTATGCCCAACTGATCGCGCTTGCCGCGCAGGCCAAGGCGCTGTTCGCCGACGATCCTGATGACGATAATGGCAAGACCGATCAGGGCCGCGCCTTATTGTTCGAGATAGAGGCGTTGATCCAGGGGGCACGATCGCGCCGCGTGGCGGCGAAGCTGACGGACGAGGACGGGGACATCTCCGGCGATTGACGACGAGGGGTCGTCCTCGCCCTCCCGATCACTTGGCTACTGGCCGCATCGCCAGCGCGTCGCGGGCGGCCTCCGCCAGTTGGCTGACCGAGAAGGGCTTGGGCAGGAAAGCGACATTGGCAAGGTCGATCGATTTGCGCAGTTGTTCCTCGGCATAGCCCGACATGAACAGCACCGGCAGGTCAGGATATGCGCGCCGCGCCTGAGCGACCATGGCGGGGCCATCCATATTGGGCATGACGACGTCGGAGATCAGCAGGTCGATCTTTTCCGGGCCGCTCAGCACCTCCAGACCCTGCTCGCCGTCATTGGCGGTCAACACTTTATAGCCCTGCCGCGTCAGCGCCCGTTCGGCGACGGCGCGGACCATATCCTCATCCTCCACCAGCAGCACGGTGCCGGTGCCCCAGGTTTCGGGCCGGGGCGCGGGCGCCTTCACCGGCGCGGGCTGTTGCGCATCGGCGCCGGCATAGACCGGCAGGTAGATGACGAAACTGGCGCCGCGACCCAGTTCGGATTCGGCGAAGATATAGCCGCCCGACTGTTTGACGATGCCATAGACGGTGGAAAGGCCAAGGCCCGTGCCCTTGCCCAATTCCTTGGTGGTGAAGAAGGGTTCGAAAATCTTCGCCAATATGTCGGGCGGTATGCCAAGGCCCGTGTCGGACACGCGCAGCGCGGTATAGTCGCCGACCGGCAGGATTTGCTGGCGCATTTCGCGCACTTTGATCGCGGGCACGGCATAGGTCTGGATATTGACGGTACCGCCTTCGGGCATGGCGTCGCGGGCGTTGACCGCGAGGTTGACGATCACCTGTTCCAGCTGGCCCGGATCGGCGCGGATCGCGCCCAGATTGCGGCCATGGGTCACGTCCAGCTTCACATTTTCGCCGAGCAGGCGTTTGAGCAGATTGGAGACGTCGGCGACGATGTCGGGCAGCTGCAATATCTGCGGCCGCAACGTCTGCTGGCGCGAGAAGGCAAGCAACTGGCGGGTCAGGCCCGCGGCGCGATTGCTGTTCGATTTGATCTGCTGGATATCGTCATAGTCGCTGTCGCCCGGCGTATGGCGCATCAGCATCAGGTCGCAATGGCCGATGATGGCGGTCAGGATATTGTTGAAATCATGCGCGACGCCGCCGGCCAACTGGCCGATCGCCTGCATCTTGGTCGCCTGCGCGACCTGGCGCTTGAGCTTGGATTCCTCGCTATTATCCTTGAGGCTGAGCAGCACCGCCGCTTCGCCCAGGCCCCGCACGCCCGCCAGGCTGAGCGCGATCGGATCGTCCGGCGTATCGCGCATCCGCACCGCGATGTCGCCCGACATTTGCGGGCCGACGGCGAAGCGGCGCACCGCGTCGGCGACTGCCGCCTGATCCTCCCGCACCACCAGATCGCCGGGGTAGCTGGGCGTGTCCCCGGACTTGAGGCCCGCAACCCGCGCAAAGGCGTTGTTGAGGAACAGGACGCGTCCGTCGCGGTCGGCCATGGCGAGGCCGAAGGGCAGCAACGACAGCAGGGTTTCGATATAGGAGAGCGCCGACGTGCCGCCGCCACCGGCCGGCTCGTCGATCAGCAGCAGCAGCATCGGTCCGTCCTGCATCGACGCCTGCGATCCGTTGGGCTGCGCCGCGCGCTTCAAAGGCACCTGGAGCAGGCGCAGCGGCAGGCCGCCCTGCTCCTCGCGCGCCAGGAACAGCCGTCCCTTGTCGTCCACCCGCATATGGGCAGCGAAATCGCGCCCGGCGATATTGGCATCGATCCGCCCGGCGGCGCGCAGCAGGAAGGCGCCATTGGCGGCGCGGATGCGCCCTTCCCCGCCGATCAGCACCGCCATGATGCCCGCTTCGCCAAGCTGGCGGCCTGCTTCACCGGTCAGGAAGCGGTTGACGTCGTCCAGTGCGCTGGGCTGACGCACGGGTGAGAAGCGCCAGAGCAGATAATCTTCCGACCGGCCGGTGCGGGCGACATCGACGTCGAGGCGCAAGACACCCTGCGCCACGCCCTCATGCCTGGCCTCGCCATCGCGCCAGGCGGCGCGGGCGGCAGCGGACAGGGTATCGGTCAACGCCGCGTCGCCGGTGATGCCGGGCGGCGTCGGGTAGCCGGGAAACCATTCGCCGAACAGGTCGCTGGCGCACACCAGCCGTCCGCCCCGGTCGGTGACGGCGATCGCCATGCTCGATGCGTCGGCAGCGGCACGGGCGACCGTCCAGTCGGGCGTGGCTTCACGGTCCGAAACCTGCGCTGGGTAGAGATGGCGATACCAGCTGAGCAGGGCGGCGGCGATCAGGATGGTCGCAGCGAAACCGGCGGCGAGCGGCCAACTGCCCACGGCATAGAGCACGAGCGCGGCAGAGGCGAGGGCAGCCAGGATCAGCAGCGGCAGCGCCAAGCGCGAGCGCGGCTGCATCAGCCAGGCCTCTTCACCTCTTTTCAACCCGACACCTCTGAGCCTGCTAGCACATGACAACCAGCGTCAGACGCCGGCCGCTTTCTCCAATGCGCTGCTTTGATGGACCTTGCCAATCCTCAATTTGCGCGCCTGCCATTTGCGGCCCATGCGGTGGCGCCAGAACCAGTCGGCGACGACATAGCCGATGACGGCGCTGGCCAGCGAAATCAGGAAGAGGCCGAGCAGCATGGCCGGCGCGGCTTCGGACAGGAGCCAGGTGGTCCACTGGCTGACCGTGGCATGGCCATCGACCAGCGCCATGAAGCCGGTCGCGTCGGCGCTGCGGCCCAGCATCCAGTTGCCCAGCCACACCGACGCCATCAGAATGAGCGGCGTGGTGGCGGGATTGGAGAGGAAAGTCATCGCCGCGGCCACCGGAATATTGGCGCGGAACGGTAGCGCCAGCAGGGCCGCACCGGCGATCTGCACGCCGGGGATCAGCAGGAAAATGCCCACGAACAGGCCCAGCGCCACGCCGCGCGGCACCGAGCGGCGCGTGAAGCGCCAAAGCGAGGGTTCGAGCACACGATGCGCGACGGGGGCCAGGACGCGGCTCTGCTCCAGCGATTCGCGGGTCGGGCAATTGGCGTGCCACCAGCGGGTGAGGCGGCTCATCAGCCCTTGTCCCGCATGATGCGCTGCTGGTCGCGTTTCCAGTCGCGATCCTTGATCGTCTCGCGCTTGTCGTGGTTCTGCTTGCCCTTCGCCAGCGCCAGTTCGATCTTGGCCCGGCCCTGGCTATTGAAATAGACCATGAGCGGGACCAGCGTCATGCCCTTGCGGGACACGGCGCTATGCATTTTTTCGATCTCGCGTTCGTGCAGCAGCAGCTTGCGGGGCCGCTTGGGTTCGTGATTTTCGCGGTTGCCATGGCTATATTCGGGGATGTTGCTGTTCACCAGAAACACTTGATTACCCTTCACCTCGGCATAGCTTTCGGCGATATTGCCCTCACCACCACGAAGCGCTTTCACCTCGGTCCCCTGCAGGGCGATGCCCGCTTCGAACACGTCTTCGATGAAATAATCGAAGCGCGCGCGCCGGTTCTCGGCGACGATCTTCTTCTTGTCGAAGGTAGCGGGACGGGGACGGGCCATGACTGTCTAACTACTCATTTCATTATATGGGGCCACCTTATATGGGCCACCCGCCGCAACTTTACACCAATCCTGCAATCTCCAGCGCGCGGTCGACCGCCGCCCGGCTCGATTCCGACGGCCAGGTGATCGGCAGACGGACGTCGCTGGGCATATCGGCGCGGACGCGCGTGAGCGCATATTTAACCGGGCCGGGTGAAGAATCGCTGAACAGGGCATCGTGCAGGGGATAGAGACGATCCTGCAACACCAAGGCGCCATCCCAATCATGGCGCGCACAGGCGGCCTGGAAATCGGCGCACAGGCGCGGCGCGACATTGGCGGTGACGCTGATGCACCCTTTCCCGCCCATCGCGTTGAAACCCAGCGCCGTTTCGTCATTGCCCGACAGTTGACAGAAATCGGGGCCGCAGGCCAGGCGCTGGGCGGTGACACGCCCCAGATTTCCGGTCGCGTCCTTGATCCCGACGATCGACTGATATTCCTCGGCCAGGCGATACATCACCGGCACACCGATGTCGGTGATGGTGCGGCCAGGGACATTGTAGAGGACGATCGGAAGGTCGCAGCGTTCGGCGAGATAGGCGAAATGCTGATAGACGCCATCCTGATTGGGCTTGTTGTAATAGGGCGCGACCACCAGCGCGGCGTTCGCCCCGGCCCCTTGCGCCGCATACATATGTTCGAGAGCGATTCGGGTGTCGTTGGAACCGCACCCCGCGATGACAGGCACGCGCCCGGCGGCCTGATCGACGCAGATGGCGATGACGCGATTATGCTCCTCGACCGTCATCGTCGCGCTTTCGCCGGTGGTGCCGCAGGGGACGAGCGCGCTCGATCCTTCCGCGATCTGCCAGTCCACCAGGGCGCGAAACGCCGCCTCATCGACCCGCCCGTCGCGAAACGGGGTCACCAGAGCCGGAATCGAGCCCGAAAACATGATTAAACTCCTTCAAATCTCCGGGCAGCCGGGGCATGATCGATCAAGCGGCGCGCTATAGCGCGTCATTCAGGGCCTGATAAGGATGCAATTGCGATTATGTCCAGCATGAGCGCCGCCACCCATGTTGAAAGTTACCTGATCCGTATGCCCCTTATCGCCCTGTTGCTCATGACCGCCGGTGCCGGCGCGCAGACCGAAACGGTTCAGCGCATACCGCCCGAATATCCCTCTCAGGGACCGGTCGTCCAACCGCTGCCCGCGCAAAGCAGCGGACCCAGCCCCTGGCAACAGGCGCAGGGCCGGATCGGTGTGGCGCAGGATGGCAGCATCGCCAGCACGATCAGCCAGTGGCGCGCGTTGCAATCGAGCGATGGGCTAGGCTTTTCCACCTATGCCAGCTTCTTGGTCGCCAATCCCGGCTGGCCAGGCGAGGATCGGATGCGGCGGCTGGCGGAGACGGGGATCAATCCCGACAGCTTCGATCCCAGCCAGGTAGCGGGATTCTTCGCCCGTTTCCCGGCGCGTACCGCGACCGGCCATGCCCGCAACGCCGTGGCGCTGATGCAGCTTGGCCGGATGGACGAAGCGCGAATCGCCGCCCGCAATGCCTGGATCGGCGGACCGCTCAGCCCTACCGATGAAGCGCGGCTGCTGTCGCTGTTCGGCGCCACCCTGACGCCGGCGGATCATGACCAGCGCACCGACGCGCTGCTATGGGCCAATGACAGCAATGGCGCGGCGCGGATGATCGCCTATGTCAGCCCCGCCCGTCGGCCTGTGTTCCAGGCGCGGATCGCCTTCCGGCGCAAGGCACCCGATGCCGCGATGCTGATGCAGGCGGCCGAGGCCATGGGCGCGAGCGATGCGGGCTTCGTTGCCGACAAGGCGGTGTGGCTGCGCGACAGCGGCAATTGGGTCGCGGCACGCCAATATCTGGCGAACCGAAGCGCCGTCGCCTACCGCCCCAGCAACGCCGAGAAATTCTACGAAGTCCTGCTGGACCAGGCGCGCGGCGCGGCCAATGACAGCCAGTGGAGCTTCGCCTACGGCATCGCCAGCAAGATCGACGACGCGATCCCGCCCGGCACCGATGTCAGCATCCAGCCGATCGGCGTGCGCGACGATTATACCAGCCTGGCCTGGCTGGCGGGCAGCACGGCTTTCTACAATCTGGGTCGCCCGACCGACGCGGTGACGATGTTCCGCCGCTATGCCGACGCGGCCAAATCGCCCCAGACCAAGTCGAAGGGCTATTATTGGGCGGGGCGCGCCGCGCTCCAGTCCGGCGACGCCGCCACCGCCAACAGCTATTTTGCCCAAGCGGGGGTCTTCCCCGACCAGTTTTACGGACAACTGGCGCTGGAACGGCTGGGCCGCCCGATCCCCGCGCCCGCCACGGTCGAGCGGCCGGTGCCGATTTCCGCGGCGGAGCGCGCGGCCTTCGACAATCGGTCGGTCGTGCGCGCGGTCCAGGCGCTGGGGCAGATGGGCTATTGGGAGGAGCAGAGCAAATTCGCCCGCGCCATCGCCAATAATGCCGACAGCGACACCGATCATTTCCTTGCGGCCGAACTGGCGCAGCGGATCGGCCGTCCCGACATGGGCGTGATGGTCGGCCGCCGCGCCGTGTCGAGTGGCCTGACCGGCTATGGCACCAGCGCCTTCCCGCGCGTACCGGTGCCATCCGAAGCCCAATATAGCTGGACCATGATCCACGCCATCGCACGGCAGGAAAGCCAGTTCGACAAGCAGATCGTATCCCATGCCGGCGCGCGCGGCCTGATGCAGCTGATGCCCGGCACCGCGCGCGAACAGGCGGGCAAGATGGGCATGGGCTACGCCCCCGCCTCGCTCAATGATCCCAGCTACAATATCATGCTGGGATCAGGCTATTTCCAGCGGATGCTGGACTATTATGGCGGCAGCTATCCGCTGGCGGTGGCGGCCTATAATGCCGGGCCGGGCAATGTAAACAAATGGCTTCGCGCCAATGGCGACCCGCGCGTGCCGGGTGCCGACATGCTGCGCTGGATCGAGCAGATCCCGATCTTCGAAACGCGCAACTATGTGCAACGGGTGCTGGAAAACGCCGTGGTCTATGAGGCGATGAACCCGGAGCGGGCGAAGTTCCGGGGGACGAACGCGGTGCTGAGCCGCTATCTGGGCAAGCAGACGCCGGGGTGATTTTGGTTCGCGCGGAGGCGCAGAGGGCGCAGAGGTTTTTGAGGCCGCTGCGCGGCGGTGTCTTTGGCCGAACGCCGCTCCCCACAGTCTCCGCGCCTCCGCGTCTCTGCGCGCATCCCTTCTTCTGCGATCTCTGCGCCGCTGCGCGAACAAAATTGCGCAACCACCCCGGTAATGGATAAGGCTGCGCCATGACCGTCCCCTATCCCAACTATATCTCGCCGGAAGGCTTCGCCAGGCTGCGCGCCGAATATGACCATCTGCTGGGCACCGAGCGGCCGCGCATCGTCGAGGTGGTGAGTTGGGCCGCGGGCAATGGCGATCGCAGCGAGAATGGCGACTATCTCTATGGCCGCAAGCGGATGCGGGAGATCGATTTCCAGCTCAAGCGCCTGTCCAAGAAGATGAAGGACGCCAAGGTGGTCGATGCCCGGCAGCAGCCCGACAAGGACCGCGTCTATTTCGGTGCGACGGTGACCATCGCGGACGAGGATGACAATCACCGCATCCTCACCATCGTGGGCAATGACGAGACGGATGTGGATGCGGGCCGGATCGGCTGGGGATCGCCGATCGCGCGCGCGTTGCGCGGGGCGGCGGTGGGGGATCTGCGCCGGGTGGTACTGCCCGGCGGCGAGAAAGAATATGAAGTGATGGCGATCACTTACCCGGTGTGATTCTGGCTCACGCGACGGCGCAGAGGGATTGCCGATGGGTCGGTTCTTCCGGTTTTTATTCGCGCAGAGGCGCAGAGGACGCCGAGATTTTTGAGGGCCGCTACGCGGTGACATCACGGCCAAAGGCCCGTTTCCACAATCTCCGGGCCTCCGCGTCTCCGCGTAACCATCATGGTGCAGCACGCGGATGGGTTGGCCGTCTGAGACGGCAAGTTAGACAGTTGTGGCGACTTTGCGTTTTTCATGAGCACATAGAAGCAATTGGCTGTTTCGTGATTTTAAGGCACGAATAGAGCATGGCGGGCTCTCTACGATCTCTCGCGAACGATCAGTCCCCGACAGCGGCGATCAGCCACTGTCGAAAATTCGCCATCGCCGGGCTGTCCGGGCGCGACATCGGGCGGGTGAGCCAGTAGCCGCCCAGATCGACGGTGGTGGCGAAGGGCCGGACCGGCCGGCCCGCGCGCAGGTCGGCGTCGAACAGTCGCGGCAGTACGCCCGCCACAGCGAACTAGCGTGGCCATTCGTCGGCGCCTTCGCAGGAACACGGCGTTTTAAAAAATCCGCGCCGCGCCGCCTGATCCTTCACCCCTTATACAGCGCGTCCAGCCGATCGGCATAACGCTTGCGGATCACATGGCGCCTGATCTTCATCGACGGCGTCATTTCCTCATTCTCGATGGCGAAGGCTTCGTCGGCAAGGATGAAGCGACGGACGCGCTCCAGCACCGACAGATCGTCATTCACCCGGTCCACCGCCGCGCGCAGCACCGCCATATAGGCAGGGTTCGTCTCCACGCCTTCGACCGCCACGCCCTGCGCCGCCGCCCATTCGCGGGTCCATTCGGCGTCAGGCACGATCAGGCCGACCAGATAGGGTCGCCGGTCGCCATGGACCATCGCCTGGCCGATCTCGCTCTGGAGCGTCAGCATCCCTTCGACCTTCTGCGGCGAGACGTTGTCGCCCTTGTCGTTGACGATCAAATCCTTTTTGCGGTCGGTGATGCGGATGCGGCCTTTGGCGTCGAACTCGCCAATGTCGCCGGTATGCAGCCAGCCGCCCTGGAGCGCCTTTTCGGTTTCCGCCGGGTTGCGCCAATAGCCGTGCATGACCAGTTCGCCGCGCACCAATATTTCGCCATCCTCGGCGATCCGCACTTCCACGCCGTCGAGCGGCGGGCCGACCGTGTCCATCGCGATGCCGGCGCGCGGGCGGTTGCAACTGACGACCGGGCCGGCTTCGGTCTGGCCATAGCCCTGCAGCAGGGTCAGGCCCATCGCATCGAAGAACAGGCCGACCTCAGGATTGAGTGGCGCGCCGCCCGACACCAGCGCCTTGAGCCGACCGCCAAAACGGGCGCGAATCTTGGGGATGAGGGTGCGCGAAAGCACCAGCTTCATCGGCAGGTCGAGCACCGATGTCTTGCCCCCCTGCTCCCTGGACGCGATGCGCAACGCCTGGCCCAACAGATAGGTCGGGAATTTGCCTTGTTTCTCGATCGACTTGATGATGCGGGTGCGCAGCACTTCGAACAGCCGGGGGACGACGACCATGATGGTCGGGCGCGCTTCCTCGATATTGGAGGCGAGCTTCTCCAGCCCTTCGGCGTAGTAGATCTGCCCGCCCAGCAGCATCGGCAGGAATTGCCCGCCGCTATGTTCATAGGCGTGGGACAGCGGCAGGAAGGAGAGGAATATCTCCTCGCCCCAGCCGAAATCCTCCGCCACGATCGCGCCCGCGCCCTCCGCATTGGCAAGGATCGCGCCATGATGCTGCATCACGCCGCGCGGGGCGCCGCCAGTGCCGCTGGTGTAGATGATGCAGGCCTGGTCGTTGCGGGTCGCGCTCTGGGCGGCGGCGGTGACGTCCACGTCGGCCGGATGCGCCGCGATCAGGTCGCTCCACAGATGGCAGGCACATGTCCCCTGTGCGCCACGCAGCGGCTCCATGCCGATGATGAAGCTGGCCTGCGAGCGCACCACGGCGGGCATCAACGCCTGCGCCAGTTTCGCGGTCGAGACGATGACCGCGCGCGCGCCACTGTCGGTCAATATATGCTGGTGATCGCGCGTCGTATTGGTGGTGTAGGTCGGCACGGTGATGCAGCCCGCCGCCATGATGGCGAGGTCGGCGATGCAGAATTCGGGCCGGTTTTCGCTGACCAGCATCACCGGGTCGCCGGGTTTCAATCCCTGCGCCTTGAGCGCGGCGGCAAGCGACGCGACCTGCTGCGCGACCTCCGCCCAGCTCTGGCTGTGCCATGCCCCGCCGCTCTTGCGCCACAGGAAAGGCGCGTCGCCCTTTTCCGCCGCGCGGGCGAAGAACATGGTGACGAGGTTGGGAAATTTCTCGATGGCCCTCAAGGCTCGACTCCTGCGGTTTCCGGCGCGTCTGATGCGCGCCTGAATGTCTTTGTTCGCCGCATTTCCCAAGGCGCCCGGCGAAGCGCCCGGCTCGGAAATGCTCTTGGCAAGGCTATAGCGTCGCCCTGCCGTAACGGCCAAGGACTTTGACGGACTTTTCAGTCGAAAAGCCCGTTCTGCACATCCTGCGGCGGATTGAGGCCGAGATGCTTCCAGCCCGGCCCGTTGAGGCAGCGGCCGCGCGCGGTGCGGGCGATAAGGCCCAACTGGATCAGATAGGGTTCGACCACTTCCTCGATCGTGTCGCGCGCCTCGGAAAGGCCGGCGGCCAGCGTTTCGACGCCCACCGGCCCGCCGCGATAAATGTCGGCGATCATCATGAGGTAACGCCGGTCCATCAGGTCGAGGCCGAGATGATCGACCTCCAGCCGCATGAGCGAGGCGTCGGCGATCTTCGCGTCGACGGCAGCCACGCCCGCGACATTGGCGAAATCGCGGACCCGGCGCAGCAACCGCCCGGCGATGCGCGGCGTGCCGCGCGATCGGCGGGCGATCTCGACCGCGCCATCGGGGGTGATGGCGAGGTCCAGCAGCCGCGCGGCGCGGCGTACGACCAGTTCCAGTTCGTCCACCGTGTAGAATTGCAGCCGCACCGGAATGCCGAAGCGGTCGCGCAGCGGCGTGGTGAGCAGCCCCTGCCGCGTGGTCGCGCCGACCAGGGTGAAGCGCGGCAGGTCGATGCGCACGGAGCGGGCCGACGGCCCCTCCCCGATCATCAGGTCGAGCGCGCGGTCCTCCATCGCGGGATAGAGAACTTCCTCGACCGCCGGACTAAGCCTGTGGATTTCGTCCACGAACAGGACGTCGCCCTCGTCCAGATTGGTGAGCAAGGCGGCCAGGTCGCCCGACTTGGCGATGACCGGCCCGGACGTGGCGCGGAAACCCACGCCCATTTCCTTGGCGACGATCTGCGCCAGCGTGGTCTTGCCCAGGCCCGGTGGGCCGAAGAAGAGCACATGGTCGAGGGCATCGCCGCGCGATTTCGCCGCCTGGATGAAGATGCGCAGATTTTCGCGCGCGGCTTTCTGGCCGATAAATTCGTCGAGCGATTTCGGACGCAACGCAGCATCGACATCTTCGGGACGCCGCGCGGGGGTGAGGAGGCGATCGTCGTCGGTCAATTCGTATGTCCCAAGGCGGCTATAGCATCCATCGCGGAATGAATGACGCGCACGATCAAGATTTCAGTTTCGCCAACATGATACAGCACGCGATGTGGCCGATGCGAAAACACGCGGATGCCGTCCCCATAATCGGGTCTGGCTTCACCTGCTGCCGGATGAGCGCGAAGGAGCGTGAAAATATGTTCAAAGCCTTGCATATGTAACCGAACCGCATCCAGGCCGAATATATCAAGTCCCCGATCCTGAATGGCGATGAGATCCTGTTGCGCGGCGACCGTCAGCCTGATCTTAGGCATCCGGCAGTCGCGCCATGATCTCTCTCAAGACATCTTCGGGTTCTGCATCGATCACGCCGGAGGCAAACCCTTCCAGAATCTTCCCGCGCACCCAATGCGTGTCATCATCCGCCGCTTCTTGATCGCGCCGGATTAAGTCGCGAACATAGTCCGCTGCATCCGCATATCGACCTTGAGCGAGCCGGGTATCGACCCATTGTGCAAGCGCCGGCGGCATGGAAATGTTCAGATTGGCCATGGTCAGATCATAAGCCTTTTGCTGTCGCAAGCCAATGTGCCCATCACTTCGCCGCCTTCCGCAACGCCAGCCTGACCAGCGCGTCGAGGCTGGCATTGTCGCCCAGTTCCTCTTCGGCGGCCGCGACGGCGACGCTGGCTTCATGCGGCTTGAAGCCCAGATTCTGGAGCGCGGACAAGGCGTCGGCGGCGAAGCTGCCGGTCGGGAGCGCCACCACACCGCCCACGCCGATCGGGCCGCCGGCAGGGGCGGTGCCGATCTTGTCCTTCAATTCGTTGACGATGCGCTGGGCGAGTTTCGGACCGACACCGTTGGCCCGCGCGATCATCGCCTTGTCGCCCATCGCCACGGCGCGGTGCAGTTCCAACGGCTCCAGCGCGGAGAGGATCGCCAGCGCGACGCGCGAACCCACGCCCTGGACATGGGTGAGCAGCCGATACCAGTCGCGTTCCTCGGCACGGGCGAAGCCGACCAGGCGGATCGAATCCGCCGCGACCAGCATTTCGGTGTGGATCGTCACCGCTTCGCCGACCGACCCCAACGCCGCGAGCGTGCGCGACGAAGCGCCGACCAGATAGCCGACCCCGCCCACGTCGATGATGGCGTGATCGATGCCGGTACTGTCCAGCAAGCCCTTGAGTTTCGCGATCATCTGCCCTGCCCTTCGGCGTCCCGCCCTTTGGTCATGATCTGTTCTTTACAGCCTGTCGCGCCGCGCGCCAGTCAAAAGCGCGGCACCTTTTGCCGCCCCATGCGTAGTGCTGCGCGACTTTCCCTCTCAAGGACTTCCTGATGCTGATGACCGCCCCGATACTTTCCCCCAAGGATTTCGAATTTCCAGCGATCATGCTGTCGGGCGTGGTCGACCATGGCATGTATCTGCATTTCAAAAACTGCCTGTCCACCGCGCCGCAGCAGGGACTGGTGGTGGTGGAAATCTCCACCTTGGGCGGCGACCCGGAGATCGCCCGGTTGATGGGCGAGGATATCCGGTTCCATTCCGAACTCTATCCCGACCGGCGGCTGGTGTTCATGGGCCGCACCGCGGTTTATTCGGCCGGTGCGACCTTCATGAGCTTCTTCGCGGCGGAGAATCGCTATCTGACGCGCGGCACGCGGCTGATGATCCACGAGCGGATCATCACCAAGAATATCCATCTCGCCGGGCCGCTTTCCACCTGCATCGCGACGCTGAAGGCGACGCTGAACGAGATCGAATCCTCGATCGCGATCCAGAATGAGGGCTTTGCGAACCTGATCCTGGGGTCGCAGGTGACCATGGAGCAGCTGTTGGAGCGAGCGCCGGAAAACTGGTATCTGGAGGCGAACGAGGCGCAGGCGCTGGGGCTGATCGCAGGCGTGTTATAAGCGCTTGCCAGATGGCGAGACTACGCCTTTGATGCGCGGCATGCGCTCCGCTCCCGTCTTCCCGTGGCGATACGGCATGTTTCTGGCGCTGCTGGCGTTGGTCGCACCGCTGGTGCTGTGGATGCCCTGGCATCAGGCGGTGATGGCGGGGTTCGATATCGCCGCCATCGCCTTCATGATCTCGGTCGTGCCGCTGATCGACGCCGATGCCGCATCGATGCGGCGCAAGGCGGCCGCCAACGACGCCAATCGCGAGTTGATGCTGCTGCTGACGGCGATCGTCAGTCTGGTGATCCTGGTCGCGGTGGGGGTGGCGATCAGCCAGCATGGCGGGCCGCACGGGGCGATGATTGCCCTGTTGCTGGCGACATTGCTGATCGCATGGCTGTTTTCCAACCTCGTCTATGCGATGCATTATGCCCATATCTTCTATCTGCCCGACAAGAGCGGGAAGGACCGGGCCGGTAAGGATAGGGGTGGCCTGGATTTCCCGGACGAGGATGAGCCGGGCTATTGGGATTTCCTCTATTTCGCCTTCACGCTGGGCATGACCTTCCAGACGTCTGACGTGTCCGTGACGGCGACCGCAATGCGTCGCACGGTGTTGTTCCAGTGCCTGGCCGCTTTCCTGTTCAACCTTGGCATACTAGCCTTCACCATCAATGTACTGGGCGGCGGCTAGGGCTTAGCCATGTTCCCAGCCCAGCGAATCGGGCAGCGGCATGACGGCGCCGTCTATCATCAGCGTCAGGCCAGATCCTTCCGCTACATAGCCGATGGGAATGGCGCGCATCGGCGGCGTCATGCCGCGCGGCAGGGCAAAAAGCAGCTCATAATCGTCACCCGCCCGCGCCGCCGCGATCTGGACCGCGGTGCTGGCGCCGCGCACCCGTTCCAGCGCCGGGGACAGCGGAATATGGTCGATGACGATCGCGACGCCGCTGGCCTGGCCCATGCGTAATGCGTCGATCAGTAGGCCGTCCGACACATCCATCATCGCGCTGACATGGGGGGCGAGCAGCGCGCCTTCGGCCAGGCGCGGGCGCGGGCGGCGATAGGCCTCCACCAGCGGGCCGGTCGCCGCCGGATCGGTCCTGGCGAGCGCGAGGCCGATACCGGCATCGCCGACCGGGCCGCTGACGTAGAGTCGGTCGCCCGGCCGCGCCCCGCTGCGGATAGGGACCGCGCCGGTCGCTTCGCCGATCGCGGTCAGGCTGTAGCTGCGGGCGGCCCCCGTGGGCATCTTGACCGTGTCCCCACCCAGCAGCGGCATGGCGTAGCGGTCGAGCGCCTCGCCCAGACCAGCGATAAAGGCTTCGTCCCACGCATCCTCGCCCGATAGGGCATAGTTGAGCAGGCAGCCGACCGGCTTTGCGCCCTTGGCGGCCAGATCGGACAGGTTCACCGCCGCCAGTTTCCAGCCGATATCTGGCGGCGGATCGTTGGGAAGATAATGGACGCCCTCGACCATCGTGTCGCTGGTCAGGATCAGCCGGGTGTCGCCGACGGGAAGGACCGCGACATCATCAGCCAGCCCCTGCGCCGCGGGATCGTTCGCCAGCAGGCGCAGCAGGGTGAGGAAACGGGATTCCTGGCTCACATTCCCATCCTCCGTTCGCCCTGAGCTTGTCGAAGGGCCATGCTTCTATAAAGAAAGTGCAGGGCTTCGACAGGCTCAGCCCGAACGGAAAATTTGATGCTTACTTCCGCACATCCTTCGACACGCCGTCGAGCAGGCCATTGACGAAGCCGGATTCACGCTTGTCGTAGAAGGCGTGGGCGACATCGACATATTCGCTGATGACGGTGCCGGTGCCGATGTCGGCGCGGGCGAGCAGTTCATAGGTGCCCGCGCGCAGGATCTGGCGCATCGGCTTGTCGAGCCGGTCGAGGCTCCAACCGCTCGACAGGCGGGCGGCGATCAGCGCGTCAATCTCGTCGCGGCGCTTGTCCACGCCGGTCACGACATCGTCGAAGAACGACTCCTCCGCCGGGGCGTAGGTCACATCCTCGATCGTGGCGCCCAGCCGATGCTGGTGGAACTCATGCAGCAGAACATGGACGGGCGTGCCCTCCATTTCGAGCTGATACAGCGCCTGGACCGCGGCGAGGCGCGCGGCGGAGCGAGATTTGGAGCGGTCGTTCATCGATAATCCAATAGCCGTTCGGGCTGAGCTTGTCGAAGCCCTGCCCGTCTTAAAGAAAAATATGGCCCTTCGACAGGCTCAGGGCGAACGGTGCCTATTTCAACCTTAGCGCCACGGACGCTGCGTGGGCGGGCAAGCCTTCCGCCCGCGCCAGCGCGACGGCGGCGGGGCCGATCGCGCCGATCGCCGCGGCGTCGAGGCTGAGGAAACTGGTGCGCTTCATGAAATCGAGCACCGACAGGCCCGACGAGAAGCGGGCGCGGCGGCCGGTCGGCAGGACGTGATTCGGCCCGGCGACATAATCGCCGACGGCTTCGGGCGTCATCCGGCCGAGGAACACGGACCCCGCATGGCGCACCTGCGCGAAATAGCGGTCGGGGTCGTCCACCGCGAGTTCGAGATGTTCGGGCGCGAGCCGATCGACCAGCGGCATGGCCTCGTCCAGGTCACGGACCAGGATGATCGCGCCATTGGCGTCCCAGCTGGTGCGGGCGACCGCGCTGGTGGACAGCGTCGGGATCTGGCGATCGACCGCTTGCGCGACCGCATCGGCAAAGGCCGCATCGTCGGTGAAGAGGATCGACTGGCTGGTCGGGTCATGTTCCGACTGGCTGAGCAGGTCAGCGGCGGTCCATTCCGGGTCGTTCCGGCCATCGGCGACGACGACGATCTCGGACGGGCCGGCGACCATGTCGATGCCGACCACGCCGTAAAGCTGCCGCTTGGCTTCGGCGACCCAGGCGTTGCCGGGACCGGTGATGACGTCCACCGGTGCGATCCGGTCAGTGCCATAGGCGAGCGCGGCGACGGCCTGCGCACCGCCGACCCGCCATATCTCCTCGATCCCCGCAATCTGCGCGGCGGCCAGGACGAGCGGGTTGATCTCGCCCCCCGGCGTTGGCGTCACCATGGCGATGCGGCGGACGCCCGCAACCTTGGCGGGGATGACGTTCATCAGCAGCGAGCTGGGATAGGCGGCGCGGCCGCCCGGCACATAGAGGCCGGCGGCGTCCACCGCGCTCCAACGCGCGCCGAGGCGAACGCCCGCGCTGTCCACGCCGTCGCTGTCCTGCGGGCGCTGCTTTTCGTGATAGGCGGTGATGCGCGCGGCGGCGAGTTCGAGCGCGTCGCGCAGTTCGGTCGAGATGCCGTCGAGCGCGGCGCGGGTTTCCGCTACCGTTACCGACCAACCGCTGATGTTGAGGTCATGGCGATCGAAACGCTGGGTATAGTCGGCCAGCGCCGCGTCGCCACCGGCGCGCACGGCTTTGAGGATCGCGGTGACATCGCGCGAGACGTCTTCGTCCGCTTCACGGCGGTCGTTGACCAGCGTGGTGAAGGCGGCCGCGAAATCGGCGTCGGTGGTGGAAAGGCGGAAGGTCATCGCGCTATACCTTGCGTCAAAGGACGGCGTATCGACTGGGCTCCCGCCTGCGCAGGAGCAGGTGGCATTATATCACGCGGCATCCTTCATCCCCACAGCGGCGCGGAACGCCTCCACCAGCGGCGAGAGTTCGGCCGAGCGCATCTTGTAGGCGGCGCGGTTGACGATCAGGCGGGCGCTGATCTGCATGATGATGTCGGTTTCAATGAGGCCATTTGCTTTGAGCGTCGCGCCCGATGACACGAGATCAACGATCCGGCGCGACAGGCCGAGCGAGGGGGCCAGTTCCATCGCGCCGTTCAATTTCACACATTCGGCCTGCAACCCGCGCGCTTCATAATAGCGGCGGGTGAGGTGCGGATATTTGGTCGCGACGCGGACATGGCTCATCGCGGCCTGATCCTCGTCCCCCGCATCGACCGGCTCGGCGACCGACAGGCGGCAATGGCCGATGTCGAGATCGACCGGCGCGTAGAGTTCAGAATAGCTGAACTCCTCCACCACGTCGGAGCCGACGATGCCGATCTGCGCCGCGCCATGGGCGACGAAGGTGGCGACGTCGAAGGCGCGCACGCGGATGATCGACACGTCGGGGCGGTTCGTGGCGAAGCGCAGCGCGCGGCTTTTCTTGTCATGAAATTCCGCCTCCGGCGCGATACCGGCTTTGGCAAGCAGGGGCAGCGCTTCATCGAGGATGCGGCCCTTGGGGATGGCGAAGGTGAGCGGGCGAGTCATGACGCGCGGGCCTTACGCGCGGGGGCGCGAAAGGGCAAGGTTTGGGGGGGCATTACGGCCATCTACCGGTCCACGTGGGCATTCCCGTGGTCGTGACCGCAATGCCCGCAAATCCTTCGCGGCCAAACGGTCTGCCAAGCCATGAACTTTTTGCTGCTGATAAAAGGCGATAACCCGCAGTCGGGACATTTGAGCAGGAACATCGGAACGAAAGCATGGCCCAGCCAGAATGCGGCGATAAGCCAGAACCCATCGGGGCCGACAGTCTGCTCTATAGGAGCCGACCACAAGGGAAAGGTGAAGAACACCAGCAGCACCCAGCCGCTAAACAGCCAGGAGCGAGCGTATAGTGACATGCCTAGAGGGCTGCTTCCGCCATCGCCGCCTGGGTGCTGGCGATCCAGCCGCCGCCCAGGATGCGCTCGCCTGCGTAGAGAACCGCAGCCTGTCCCGGTGCGACGCCATATTCGGGCGCGTCGAACAGCAGACGATCGCCGTCCAGCCTTGCGGGCACAGGCTTGGCCATCGATCGCACCTTCGCGGTCAGCGGTCCGGTAAAATCGCCGCCCAGCCAGTTGATGTCGCTCAGCACCGCGCCCGACACCGCGAGCGCCGCGCGTGGCCCCACGATCACGCGCTTGGCCGCTGCATCCAGCCGCACGACATAGAACGGGTCGGGCTGCCCGCCAATGTCCAGCCCCTTGCGCTGGCCGACGGTGAAGTGGATCATGCCCTTGTGCCGGCCCAGCACCCGGCCGTCGATATGGACGATGTCGCCGCCTTCGTCCGCGTCGGGGCGCAGCTTGCGCACAATCTTGGCATAGTCGCCGTCGGGCACGAAGCAGATGTCCTGGCTGTCGGGCTTGAGCGCGACCGAAAGACCCAATTCGGCGGCAATCTCGCGCACCTGCGGCTTGGGCAACCCGCCCAGCGGAAAACGCAGATAGTCGAGCTGCGCCTGAGTCGTGGCGAAGAGGAAATAGCTCTGGTCGCGCGCCGGATCGGCGGCGCGGTGCAGTTCCGCGCCTTGATCGCCCTCGACCCGCTGCACATAATGGCCGGTGGCGAGGCAGTCGGCACCCAGGTCGCGGGCGATCTGGAACAGGTCGGTGAACTTCACCCCCATATTGCACTTCACGCAGGGGATCGGCGTGCGCCCGGCCATATATTCGTCGGCGAAGTCGGCGATCACCGAATCGCGAAAGGCGGTTTCATAATCAAAGACATAGTGCGCGATGCCGATGCGGTCGGCGACCGCGCGCGCATCGCGTATGTCCTGCCCCGCGCAGCAGCTGCCGGTGCGACCCACCGCCGCGCCATGATCGTAAAGCTGGAGCGTGACGCCGATCACTTCCGCACCGGTTTTGGCCGCGAGCGCGGCGACGACGCTGGAGTCCACGCCGCCCGACATGGCGACGACGATGCGCCGCGCACTGAGCGGCTGGGGAAGCTGAAACTGAGGCTGCATGGCGCGCATATAGTGCAGCATCGCCCGGCGCGCAAAAGTTAACAAAAGGTAGCGGCGCTTTGCCCATAATCGGGACGGATCGACGCGAAAGGCGGCTCGGACGAGTCAGGAATGCGGTGTCGAGTTTACCGACCCTTATTCATTGCCCGCTACACAGGGGTCATGGATCTGAGTTTCCTTCGGGGTGGCGGGTTAAAGCCTGGCTCCCCCAGACCCTTCAGTCGGCCGCGCGTGCCGGCCTGGCCATTCCTGCGGGCTGCGACAGCGGCGGCGCAGGCGGCCAGTCCGACCGCGCAGGCGGTGGCGGGCGTCCTGCGGGGGCAGGGCGGAAGCGAAGACTGGGTCCAGGAACTGGCGGGCCTTTTCGCGCCACGTTCCGGCGGCAAGATCGAAGCCGTGCGTCTCGCGGGAAGTTTCCACCCGTTGATCGCGAGCCGTTTAGCCAGGGGGCAGAAATGATGAAGGCCGTGTTTACCGTGGCGCTTTAGCCGTTCTTCAGGGCTGATGCAGATAAGGGTTTCACGACTGAATTCGGTAACGCCAGTGCCGCACTTTGAGGGTTAGAATGATCGAGAACCAGAAAATCAAGCCGGCTCAGGTCGTCGGGCCATTGGGGGAACCCCTTACCCTCGACAGCCTGCCGCCGGCCGACACCACACGCTGGGTGGTACGGCGCAAGGCGGAGGTCGTCGCTGCCGTGAATGGCGGATTGCTGAGCGTCGATGAGGCGTGCGCGCGTTATAATCTGACGCTGGAGGAATTTGCGAGCTGGCAGCGGGCGGTCGATCGCTCTGGCATGCACGGTCTGCGCGTGACCCGCATCCAATATTATAAATCGCTTTACGAACGGCAGCAAAAATACTGACCGGCCGTCAGGTCGCCTGCCCATGAACGAAAAAGGGCCGCCGGATGCCGATCCGGCGGCCCTTTTGCTTGCCCCACCGGGCAACCGACGCGAGGGCGCGCAAAACGGCGCAAAGCCAAGATAGTTTCCAGCCCGGAATCATTTTTTACCCCATGGAACGGGACGCCTTCTTCTCCGTTGAGACAGCACCCAACCCGCTGGGGGCGTGGTCAAGGAGAGTAACATGGGCATTATCTTGTGGCTTATCGTCGGCGGCGTCATTGGCTGGCTCGCCAGCATGGTGATGCGGACCGACGCGCAGCAGGGCATCCTGCTGAACATCGTGGTTGGTATCGTCGGCGCGTTCATCGGCGGCCTGATCTTTAGCGGCGGCTCGATCAACAATGCGGGCCTGACGCTTTACAGCTTCCTGGTGTCGCTGGTCGGCGCGATCATTCTGCTCGCGATCGTCAATCTGGTTCGTCGAGGTTCGGTGCGCTAAACGCCCATCCCGCAGACACACAAAAGGGACCGCGCCATGGCGCGGTCCCTTTTTTTCGTCCGGGGTTCGCTTTTATGTGGGGTTCAGCGCCGCGCCGCGAAAAAGCGGTACAGCGCCAGCACGGCGACCGCGCCCAATATGGCGGCGATGAAACCGGCGCGCTCGCCGGGCGCATAGACGCCCGCCAGCCGACCGACAAAGCCGGCCAGCAACGCCCCGGCTATGCCCAGCAATATGGTCACGATACACCCGCCCGGGTCACGACCGGGCATGATGAGTTTGGCCAATGCGCCGGCCAGCAGGCCGATGACGATCCACCCCAGCAAATCCACGGCGCGCTCCTCTCCGCATGGCAACGCCGCTGCGCCACGACCGGGGCATGGGCGAGTCCATATGTTTCCATCTGTATAGACGAACGGCGCACCGCACTCCACCCTCCACCCGTCCCGCAATATCGCTTTGCCGTCCCCCTTTGAACCATGATATTGGGGGTTGAGAGCGGTGCTATATTCATATAACACAGTTGCCGACATGGCGATGCGCCGGAGAGACGAGAAGCGGCATGAATTACGAAACCCAGCTGGTGGGCGACTCGATGGTCGTCATCGACGATTATGAGGCGCGCCGTCGGCGCAAACGCCTGTTGCTGATCGGCGGCGGCGCGGCCGTGGTGCTGGTCGCCGCAGCCGCCTGGATATCGATGCGTGGCGACACGGCGGCCACCCCCGCCGCGCCTGCCGCCCAAGTGCCGGTCGTCACCGTCATCCGGCCCGGCCAGTCGGTCGTCGCCCGCACTGTGACGGCCACCGGATCGCTGGCCGCGCGGATCGACATGCCGGTCGGCGTCGTGGGCGAAGGCGGCATGGTGAGCCGCGTGCTGGTGCAGCCGGGCGACTGGGTGCGCGCTGGCCAGCCGCTGGCGATCATCGAACGCTCGGTCCAGGTCGAACAGGTGCGATCGCTCGCCGCCCAGGTGGACGTCGCCCGCGCCGACGCCAAGCTCGCCCAGGCCCAGCTCGACCGCGCGAAGGCGCTGGTCGGCCGCGGCTTCATCAGCGCCGCCGATATCGATCAGCGCACCGCGACACGCGACGCAGCCGCAGCCCGCGTCAGCGTGGCCGCCGCGCAGCTTGCCGAACAGCGCGCCCGCACCGGGCGGCTGGACATTCGCGCGCCCGCATCCGGCCTGGTCCTGACCCGCGCGGTCGAACCGGGCCAGATCGTCCAGGCGGGCGGCGGCGTGCTGTTCCGCCTGGCCAAGGATGGCGAGATGGAATTGCAGGCCCAGGTGGCCGAGGGCGACCTGGCGACGCTGCGTCCGGGCAATAGCGCCATGGTGACGCCGATCGGCCATAGCGAGCAGTTCGCCGGCCGCATCTGGCAGGTGTCGCCCGTGGTCGACCCCCAGACGCGGCAGGGCATTGCGCGCATCGCCGTCCCCTATAATCCCGCGATCCGCCCCGGCGGTTTTGCCGCCGCCACCATCACCAGCGGATCGGGCAGCGCGCCATTACTCCCCGAATCGGCGGTGCAGAGCGATCCCAAGGGCAGCTATGTCTATATCGTCAACGCCAAGAACCAGGTTGAGCGCCGCAACGTGACGGTGGGCCAGGTGTCCGATGCCGGGGTCGCCGTGACCAGCGGGATCGACGGCGCGGAAAGCATCGTCACCTCCGCCGGCGCCTTCCTGACGCCGGGGCAGAAGGTGAAACCGGAATTGTTGAAAGTCCGCTAGGCATGTCGCGCGGTCGATGCAGGCCGCGTGCGCCAGACGGCAGGATACGCGCCATCGGGCGCGGCGAACAGGTTTAATGGGACGCGGACCTGCGTCCGGCACAGGTTGGACGGACGCGCCAGCGCGTCCGGTGAAGGAAGCCCGTCATGAATTTTCGCAATATTTCCGCATGGGCCATCCGCAACCCGGTGACGCCGCTCGTCCTGTTCGCCGCGCTGATGCTGGCGGGCATCGTCAGTTTCATGCGGATGGACGTCAACAACAACCCCGACATCAGCTTCCCGGCGGTCAGTGTGGTCGTCAGCCAGCCCGGCGCAGCCCCGACGGAGCTGGAGACGCAGGTTACGCAGCGGATCGAAGCGGCGGTGCGCGGGATCAGCGGCGTCGATGAAATCACCTCCTTCGCGTCCGAAGGCCGGTCGCTGACCAATGTCCAGTTCCAGATCGGCACGCCGGTCGACCGCGCAGTCAACGACGTCAAGAACGCCGTCGATCAGATTCGCAGCGACCTGCCCGATGGCATATTGGAGCCGCAGGTCACCCGGATCGACATTGATGGCGGGCCGATCGCCTATTTCAGCGCCGAAGCGACCGATATGACGCTGGAGGAACTGTCTTGGTATGTCGACAATACCGTGGCAAAGCGGCTGCTGTCGGTGAGCGGCATGGCGGCGGTCAATCGTGGCGGCGGCGTCAGCCGCGAAATCCGCGTCATCCTGGACCCGGCCAAGTTGCAGGCGTTTGGCATCACCGCCGCGCAAGTGAACGCCCAGCTACAACAGGTAAACCTGAACGCCGCGGGCGGCCGCACCGAAATCGCCGGCGCCGAACAGTCGATCCGCGTGCTGGGCAATGCGCGCAACGCCCGCGATCTGGGTGCCACCCAAATCGCGATCAGCGGCGCGCGCACGGTGAAGCTGGCCGATATCGCGCAAGTGCGTGACATGTATGCCGAACAGCGCAACCTGTCGTTGATGAACGGGCGGCAGGTCACCAGTTTCAGCATGGAAAAGGCCAAGGGCACGTCCGACGTCACCGTTTATGACGAATCGATGAAGGTGCTGGAGCAGCTGAAGAAGGAAAATCCCAAGGTCCAGTTCAAGCAGCTCTACACCAGCGTCGAATATACCAAAGAACAATATCATTCTGCCATGGCCGCGATGATCGAGGGCGCGGTGCTGGCGGTCGTCATCGTCTTCCTGTTCCTGCGCGACTGGCGCGCGACGATGATTTCGGCGCTGGCGATCCCGCTGTCGGCAATCCCCACCTTCTGGTTCATGGAAATGATGGGCTTTACGCTGAACAGCATTTCGCTGCTGGCGCTCAGCCTGGTCGCGGGCGTGCTGGTCGATGACGCCATCGTGGAGATCGAGAATATCGTGCGCCATATGCGCATGGGCAAATCCGCCTATCAGGCGTCGATCGACGCGGCGGACGAAATCGGCCTGGCCGTGCTGGCCACCACCATGGCGATCGTCGCCGTATTCCTGCCGGTCGCCCTGATGCCCGGCATATCGGGCCAGTTCTTTATCCAGTTCGGCATGACCGTGGTGGTGTCTGTGCTGATGAGCCTGGGCGTCGCGCGCCTCATCACGCCGATGATCGCGGCCTATTTCCTCAAAGCTCATGGCGAGGAAAGCCATGGCGAAGGCTGGATGATGGACCGCTATATGAGCGTGCTGCGCTGGTCCCTGGACGAGCGCCGGGCGATCGCCCATCGCGCGCGCGGCGGCTGGCGGCGCTTCACCGCCCTGTTCCTGGACCATCGCGTCTGGACCGTGGGCATCGGCGCGTTGGCGTTCATCGCGACGATCATCGCCTTCGCGACGCTGCCGATGACGTTCCAGCCGGTCACCAACACAGATTTCAGCCAGGTGAAGATCGAAACCGTGCCGGGCAGCACCCTGGCGCAGACGACCGCCATCACCCGCAAGGTCGCCGACATGCTGACCGCCGATACCGACGTGGTGGAGGCCGCCTTCGCCGATATCGAGCCGACCACGGCCGATATCTTCCTGACGCTCAAGAAGACGCGCCCGATCAGCTCGGTCGATTGGGAGCGCAAGATCGCGCCGCAATTCCAGACCGTCGCCGACGCGCGGGTCAATTTCCAATCGCAGTCGGGCGGCGGCTTTGGCCGCGACATCATCATGATGTTCGGGTCGGACGACCCGGAAAAGCTGGAACGCACCGCCAACCAGCTGGTCGCGGAAATGGCGCGCATCCCCGAACTGCGCGCGCCGCGCGTGCAGGGCGATATGCAGCGCCCGGAAATCATCATCACCCCGCGCCTTGACCTGGCCGCCAGCCTGGGCGTGACCACCGCAGCGCTCAGCCAGTCGATCCGCATCGCGACGATCGGCGACATCGACCAGAACAGCGCCAAATTCTCGCTGTCCGACCGCCAGATCCCGATCCGCGTGTCGATCGCCGAGGATAGCCGCAAGGATATCGGCACGATCCAGAACATGCCGGTGCCGACCGTCAACGGCGGATCGGTGCCGCTCAAGGTCGTGGCCGACATCCATTTCGGCGCAGGGCCGACGCAGATCCGCCGGTACAACCAGATCCGCCGCATCGTCGTGGGCGCGGATCTCGCCCCTGGCATCGTCACCAGCCAGGCGACCGCCAAAATCAACGCGCTGCCACTGATGAAGGCGATCAATGACGGCAAGGTCCAGGGCATCCAGAAGATCAACGCGGGCGACAGCAAGTTCCAGGCGGAAATGCTGACCAATTTCATGATCGCGGTCGCATCGGGCATCCTGCTGGTGCTGGCGGTGCTGGTGCTGCTCTACAAGCGGATCATGCCGCCCTTCGTCAATCTGGGGTCGCTGCTGCTCGCCCCGCTGGGCGGTGCGCTGGCGCTGCATATCGCCGGCGAGCCCATTTCCATGCCGGTGCTGATCGGCCTGCTGATGCTGCTGGGCATCGTCGCCAAAAACTCGATCCTCGTCATCGACTTCGCGCTGGAGGAGATGGAGAAGGGCGTGCCCAAGTTCGAGGCGATCGTGGACGCAGGGCATAAGCGCGCCCAGCCGATCGTCATGACCACGGTCGCGATGGTCGCGGGTATGGTGCCGACTGCGCTGGCGCTGTCGGGCGACGGTGCCTGGCGCGCCCCCATGGGCATCACCGTGATCGGCGGCCTTCTGCTCTCGACGGTGCTGACGCTGGTCATCGTGCCGGCGACCTTCAGCCTGGCGGTGGCGATAGAAAGCTGGGTCGGGCCGCGACTGGGCCGGGGCCTGCTGACCTACAAGGCGGGCGATGACAAGGATCGGCCGGTGCATCCGCATCCCGCCGAATGAGGTCGGTAAAAGAAGGCTTTGCCTGAACGAAACGGCGGCGTAACCGTTGGACGGCCATGACGTTGCTACGCATCCCCCGGCCCAGGGCCGTGCCCGCCCCGCACCCTGCGCGAGGCATGCGGCTGGTGGCGACCGGGATGCTGGTGGCGATGGCGGTGCTGTTCGTCACCGCGCGCGCCACCGTCCACCTCCACCCCGCCATCGGCTTCGTCCAGGCCTTTGCCGAGGCGGCGATGGTCGGCGGCCTGGCCGACTGGTTCGCGGTCACCGCGCTGTTCCGCCATCCGATGGGCCTGCCCATCCCGCACACCGCGATCATCCCGCGCAATAAAGACCGGATCGGCGATACGCTCGCCCTGTTCCTGCGCGACAATTTCCTGACTCCTGCCGTGGTTGCGCGACGGATGCGGGGCATGGACGTCGCCGCGGCGGCGGGGCGTTTTCTGGCCAGTCCGTCGGAAGGCGACGGGCGGCTGCGCGAGGGCGCGTCGCGGCTGGTGGCCGACATATTGGAGGCGCTGGACCAGGAACCGCTGGGCGGCATGGTGAAGGGCGCGATCGGCCAGCGGCTGCGCGCGATCAATATCGGCCCGCTGGCGGGGCAGGCTATCGAGGCGGCGATGCGGGACGGCCGCCATGCGCCGGTGATGGACGGCATCATCCACTGGGCGGACCGCACGCTGGAGGCGAACGAGCATCTGATCCGCCAGATGGTGCAGGAACGGGCGGGCAAGGTGCTGCGGTGGACCGGGCTGGACGAAAATCTGGCCAATGCCATCCTGTCGGGGCTGCGCAAGATGCTGGCGGACATGGCCGCCGATCCCGGCCACAGCCTGCGCCTGAAGGCGGAGGAAGGCATGGCGAAGCTCGCCTTCGACCTGCAGTTCGACCTGGAGATGCAGGCCAAGGTCGCCAAGGTCCGCGACGAAATCGTCGATAATCCGGCGATGCAGCGCTGGATCGAGGGCATGTGGGAACAGGCGCGCGCCGGCCTGCTGCGCGCGGTGCGCGATCCGGGCAAGGCGATGGCCGGGCGACTGGGCGAAGCGCTGCGCCAACTGGGCGGCACGTTGCAGCAGGAAGCGCGGTTGCGGCTGGTCATCAACCGCTTCGTGCGCCGCGCCGCGGTGGGCGCAACCGCCAGCTATGGCGATGCGATCGTCCGGCTGGTCAGCGACACGGTGCGCGGCTGGGACGCGGGCACGGTCACCAGTCGGCTGGAAAATGCGGTCGGGCGCGACCTGCAATATATCCGGGTCAACGGCACTTTGGTCGGCGGGCTGGTCGGCCTTGCCATTCACACGGTCGATACGTTTTTCTAAGGGGTAGAGCCGCACCAGCCGTCCTGACACGCGCGTCAGCGCATCGCCCGAAAAGATGCTGGGGCGCGTCGGGCCAAACGACGCGCCCCAGCGGAACCGGCCGCGCAGAGGAGAGGAGAGGCGGCCGATTCCTGGCTGGGAAACTTAGTCTTCGCGATGCCCCTCGCCACCATGCGGCGGCGGCAGTTCATCGGCGGTCAGCACGGCGTCGCCATTGCGGTCCTGATCGGCGAACAGGGCGAGCGCGGGGGCGAGAAATTCGGCGCGGTCGATCTGACCATCGTCATTGCTGTCTTCGGGATAAGGCATGGCGCGGCCGGGCGGCGGCGGAGGAGCGGCGTCGTCGCGGTCGTCCCCATGCGGACGGTCACCGGGCGGCGGACCGCCTGCACCGCCGGGGCGAGGACCACCGGGACCGCCACGACCCTTGCCGGGGCCACCGCCCTTCCCCTCACCCTGCGCCGGTGCCCGCGCCTGCCGTTCATGGCCCAGCATGCGCTGCATCGTCTTAACCGGCACCAACCCGTCGCTGTCCGGGTCCATCAGACCGAAGCGGCGCTCCATATAGGCGCGCATCTCGTCCCGCGTGATCGCGCCGTCGCCATCGGCATCGGCCGCCCAGGGACCGGTTTCGGGGCCGGCGGGCGGCTGCGCCAGAAGCGGCGCCGAGGCCAGCAACGCGACAGCGAGTGAGACAGCAGAAAGGCAGTGACGAAAATGCATGGAGGCTCCTGAAAGCGGGATCGCCCCTCCCCTCGCATCCCATCTTTGCCGCCATATGTCGCGATGCAGCGGCAATGTTGCAGACCTCATAATTTATGTTGCAACATATCATTAAATAATGTTGTATCATTTCATCGACGGTCAAGGTTCGGACAACAAGAACCGACATCGGTGAGAGGATGCGACAGAGAGGAGCCAGACGATGCGACTCATGACCCTATCGGCAATCGGACACAGCACAACGAATCGGGTGACGGAAACAGGCGGGCCAGCGCGCTATGGCACGGGTCGCAAATCGCCGCTGGGCCTGGGCGGCACGGTGGCCGTCCATGCGGTGGTGATCGGCGCCTTCCTGCTGATCCCCAAGGAGGTGATCCAGTTCGTCACGCCGACGCCGCCGATCATCGGCACCAACATACCGCTCGATCCGCCACCCCCGCCCGAACCGACGGAAAATATTCGGACCGACCCCAAGGTGCAGACCCGGCCGCAGCAACGCGAACGGCCGACCGTCACAGATCCGCTGATCGATTTGCCCAAAGGCGATCCGCCGCTGACCGGAACCGCGGGCAGCAGCACCGGCACGGGTCCGGTCCAACCCTATATTGCTCCATCGCCCCCGCCCCTGGCCGATCCAGTGCTGACCGAACCGGCGATCGATCCGCGCGCCCTGTCCGCCTTCCAGCCCGACTATCCAGGCGCGATGATCCGGCAAGGGTTGGAAGGGACAGTGACCGTGCGCGTGACGATCAGCCCGGAAGGCCGTGTCACCGATATCGAGAAAATATCCGCGACGGACGCGAGTTTCTGGGTAGCGACGCAGCGCCACGCCCTGCGCAAATGGCGCTTCCGCCCCGCGACTCGCGACGGCGTGGCGGTGGCTTCGTCCAAGATATTGACGGTGCGCTTCACCCTGACGGAACGATAGGGCAAGGGCCGCCGGAGCCGTCGAAGGGGCATTTAGGGGAAAGCCGCCATGGACCATTTTGCATCTGCGCCCGCCCTGGCCTATAAGGGCGGCATGGCGATCTTTCCCCGTCCCGTTTCCCCCAAAAATGCGCTTGGCGATTTCTGGGGCTATTTCAAGCAGCAGCGGCGGCATAAATGGCCGCTGCTGGGCGTTTCGGTCGCGCTGACCTATGTCGTCATCTGGGCGTTCATCGTGGACGCCAACACCAACACGATGCCGACGCGCAACAAGATCATCTATGTGCAGAGCTGGGACGCGAACCGGTCCGACGCGGCGATCATCTTGCAGCAGAAGATCGACTTCGCCAAGCGCGAGGCGGCGTTGCAGAAGAATCAGAAGAAGATGCAGGGTTTCGCCGACGCCTTCGGCATCGAATGGCGTGAGGAGGAAGCCCGCAACACCGCCCGCCGCAAGGAAGCGGTAAAGCAGATCGACGCGCTGCTGGACGAGCGGCTGGCCAAGGCGGAAGCGACCGGCAAGACGCCCGGCGCGACCCCTGCGGGAGCAGCCCGGCCCTGAGCGACGCGGCTTCGCCCAAGCGGGAGACGTCCGCGCAGGACCGGCGCTATATGGCCGCCGCCATCGCCCTGTCGGCGCGCGGGCGCGGCCTTTCCACCCCCAATCCCAATGTCGGCTGCCTGATCGTTCGCGACGGCCGGATCGTCGGACGCGGCTGGACCCAGAAGGGCGGCCGTCCCCATGCCGAGGCGCAGGCGCTGGACCAGGCGATGGACCGGGCGGCGGGGGCGACGGCCTATGTCACGCTGGAGCCTTGCTTCCATCTGTCGCCACGCGGGCCGCGCTGCGCCGACCTGATGGCGCGCGCCGGCATCGGCCGTATGGTAATCGCGCTGCGCGATCCCGATCCGCGCACGAACGGACAGGGCGCAGCCTGGCTGCGCGACCGCGGCGTGGCGGTCGAGATGGGTCTGATGGCGGATGAGGCCGCGCGCGCCATGGCCGGGTTCGTGCTGCGCCAGACGTTGGGGCGGCCGCATGTGACATTGAAGCTCGGCCTCTCGCTCGACGGACGAATCGCGTTGGCGGACGGATCGAGCCGCTGGATCACCGGCCCGGATGCGCGCGCCCATGCCCATATGGAGCGGGCGCGGCATGACGCCATTCTGGTGGGCGGCGGGACGCTCAGGGCGGATGCCCCGACGCTGGACGTGCGGCTGGCGGGGCTGGCGGATCGTTCCCCACGCCGGGTGTTGCTGAGCCGGGGCGACGCGCCGGAAGGCTGGACGCGGATCGGCGCGCCGGAGGAGATTGCGACGCTGGAGCGGGTTGACCATCTGCTGGTCGAAGGCGGGGCGGAAACCGCGGCGGCTTTCCTGCGCGCGGGACTGGTCGATCGGCTGCTGCTCTATCGCGCGCCGATCATCATCGGGTCCGGCCTTGCCGGGATCGGCGACATCGGGCTGTTCGATCTGGCCGATGCCCATGGCCGCTGGCGGATGACCGACGGCCGCACGCTGGGCGACGACAGGCTGGAGGTTTACGAGCGGGTCGCGAGCGCTTAGGGCTTATTTCCAACTTCCGTTCGGTTCGAGCTTGTCGAGAACAGAGCGCTTCGTTCTCGACAAGCTCGAACCGAACGGATGTGGTTTGAAAGGGCCTTTACGTTTCATGTTCACCGGCATCATCACTGACATTGGCACCATCCGCAGCCATGAGCAGCGCGGCGACCTGCGGCTGGTCATCGGCAGCGCCTATGATATGGACGGCGTCGCCATCGGCGCGTCGATCGCCTGTTCGGGCGCCTGCCTGACGGTGGTGGAAAAGGGCGATGACTGGTTCGCGGTGGACCTGTCGGCGGAAACCGTGGCGCGCACAGCGCCGGGCCTATGGGATGAAGGCGGCCGGCTGAATCTGGAACGGGCGCTCAAGGTCGGCGACGAACTGGGCGGGCATATCGTGACGGGCCATGTCGATGGCATCGGCCATCTGGTGTCGGCGGTGCGCGAAGGCGATTCGACCCGGCTGACGATCAGCGCGCCCGCCGACCTTGCCGCCGCGCTGGCGGCCAAAGGGTCGATCACGCTCGACGGCATATCGCTGACGGTCAACAGCGTCGATGATCAGGCCGACGGCAGCGTATATTTCGGGCTGAACATCATCCCGCATACCGCCGCCGCGACGACGCTGGACAGCCTGCCCGACGGGCGCGCCTTCAACCTGGAGATCGATGTGCTGGCCCGCTATCTCGACCGGATGCAGAGCCTTCGCAACCGCAGCATGTGATTGCCTCTTGAATTAATCACATTGTAATGTGATATCCGGCTCAATCCCACTGGTGGGAAGGAGTCGTTTCCATGTCGTCTGCCCTGATCGATACCGTCCGCAGCCTCGTTACTGACGGCGGCATGTCCCGTTCCGGCCTGGCCCGCGCCGCTGGCCTGCACGCCAATTCGCTGCGCAAACTGGGCGAAGGCGACTGGAACCCGACCGCCGACACGCTGGGCAAGCTGGAATCCTATCTGCTCAGGCGCGAAGGCGGCACCGCGCTCGCCAGCCCCGAAGAGATCATCAACGAAGCCCGCAACGGCCGCATGTTCATCCTGGTCGATGACGAGGATCGCGAGAATGAGGGCGACCTAGTCATCCCGGCGCAGATGGCGACCCCCGACGCGATCAATTTCATGGCGACCCACGGCCGCGGCCTCATCTGCCTGGCGCTGACCAAGAGTCGGACTGAAGAACTGGGCCTGGACCTGATGAGCCGCAACAACGGCACGCGGCATGAAACCGCTTTCACCGTGTCGATCGAAGCGCGCGAAGGCGTGACCACCGGCATCAGCGCCGCCGACCGCGCCCGCACCATCTCCGTCGCGATCGACGGGTCGAAGGGCAAGGGCGATATCGTGACGCCCGGCCATGTCTTCCCCCTGATCGCCAAGGATGGCGGCGTGCTGGTGCGCACCGGTCATACCGAAGCGGCGGTCGATGTCGCACGGCTGGCGGGTCTCAACCCGTCGGGCGTGATCTGCGAAGTGATGAAGGATGATGGCACGATGGCGCGCCTGGACGACCTCATCCCCTTCGCCAGCAAGCATAAGATGAAAATCGGCACGATCCGCGACCTGATCGCCTATCGCCGCCGCCACGACCATATGATCGAGCGCCGCGCCGAGACCACGTTCGACAGCCGCTGGGGCGGCGATTGGAAGGCGATCAGCTTCTACAACAAGGCGACCCAGACCGAGCAGCTGGTGCTGCAAAAGGGTCATGTCGATCCCGACAAGCCGACTTTGGTGCGCATGCACCAGATGTCGCCGCTGAGCGATACATTCGGCAAGCTGGGCGCGCGCACCGGCCTGCTGCCGCGCTGCATGGAGATTATCGGCGAGGAAGGCGCAGGGATCATCGTCATCCTGCGCGGCGACGAGCCCGATATGCTGACACGGATGCTGCAGCATAATGCCGGCATCGTCCAGGGCGACATGGACGAATTGCGCAATTATGGCGCGGGCGCGCAGATCCTGGCGGACCTGGGCGTGCATGACATGATCCTGCTGACCAACAGCCACCACAGCCTGATCGCGCTTGACGGCTATGACCTGGCCGTGGTTGGGCAGCGGCCGATCGAGCTGTAAGGACATATCATCATGGCAAAATTCCTGATCGTCGAAGCGCGCTTCTACGACCATCTGAACGACCTGCTGATCGAAGGCGCCAAAGCGGCGCTGGACGAGGCCGGTCACAAATATGAGGTGGTAGCAGTGCCGGGCGCGCTGGAAATCCCCGGCGCCATCGCGCTGGCGGCGGAAAGCGGCCGCTATGACGGCTTCGTCGCGATCGGCGTGGTCATTCGCGGCGAAACCTATCATTTCGAAGTGGTGTCGAACGAAAGCGCCCGCGGCCTGATGGCGCTGAGCATGGATGCGATCGCGATCGGCAACGGCATATTGACCGTCGAAAACGAAGCGCAGGCGCTGACCCGCGCGAAGCCGACCGAAAAGGACAAGGGCGGCGAGGCGGCCAAGGCGGCCATCGCCATGCTGGCGCTGCGCGAACGCTTCGGCATGTAAAAAAGGGCTCCTTACGGAGCCCTTTTCATTCGACCATAGCAGGGTTCAGGCGTCCGTCTTTGCCTGCGCCAGCGTCGGATAGTCGGTATAGCCCTTCTCGCCCTGTCCGTACCAGGTCGCCATCTCCTGCGTTGGATTGAGCGGCGCGCCGATGCGGAACCGTTCGACCAGATCGGGATTGGCCATCAGCGGGCGGCCGAAGCTGATCGCGTCGGCCAGGCCGCTGGCCAGGTCCGCCTGCGCGCGATCCTGATCATAATCGCTGTTCAGGATCAGCGGCCCCTTGAAATGCTGGCGAATCAGCGGCGACTGGCGCGGCACATCGGTCGCGCCGAACGTGCCGTCCGGCCCGGGTTCGCGTAATTCGAGCGAGGCGATGCCGATCGCGTCCAGCACGTCGGCGGCGTGGGCGAAGAGGCTGGCGGGATCGCTGTCGTCCACGCCCTGCGAATCGCCATTGGGGGACAGGCGCACCGATACGCGGTCCGCGCCGATCGCATCCACCACCGCCTGCGTCACTTCGCGCAGCAGCCGCACCCGATTTTCCACGTTGCCGCCATATTGATCGGTACGGAAATTGGCGTTGTCGCGCAGGAACTGGTCGATCAGATAGCCGTTGGCGGCGTGGATCTGCACCCCGTCGAACCCGGCCGCGATCGCATTATGCGCGGCACGGACATAGGTGGCGATCAGGCCGGGAATTTCGTCCACGCCCAGCGGGCGGGCGGTTTCGTAAGGCTGTTTGCCTTCATAGGTATGCACCTCGTCCGGCGCGGCGGTGGCGCTGGACGATACGGGTTGCTCGCCGGTGACGCTCGAATGGACCGCGCGCCCCATATGCCAGAGCTGGACGATGATCCGGCCGCCTGCGTCATGGACCGCTTGCGTCACCGGCCGCCATGCGGCGACCTGCTCATCGGACCAGATGCCCGGCGCATAGGGCCAGCCCAGTCCCTGGCGCGAAATGCCGGTCGCTTCGCTGATGATGAGGCCGACCGACGCGCGCTGGCGATAATAGTCCACCATGATCGGGGTGGGCACATGGTCGCGCGTGGCGCGACCGCGGGTCAGGGGGGCCATCAGGATACGGTTGGGCACGGCAATCGCGCCGATCTGGATGGGGTCGAACAGGGTCGTCATGGAATCTCCCGCAATCATAGTTGCAATTTGCAACGGGACTTGATGCGTAAAGCCAGCTAGGGAGCCGGCATGTCAAGTTCAACCCCCGTCGGGCGGATCGATATGCCGCGCTTCGCCTTTCCCGCGCTGCTGCTGGCGAATCTGATCCTGCCGCTGGGGCCGGTGCTGGTGCGCCTGTCCGATGTCGGGCCGGTGGCGGCGGCCTTCTGGCGGCTGGCGCTCGCCCTGCCCTTCCTGCTGCTGCTGGCGCGGCCGGGCATAAGGCGCACGCCGCCCACGCGGGGCGAATGGATGGCGCTGGCGCTGGCGGGCCTCGTCTTCGCCGCCGACCTCGCCGCCTGGCATGTCGGCATCCTCTATACCAAGGTCGCCAACGCCACGATATTCGGCAATATGAGCGGGCTGTTCCTGCCCGCCTGGGGGATGCTGGTGCTGCGCCAGAAGCCCCGCGGATTGCAGACGGCCGCGCTCGCACTGGCGGGCGCAGGCGCGCTGGTGATGATGGGCGGCAGCTACGAGCTGTCGATCGGCAACCTCAAGGGCGACCTGCTCTGCCTGGTCGCGGGCATCCTCTACACCGTTTATCTGCTGATCGTGCAACAGGTGCGCGGGCGGCTGGACAGCTGGTCGGTGCTCACGGTGTCGAGCGTGGTCAGTGCGCCGGCGCTGCTGCTGTGCGCGCTGGCGCTGGGCGAGCGGGTGATACCGGGGAATTGGACTCCACTGATCGTCCTGGCGCTGTCGAGTCAGCTGATCGGCCAGGGGCTGCTGACCTATGCGATCGGCTGGTTCTCGCCGCTGGTGCTGGGGGTCAGCCTGCTGCTGCAACCGGCGGTGGCGGCGCTGCTTGGCTGGCTGCTGTTTGGCGAATGGCTCAGTCCGGTCGACATGGTCGGCACCGCGGCGGTTGCGGCGGCGCTGGTCCTTGTGCGCCTGCCCTCGCGCGCCTAAATACGATTTATGAGCGAAACATCGGACCGCACCCTCGACGAAATCCGCGCGCTGCTGGCCCCTGCGCTGGCGCGCCATGCCGCCTTTGACGGGTGGCGCCCACAGGCCGTGGCGATGGCTGCGGCGGAAGAGGGCGTGGATGCGGACATCGCCGCTCTGGCTTTTGCCGATGGCGCGATCGACATGATCGACGCCTGGTTCGCCAGCATCGACGCCCGCATGATCGAAGCGCTGCCGGCGGACGAACTGGCGGCGCTGTCGATCCGCAAGAAAATCACCGTCCTGATCGAGGCGCGGCTGGCGCTGCTGGCGCCCGATCGCGAAGCGCTGCGCCGCGCGATCGCCATCCTCGCGCTGCCGACCAACGCCCTGCGCGCCGCCCGGCTGGGCTGGCGCGCGGCGGACGTGATGTGGCGTGCAGCGGGCGACACGACGACGGACCTCGCCCATTACAGCAAGCGCACGACGTTGACCGCGCTCTACACCGCCACGCTGTTGGTGTTCGTGGATGACGACAGCGAGGGCCATGCCGACAGCCGCGCCTTCCTGGCGCGCCGGATCGACAATGTGATGCAATTCGAAAAGCTCAAGGCGAAGGTCAAGGGCGCAGGCAGCGGCGAGCGGCTGAGCCTGTCGCGCTTCATCGGCCGCTTACGCTACCCCGCTATCTGACGGCGTATCGATCCTGGCAGCGCGCGATTCGCGCTGGTCTTTCCCAATCGGTATTGATAGTCACTCGCAGAAATAGCCCGCGAGTATCTTTCCTGTGCGTCTTACCGACCTGCCGTTGCGCCAACCTGCTTATGTCGACCTGATCGATTGGTCTGTCCTGTCGCCGTCGGAAGGCCAGCGGCTGCGCGAATTCGGCCTGTGTGAGGGCGCGAGCGTTGAAGCGCTGCACCATGGCGGGATTTTCGGCAAGGGGCCGATCGCTTGCCGTATTGGCCGCATGACCATCGCGATGCGGCGCAGTCATGCCGCCGCGGTCACGGTGCGCACGGGACCGGAGCAGGACATATGAGCGCGCTGCCGCTGGTCGCGCTGGTCGGCAATCCCAATGCGGGCAAAAGCGCGCTGTTCAATGCGCTGACCGGCGCGCGGCAGAAGCTGGGCAATTATCCGGGCGTCACGGTGGAGCGCAAGGCGGGGCGATTGGCCCTGTCCGACGGCCGCCCGGTGGAGCTTGTCGATCTGCCCGGCACCTACAGCCTGGACCCCGGCAGCCCCGACGAACAGGTGACGCGCGACGTCGTGATGGGCAAGCAGACCGGCGAAAAGCGGCCCGACGCGCTGGTGATCGTCGTCGACGCCGCCAATCTGGACAATCATCTGCGCTTCGCGCTTGAACTTCTCGCACTTGGCCTGCCGACCATCGTCGCGCTCAACATGGTTGATCTGGCAACGCGCGACGGGCTTGAACTGGACGCAGCGGTGCTGGCGCGCGAACTGGGCGTGCCGGTGATATCGACCGTTGCGGTGCGCAAGCGCGGCTTAGATCATCTGCGCGAAGAACTGGAAGGGTTGCTGAACGGCGCGCCGCGCGCCTATCTCGGCGGTTCCGCGCAGGATTTCGATACGGTGCGCAGGGAAGCGGGCCGCATCGCGCGCGCCGCGATCGTGCGCGAGACCCCCTCCCGCCGACTGACCGCCGCGGTTGACCGGGTTGCGCTGCATCCTGTTTTTGGTCTTCTCCTGTTGCTCGCCCTCCTTTTTGTCATGTTCCAGGGGGTCTATACCTGGTCAGAAGCGCCGATGGCGTTGATCGAAGGACTGGCCGAGGCCGCCGCCAATGCGGTGCGCGGCGCCCTGCCCGACGGCATCGTCCGCTCCTTCCTGGTCGATGGCGTCATCAATGGTGTCGGATCGGTGGTCGTGTTCCTGCCGCAGATCCTGATCCTCTTCTTCTTCATCCTGATGCTGGAGGCGACCGGCTACATGGTCCGCGCCGCCTTCCTGATGGACGGGTTGATGGCGAAGGTCGGCCTGTCGGGTCGCGCCTTCATCCCGCTCCTGTCCTCCTTTGCCTGCGCCATTCCCGGCATCATGGCGACGCGGACCATCGCTGATCCCAGGGACCGGCTGACCACCATATTGATTGCGCCGCTGATGACCTGTTCGGCGCGGCTGCCGGTCTATGCCGTCATCATCGGTGCCTTCATTCCCGCGCGCGACGTGTTGCCGGGCGTGGGCCTTCAGGGCCTCGTCCTTTTCTGCCTCTATCTCGCCGGCATCGTCGGCGCGATGCTGGTCGCGATGCTGCTGCGCATGACCGTGACCAAGGGCGCGAGCGGCGGCTTCCTGATGGAAATGCCCAAATATCAGTGGCCCCGCCCGCAGGACATCCTGCTAGGCCTGTGGCAGCGTGCGGTCATCTTCTTGAAGCGCGCCGGCACGATCATCTTCACATCGACCGTGATCCTGTGGCTGCTCTTGAGCTTCCCGCGCGTGCCCGATGGCGATCCCACAAGCCAAGTCGATCATTCGATCGCCGGGCGGATTGCGAGCGGCCTCAACGTCGTGCTGGAACCGATCGGCTTCAACCGCGACATTTCGCTGGCACTGATCCCGGCGATGGCGGCGCGCGAAGTCGCGGTGTCGGCGCTCGCCACCGTCTATTCGATCGACGCGGGCGACGATGAAGCGCTGCTGGAACGGAGCCTGGGCGATCGGCTGAAGGACCAATGGCCGCTGCCCACCGCCCTTGCCTTCCTCGCCTGGTTCGTGTTCGCGCCGCAGTGCATTTCCACTATCGCGGTCACCCGGCGCGAGACGAACGGGTGGAAATGGCCGATGTTCATGGTCGGATACCTGTTTGCACTGGCTTATGTCGCGGCGGGCATCACCTACTGGACCGCGACGGCCTTGGGTTTGGGGTAGCTTCCGCCTAGACGGCGAAAGCGGCAGGACTATAAGGGGCCGCTTTAGAGCTTCGGAGGAATCATGGCAGGGTCTGTCAACAAGGTCATTCTGGTCGGCAATCTGGGCGCCGACCCGGAGGTCAAGAGCTTCCAGAATGGCGGCAAGATTTGCAATCTGCGCATCGCGACGTCCGAAAGCTGGAAGGACCGGATGACCGGCGAGAAAAAAGAGCGCACCGAATGGCATAATGTCGTCATCAATGGCGAAGGCCTGGTCGGCGTGGCTGAACGCTTCCTGCGCAAGGGCAGCAAAATCTATGTCGAGGGCCAGCTGCGCACCCGCAAATGGCAGGACCAGTCAGGCAATGACCGCTACACGACCGAAGTCGCGCTGTCGGGGCCGGGCGCGGTGCTGACCATGCTGGACGGCGCGCCGGGTGGTGGCCAGGGCGGCGGCGGCGGTGGCCGGTCGCAGCAGGGCGTGAGCGACTGGGGCGCATCGTCGGACGGCTATGATGATTTCGGCGGTGGTTCGGGCGGCGGCCAGGGCGGCGGCGGCTTTGGCGGCGGACGCTCGCAGGGCGGCGGCGCGTCTGGCGGCGGCCGGGCGGGCAGCCCCAATTTCGACAATGATCTGGACGATGAAGTGCCGTTCTGAGCGCTTAGGTTCAGGGACATGAAAAAGGCGGCTTCCCATGCGGAGCCGCCTTTTTCATTCGTTCCGTGCTCCCGCGCAGGCGGGAGCACGTCATGCCGCAGTTCAGCGCGCCAGTTCTGCCGTCGCGAAGGCGCGAATATGGTCGCCCAGATCCGCGCGCTCCAGCGCCAGCGCCAGGTTCGCCTCGATATAGCCGGCCTTCGACCCGCAATCGAAACGGCGGCCGTCGAAGGTGACGCCGTGGAAAGGCTGCTTGCCGATCAGCGAGGCCATCGCGTCGGTCAGCTGGATTTCCCCGCCCGCGCCCTTTTCCTGGGTTTCCAGGATCTTCATGACGTCGGGCTGAAGGATATAGCGGCCGGGCAAGATCAAGTTGCTGGGCGCGGTGCCAAGCTTGGGCTTTTCGACCAGCCCCTTCACCTCCGTCAGCACGCCGTCGCGCGCGCCCGGATCAATCACGCCATAGCTGGGCGTCTGGTCCATCGGAATTTCCAGCGCGCAGACCAGATTGCCGCCGACCTTCTCATAGGCGTCGACCATCTGCTTCATGCAGCCATTGCCCTTTTCGCCCTTCATGAACTCGTCAGGCAGCAGGATGGCGAAGGGTTCGTCGCCGATGATGTCGCGCGCGACCCAGATGGCGTGGCCCAGGCCCAGCGATTCCTGCTGGCGCAGGAAGACGGCATTGCCCGGATCGAGCCGCGTCCCCTCCAGCGCCGACAAATCCTTGCCACGTTCGCGCTGCAACGTCTCACATTCGAAGGCGATGTCGAAATAATCCTCGATCGCGCCCTTGCCGCGGCCGGTCACGAAGATGAACTGTTCGATCCCCGCTTCGCGCGCTTCGTCCACCGCATATTGGATCAGCGGGCGATCGACCACCGGCAGCAATTCCTTGGGCACCGCCTTGGTCGCGGGCAGGAAGCGCGTGCCGAGGCCAGCGACGGGAAATACGGCTTTACGAATCGGCTTGGTCAAGTTGGAATCCCCTTCACGCGGACGCGATCGGGCCTTGGATTGCCGCCCGTGCAAAAAAGGTCAAGCGCCGCGCGTGCGTTCGAAAAACAAAGACATAAGCGGCCATGACCGATCAATGCCGATCAATCACCGCCCTATACGGCGAGCAGACGGCTCGCGACGGCTTCGAGCGCCGCGATTTCGCCATCGAGATGGTCAAACGCAACATGCTGGATAGTGTTGCGGCTGTCGCGGCAGGTAAAGCCGCCTGGTTCGGGCTGGTGAAAGCCCTGGATGATGAGCGCGCGGAAGCGGTCGATTCGCTGAATGTCGCGCTCGATCGCGGAGATTTCGGTCAGCGCGCTGGCGTTGCGTCGGTCGCGCATCGCGACCATCGTCCGCAATTCGGTCATCAGCTTGGCCATGCTCGGCCGGGTCCGGGCGCCCACGGTGCGCACATCGCCCATGGCGTCACGCAATTGGCCGATCTTGGCTTCCAGACTCTGTTCCAGCATCGTCCACGCGCAGACGAGCCGCCCGACCGCGCAGAGCAGCGCCGCATCTTCCGGCGCATAATCCGAGACCGCCTTGCCGCTCACGTCAGAAACCAATTGCACGCCCACGCCCCATTATCTCCTCTTGGCCGCCAGCCTTCCGAGTTCCCGCAGCAAAAGGCCAGAGTGGGGCGCTTGGCTCCCCGCAATGGCGGCACGGGCCATCGGCAGCCGTGCAAAATCGGCGGCGAGTCGAAAGAGACAAAAGCGTCAGACAAACACAATCAATGGCTTAACGCCTTTTCAGAAATCGATCGCGATGCCTTTGCGCTCCCAATCGCCGTAACGCACCGGGCTCATCGCCTCGTCATGAGGCGTAGGGCGGTCCAGCGGATCGGGCTGCGGCACCGGCGGGCTTTTGGACAGATGCGCGGGCGGCTTCACATGCGCGGGGCGCTTGCCGTTGAAGGTTCCCATGAAGAGCGGCCTTTCGATTGCGGCGGGGCATCATCCACCCCATGTTCAGAACGATTGGATTAGCCGCTATCTGGGCCGACAAGGAGGCAAGTGCAAGTGAATGGCATGAAGACGACCATGCTGCTGGCGGCGCTGACCGCGCTGTTCATGGCGCTGGGCTATACGCTGGGCGGCAGCGGCGGGGCGGTGATCGCGCTGCTGGTGGCGGCCGGCATGAACCTCTTCACCTACTGGAACGCCGACAAGATCGTGCTGCGCATGCATGATGCGCGGGAGGTCGATGCCCAGAGCGCGCCCGAGTTCTACAATCTGGTCCGCGACCTGGCCCAGCGAGCGCAGCTTCCCATGCCGCGCGTCTATATCATCGACCAGGACGCACCCAACGCCTTCGCCACTGGGCGCAACCCGCAAAACGCCGCGGTCGCCGCCACCAGCGGCCTGCTGGCGATGCTGAGCCGCGACGAGGTGGCGGGCGTGATGGCGCATGAATTGGGCCATGTGAAGAACCGCGACACGCTGATCATGACCATGGTCGCGACGATCGCGGGCGCGATTTCCATGCTGGCCAATTTCGGCCTCTTTTTTCGCGGCGGCGACCGGGAGGGCGGCCATGGTACCATGATCGCCAGCCTGATGGCGGTGATCGTCGCCCCCTTCGCGGCGATGATCGTGCAGATGGCGATCAGCCGCACCCGCGAATATGGCGCCGACCGGGCCGGGGCGGCGATCAGCGGCAATCCCCATGCGCTCGCTTCCGGCCTCGCCAAGATCGCGGGACAGGCAGAGCGAATCCCCAATCCGGTGGCGCAGCGCAATCCGGCGGCGGCGCAGCTTTATATCGTGCCGACGCAAGTCAGCGAACTCTTCTCCACACATCCCGCGACAGAAAAGCGCATCGCCGCGTTGCAGGATATGGCGGCGGACATGGGCGCACCCAGGATGACGGCAGCGCCCCGCGCATCGGCCCTTGCGCCCGTCGGTACGCCGAAACGCCCCCGCAGCGCGCTCGACCCGCACGGCCGCCGCTAAAAAGCCTAACCCCGTTCGTTTCGAGCGAAGTCGAGAAATGCGGCTAAAGGCAGACGTCGCGCCATCCGCTTCTCGACACGCTCGCAGCGAACGGAGGTTTCTTTTTGGCCATTTTCTCCTAGGGACCGGGGATGGTCCATAAATCAGCCACCCGCCCCGAAGATGTCCCCGGCCTGCCCGCCCGCCGCGCCGCGCTCAAACTGCTCGATGCGGTGCTGCGCCGGGGCGATCCGCTGGAGCTGGCGCTGCATGGCGCGGCGCAGGGATTGCCGCCCGCCGACCGCGCGCTGGTCCATGCGATCGCCGCCGAAACGCTGCGCCACCTGCCTGATCTCGATGCGCTGATCGACGGCGCGACCCAGCAGATCCTGCCCCCCGACGCCAAGGCGCGGATGGTGCTGCGCATCGCGCTCGTCCAGACATTGGTGCTCGACACCCCGGCCCATGCGGCCATTGCGACGGCCCTGCCGCTGGTCGACGGTGGGCCGCGCAAGCTGGTCCATGGCGTGTTCGGCACGGTGACGCGCGGGGAACCCACCCTGCCCGTCCCCCCGACCCTGCCTGCCGAGGTCGCCGAGCGCTGGGGCGCCCAATGGGGCGAGGCGATGCCGCAGGCCGCCGCCCATGCCTATGCGATCCGGCCACCGGTCGATGTGAGCCTGCGTGACGCGGCTGAGACAGCGAAGTGGACAGTTGAATTGAACGGCGCGTCCTTCGCGCCCGGCCATGTCCGTTTGCCTGAAAGCGTCGCTATCCCGACCCTGCCGGGCTTTGCGGAAGGCGCCTGGTGGGTGCAGGATGTCGCTGCCGCCTGCGCCGCGCGGCTACTGGGTCCGGGCGATGACCGAGTCGTTCTAGACCTGTGCGCCGCGCCGGGCGGCAAGACGATGCAGCTGGCGGCGGCCGGCTGGCGCGTCACCGCAATCGACCAATCGAAGAAACGGCTCGAGCGGCTGACCGAGAATCTGACGCGCACCGGCCTGACCGCCGAGGTGGTGGCAACGGACCTGCGGGCATGGCTGCCGGACGCACCGGTGGACGCGATCCTGCTCGACGCGCCCTGCACCGCGACCGGCATTTACCGCCGCCATCCCGACGTGCTGCACCGCATCGGCCCGCGCCAGATCGCGGAGCTGGCCGAACTGCAAAGCGCCCTGCTGGCCCGCGCCGCCGACTGGCTGAAGCCGGGCGGCCGGATGATCTACGCCACCTGTTCGCTGGAACGGGCGGAGGGCGAAGAGCAGGTCGAGCGCTTCCTTGCCGACCGCCCGGACTTCGCGCTGGTGCCAATCGAACCCGACGAAACGCCCGACGGCATCGCACCCACGGCGCAGGGCTGGCTGCGCACCCTGCCCGACACGCTGGCGGCGCAGGGCGGCACAGATGGATTTTTCATTGCCAGGCTTGCCAAGACGGCGAACTAAGCCTTAACCTTGATCAGCTTATAGAGGATTTCCCCGCTTAGAAGGTGTCCCCTTGCGTCCGACCGAGCCTCTTCCCCTCCATCATAGCTGGCCGCTCTATGACCTGCGTGAGCATCTTGCCCCGGTGCTGCTCGACGCCAGCATTGCGCGCAACGATGCCGCGTTGGCGGAACGGGGCCTGGGCCTGTGGCATTGCAACCTGGCCGACAATGCGCTGAGCTGGACCGCCGGGGTTTATGACATATTCGGGCTGGAACGGGACCGCGCGGTATCGCGTCCGCTTTCGGTATCGCTCTATACACCGGACTCGCGCGAAGCGATGGAGCGGCTGCGCGCCTATGCCATCCGCCACAAGCGCGGTTTCACCCTGGACGTCGATATCAACCAGATCGATGGCGCGGGCCAGTGCGCGATGCGGCTGATCGCTGCGCCTGTCATGGACGACGAAGGGATCGTGGTCGGGCTGCATGGCGTGAAGCAATTACTGCCCCGCGGCGCGCCCGCGTCGCAGCGGCTGGACCCCACGATCTTCGTGATGCTGTAACGGCCCGCAGGCGGGGGGCGGAAACAATCGCGACTCGCCTGCAAATGTGCGTTGCCCTCGCCCCCGGCGGTGATTAAGGCAAACGGTTAATGACCCGTCCCATTCTCATCTCGCCCTCCATTCTCTCCGCCGATTTCGCCCGCTTGGGCGATGAGGTCCGCGCCATCGACGCAGCAGGCTGCGACTGGGTGCATATCGACGTCATGGACGGGCATTTCGTGCCGAACATCACGATCGGCCCGAACGTGGTGAAGGCGCTGCGCCCGCATACGACCAAGACGTTCGACGTCCATTTGATGATCTCGCCGGTCGATCAATATCTCGAAGCCTTCGTGGCGGCGGGGTCCGACATCATCACCGTCCATCCCGAAGCGGGTCCGCACATCCACCGCACCGTCCAGCATATCAAGTCGCTGGGCGTGAAGGCGGGCGTCGTGCTCAATCCCGGCACACCGGCCAAGATGCTGGATTATCTGATCGATGACGTCGACCTGATCCTGGTGATGAGCGTCAACCCCGGTTTCGGCGGGCAGAGCTTTATCGAAAATCAGCTACGCAAGATCGAAGCGATCCGCAAGATGATCGACAAATCGGGCCGGGACATCCGCCTTCAGGTCGATGGCGGCATCGATTTCACCACCGCGCCCAAGGCGATCGATGCAGGTGCCGATGTGCTGGTCGCGGGCACCGCCACCTTCCGCGGCGGCCCATCCGCCTATGCCGACAATATTCGGAAGCTGCGGGGCGGGTGAACGACCACCGGCGCATCGCCAGCCGCTCCACGCCCGACGCCGCGCCAGAGGCCGGCGACGACGGCATAGAGCAGGGCAAGCGCCTCATCCGCGTCGCGGATGACAAGGGATTGTCGCTGGCGCAGAAGATCGCCAATCAATTCTATCTGCTGAGCTGGAAGACGCCGATCCACGGCCGCAAGCTGCGCGGCAAATATCCCTTGAAGCTGCTTGCGGTGCCCGACGACGTCATCCCCGGCGACAGCCGGGCGGGCGCGGCGATGCGAGCGGGCTATCTGCTGTTTCGCGGCCACAAGCTGCCGGTCGATGCGCTCGACTTCGCCAAGCTGGCGGTCGGCCCGGCCTTTGCCGACTATCTGCACGGCTTCCGCTGGCTGCGCGACCTGGCCAGCAGCGCGACCCGCGAACAGGGCGCGCCGATCGCCGAAGCGATCATGCGCAAATGGCTGTCGACGCATCATGAAACGCCCAGCGAACCGGCCTGGCGCGCGGACAATGCGGGCTGGCGGCTGCTATTCTGGACCGCGCACGCGCCGCTGATCCTCTCATCCAGCGACCTGGTCTATCGCTCGCTGGTCTTGAACTGCATCGCCCGCACCGCCCGCCATCTGGATCGCAGCGCCGACAAGGCGCCGATGGGCCTGCCCCGGCTGGTCGCTTGGTGCGGCATCGTCGCCGCCGCGCTGCTGATCCCCGGCGGGGGCCCGCGCAAGCTGTTCGGCGAAGCGGGCCTCAAGCGCGCGATCGACAGCGGTTTCCATGCCGATGGCGGCATCGTGTCGCGATCGCCGCTGGCGCAGCTGGAGGCGGTGATGCTGCTGTCCATGCTGCGCGCCGTTTATGACGTGCGCCGGGAAGCGCCGCCCGCCTGCCTGATCGAAGGATTGAACCGCGCGGTCCCGGCGCTGCTGGGCCTCACCCATGGCGATGGGGGGCTGGGCAGCTGGCAGGGGTCCGGCGCGATCGATCCCGACCTGGTGTCCGCCGTGATCGCGGCCAGCCGGGTGCGCGCCCGGCCGCTGCGCCAGGCGCGCGACTGGGGCTATCAACGGATCGCCGCGGGATCGACCGTGCTGCAGATCGACGCCGCCCCGCCCCCGGTGTCGCGCCTCGCCGAAGCGGGCTGCGCATCGACCGGCGCGATCGAGATCAGCGACGGGCCGCTGCGGCTGGTCGTCAATTGCGGCGGCGCGGCGTTGGAGGGGGCGTGGATTCCCGCCGATCTGGCGCAAGGGCTGCGCACCACCGCGGCGCACAGCACGCTGGTTCTCAACGACAGCAATTCCACTGCGCTGCTGCCCGACGGGACGCTGGGCAAGGGCGTGACCGAAGTAGAGCTGAACCGGCAGGAGCTGGACAATGGCAGCCGGCTGGACCTGTCCCATGACGGCTATGTCCGCCGCTTGGGCTATGTCCATCGCCGCCTGCTGATGATGAGCGGCGACGGCAAGGAAATCCGGGGCGAGGATATGCTGACCCCGGCCGAACGCCGCCGCAAGCCCGGCAAACAGCCGGTGCAGTTGCGCTTCCATCTGGCGCCAGGGGTCGAACCCACGCTGACGGCGGACAATATGGGCGCGGTGCTGCGCATCGACCATGGCGCGCTGTGGCAATATCGCACCGGCGCGGGCGTGCTGAGCATCGAGGACAGCCTGTGGGTCGACGGCGACGGCCGCCCCCATCCGACCAAACAACTGGTCGTGACCAGCGAAGCGCTGCCCGGCGGATCGAGCATCGGCTGGTTGTTCAAGCGGGTCGGGTGAGGCCGGTTAGGGCGTGGGCTGCCTGGAAACGGCCATTTGTGGGCATCCGTGTCGAATACAAACACAACCAAAACTTGCCTTAGCTGTGGCTACTCCCAAGAGAAGAAGGTGCGTAGTTTGCAATTGGATGGGGATTGCCCCTCCTCAAATAGCTCCACCCGATCAATTGCGTCCAATTGAGGTTGTGTGAACGGATTCGGCGATTTGAAATAGGCCGCTGCGTGTTCGCCATTCCAGATTGCTATCTGGTAGACGCCTTCCACTCGCGTTTGTGAAAATCGTGCGGGCCTGTCGGACGAGCGAGCCTTAACGATCTGACCTTTCGGACGACTGGCCCAGCCTATTCCATTCACTTCCAGAGTCCCGAAAGCTCCTTCCCAGCGGAAGCTGCCCCCATGTATCCCACCTTCCAAAGTCGTGACCTTCTCACCATCTCGCAGGTCGATAATCGGCGAATAGCCACAGAAACGTTCCGGCCCCATAATCTCGCTAGCTTTCGCCGGAATGGGGGCTACCGCTGACAGCATCAATGCTGCTGCAATCAATATCCTCATGCTTGCCTCGTTAGTATACTCGGATGGCTAATATAGCTGTTTTCAATACGAAAGCGTGAGGGCCGAAATCCATCCAAATCGGCCAATCTCTGCAGGTTCATAATCGAGAGCCGGGCACCTTGCCTTGACGCACCCCATCACTGCCCCGCTGCCGGCTTTAAATATTTGTCGAACCACGCCACCGTCCGCGTGAGCGAATCGAGCTGGTTCTCGCGCTTCTGAAAGCCATGGCCCTCGGCGGGGTAGAAAATGGTTTCGACGACATTCCCCTTGGCTTTCAATATGTCATGCACTTCCTGCGCCTGCCCGCGCGGCACGCGGATGTCGTTTTCGCCCTGGATCGTCAGCAGCGGGGCCTTGGCCGCGCGGATATAGGTGAGCGGCGAGGCGGCATCATAGACTTTGGGATCGCTCTCCGGCGTGCCGAGCAGCCCGCGCTGATAGGCTTTCAGTTCCTCGTCCTGGTCGCGATACATGGTGCGCCAGTTGATGATGCCGAACCATTGGACCGCGGCGGCGAACGCGTCGGGCGCGCGGCCGATTGCCATCAGCGTCATGAAGCCGCCATAGCTGCCGCCGAAGATGCCGACCCGCTTGGCATCGACATAGCCGCTCTTCACCAGAAAATCCTTGGCCGCGATCGTGTCCTTCAGGTCGCCGCCGCCCAGATCCTTGTAATTGCCGTCCTGGAACGCCTTGCCATAGCCGGTTGAGCCGCGGAAATTGGGCTGGATCACCACATAGCCGCGGCTGGCGAAGGCGGTGGCGTAGCGGCTGTAGCCGTCCTGCGCCTGACCGGTGGGGCCGCCATGGGGCAGGACGATCGCGGGATTGCCGCCGTCGCGTTTCAGGTTTGCAGGCATGGTGACGATCGCGCTGACCAGCGTGCCGTCGAAACTCTTGTACGTCACGACGGTCGATTTGGGCAGCACGTCGGGCTGGAGGCTGGCGATGGCAAGCTGGGTCGCGGGCCGCGACGCGCCGGTCGCCAGATCGTAGAGATAGAGGTTGGCCGGCGAATCCGCGCCCGAATGATTGACCATCAGCGTGCGGCCATCGGGCGATCGCGGTTCGCGGCCGACGGGATAATTGACGCCCGGCGGGATCGGCAGGGCGGTTTCCGCGCCGGTCGCCACGTCATAGGCGTAGAGCGTGCTGCGCGTATCGGCGTTGGTCGCGAAGATCAGCGTCTTGCCGTCGCGGGTGAAGAGGCTGGCGGTCTGCTCCCAGGGCGTGGGTTTCAGCCATTTCCAGCGCTTGGCGGCGACATCGTAGAGGCCAGCGTGAATCTGTCCCGTGCCGACATCGGTGTTGACCGCGATCCATTGGCCGTCGGCGGTCGCGTCCGCCGCGGCATAGACGGTGTCGGCCTTGGCGATCAGCCTGGTCGCCGCGCCGCTCGCGAGGTCGATCCGCCACACTTCGCCGACCTTGGAATCGATGCGGTCGCGATTGGCGATCAGCGCTTTGCCTCCGTCGATCCAGGCGATCGGCGTCCAGCCATATTGCGGGTCGGCCTCCTTGGTCAGCACGCGCACCGTCCCGCTGGCGTCCATCACCGCGACATTGGTCTGGCCCTGCGACTTGAGTTTGGTCGACAGCGCGACCAGCCCGCCGACCCGGCCAGGCAGCATCCCGCTCTCCCGCCGGTCGGGCGTGTTGGTGAGGTTCTCGACCGCGCCGCCATCCACCGACACCCGATAGATGTCGCTATATTCGTTGCCGCCGACATCCTGCTGGAAATAGAGATATTGGCCGTCCGCCGACGGGGTGAGGCCGGTCTGCGCGTCGTCGGACTGGGTCAGCTGCACCGGCCAGCTGCCCGCCGTGTCGGTCCGCCAGATATTAGTGCGGCCAGTGAGGTTGGTCGCGACGAAAATCTGCTTGCCATCGATGCTCCACGCCGCGCTGCCCAGCGTGCGCGACGCGCCGATATCCGCGACCGGCACGGCGCGCGCCTTGGGATTGACCGGCGATTGCAGGCTGGCGGGATCGGTGATGGGCCGGTCGGGGGTCGCGATCTGCGCCTCTGCCGGCAAGGCCAGAAGCAGCGGCAAGGCAGTGGCGACAAGCAGACGGCGCATAGGGACTCCCCCAATAGTCATGATGGCGGACACTATCGAAGCCGCGTTCCACGCCAAGCGGAATCGCGCTTTGCCCCTGTATTTTTGCGCTGCCGGGGCTTATGGGGCTGGCGCAAAGCCGTCCTGCCCTTCGCCTGTAGAAAGCCCCTGTCCATGACCGATGTTCCTATCAAGCGCGCCCTGTTGTCCGTGTCCGACAAGGCCGGCCTCATTGAACTGGGACGGGCATTGGGCCAGCATGGCGTGGAACTGGTGTCGACCGGCGGCACCGCCAAGGCGCTGCGTGAGGCGGGGCTGGAGGTGAAGGACATTTCCGACCTCACCGGCTTCCCGGAAATGATGGACGGCCGCGTGAAGACGCTGCACCCCAAGGTGCATGGCGGCCTGCTCGCGGTGCGGGGCAACCCGGAGCATGTCGCGTCGATGAACGAACATGCCATCGGCGCGATCGATCTGGTCGTCGTCAACCTCTACCCCTTCGCCGCCACAGTCGCCAAGGGCGCCGAGCGCGAAGAGATCATCGAGAATATCGACATTGGCGGCCCGTCGATGGTCCGTTCCGCCGCGAAGAATCATGAGAGCGTGGCGATTGTCACCGATCCGGCCGACTACGCCAGGCTGATCGCGGAAATGGCGGAGAAGGGCGGGGCGACCAGCTATGATTTCCGCCGGATGCTGGCCGCGAAAGCCTATGCCGCCACCGCCGCCTATGATTCGATGATCGCCAGCTGGTTCGCCTTCGCCGATCAGGGCGTGATGTTCCCGCAGACGCTGGCGGTGGCGAGCACGCTCTCCACCACGCTGCGCTACGGCGAAAACCCGCACCAGTCCGCCGCGCTCTACCTGCCCACCGGTCCGTCCGCCAAGGGCATCGCTCAGGCGCAACAGATCCAGGGCAAGGAACTGAGCTACAATAATTATAATGACGCCGACGCCGCGCTGGAACTGGTCAGCGAATTTCGCGACGGCCCGCCGACCGTCGTCATCGTCAAGCACGCCAACCCCTGCGGCGTCGCCACCGGCGAAACCCTGATCGAAGCCTATGAGGCTGCGCTCGCCTGCGACAGCGTATCGGCCTTCGGCGGCATCATCGCCGTCAACCGCCCGCTCGACGGCCCCACCGCCGAGGCGATCAGCGGTATCTTCACCGAAGTCGTCGCCGCGCCCAACGCGAATGACGAAGCTAGGGCGATCTTCGCCAAGAAGAAGAATCTCCGCCTGCTGCTGACCGGCGACCTGCCCGATCCCGCGCGGACCGGCCTCCAGATCAAGAGCATCGCGGGCGGCCTCCTGGTGCAAAGCCGCGACAATGGCCAGGTGACTCAGGACGCGCTCAAGCTCGTCACCAAGCGCGCACCGACCGATCAGGAGTTGAAGGACTGCCTGTTCGCCTGGACCGTCGCCAAGCATGTGAAGTCGAACGCCATCGTCTATGCCAAGGACGGCAGCACCGCGGGCGTCGGCGCGGGCCAGATGAACCGCCTCGAATCCGCCCGCATCGCCGCGTGGAAGGCGAAGGACGCCGCCGAAAAGGCCGGCTGGTCCACCCCGCGCACGATCGGTTCGGCGGTCGCCTCCGACGCCTTCTTCCCCTTCGCCGACGGCCTGCTGGCGGCGGTGGAGGCCGGCGCGACGGCGGTGATCCAGCCGGGCGGCTCTATCCGCGACGATGAAGTCATCGCCGCGGCGGACGAAGCCGGGCTGGCGATGGTCTTTACGGGCATGCGCCACTTCCGCCACTGATGGATTGTGTCAGCGCGGCCTTGCCCCGAGTGAGGTCGCGCAGGCATTATCCCCGGTACCCATGCCGTCAGGGCGCGCTCGGGTCGGCATTGCTGTGCCAGTCATAGGATTGCGGGAAGAAACCAGTCGGCCCATAAGCCAAGGCCAGTCGCTGGGCATCACGCGCAAGCTGTGACAGGGGATTGTCGGAAGGACTTTCTCCGGCATTCGCGGTCATCGAACCGATCTTGCCTTTGTAAAATTGCTCCAGTCCAACCCATGTGCCATCCAGCATGCCCGCTCTTCGCCCGCGCCAATCCTTCAGGCAGCGATTGAACGATTGCACGACATCGCGATAATCTTCTTCCGGCACGGAGAATGCGCGGCTTTCCGCCGGTCCCTGGCTGCCCCCATTTTCTGATGCACTGCGCCAAACACGCACGGCGATAATGCGGCATTTTCGTTTGACCTCGGCGTCATCGACGTCTCGGTCCCGCCACATCATCAGGCAATTGGCCGGCCGCGGCGTGAAATCCAGCACATAATCGTAGCGGCCGAAAGTAGGCGCGATCTGCAAGCGCATCGCGCCATCGTGCGTTAACGGTGGCAGCTTTAATTTGCCTCTTTCAATGACATAGCCGTCTTTGAGCGGCCCATCGGCATAGCCCCCCGTCCGCTCCGTCCCGCTCAGAATTTCCACCAGCCAGTCCGGCATCACATTATTGGAGCAGCCGCCGACCTGCGGGAGCACGAGCATGAGGGGCAAAAGGCGGTGCAGGCGCATGGCCTTTCCTCCCGCGAAGCGCGCAACACCGTCAAGCACCAATCCCTTCGCACCCGCAAAATCGCGGAAATCAGCCACTTTTTATCAAGTGGCCTCTTTTCATCAACGGCCTGTGCGCTTATTTAGAGCATGACCCTGTTTCCACGTCAGACGCGGGGCAGACAATCAGAACAATGTTCGACAGGAGATACAGGATGACCAAGAAAATGTGGGTGGCGATGGCCGCCGCCATGGCCCTTGCGCTTCCCGGCGTCGCGAGCGCCGGCAGCAACGACATGGATGTGATCGTGGACGGCCGCGCCGGCACCGAAACCCGCAGCCTCGCCGTGTCCGTGGCCGATCTCAACCTGGCCAGCACCAACGGCATGCGCCGCGCCGATTCGCGCGTGACCCGCGCCGCCAAGCAGGTCTGCGGCTTTGTGAACGGCTCCGTCCTGCCCGTGACCGACGATTATCGCAACTGCTTCGGCAGCGCGATCGACGGCGCGCGCAGCGACCTCAGCACGCTGGCCCAGCGCCAGAGCTGAAAACACGCCGCTTTCCCCGCACGAGGGGGAACTGCAGGGGGCCGTTCCATGCTGATGGAGCGGCCCTTTGTCATGCACGGGCCCCTTGCCGTCCGCTGTCATCCTTACCGGGCATTAACCACTCCTTAGAGGATTTCCTTCACTCCGGCAGGCACGAACGATCTTCCGGGGGAATAGCCTGCCATGCCGCGTATCGACCGACATGTGGATGTCGCCATCATCGGCGCTGGCCCGGCGGGCCTGACCGCCGCCTATCTGCTGACCAAGCAGGGGCTGAACGTCACGGTGATCGAAAAAGACCCGGTCTATGTCGGTGGCATCAGCCGCACGGTGGAACTGGACGGCTTCCGGTTCGACATTGGCGGGCACCGCTTCTTTTCCAAATCGCAGCAGGTCGTGGACCTGTGGAACGAGATTTTGCCCGACGATTTCATCCAGCGGCCGCGGATGAGCCGCATCTATTATGAGGGCAAATTCTACAGCTATCCGCTGCGCGCGTTCGAGGCGCTGTGGAACCTGGGCATCTGGCGCTCGACCCTGTGCATGGCCAGCTTCGCCAAGGCCAAGCTCTTCCCCAACCGCAACGTCCGCTCCTTCCAGGACTGGACCGTCAACGCCTTTGGCCACAAACTCTTCTCCATCTTTTTCAAGACCTACACCGAGAAGGTGTGGGGCATGCCCTGCGACGAAATGTCGGCGGACTGGGCGGCGCAGCGGATCAAGGGCCTGTCGCTCTGGGGCGCGGTGGTCGACGGGCTGAAACGCTCGCTCGGCCTCAACAAGCGTCCCAATGACGGCATGGCGACCAAAACGCTGCTGGAAACATTCCGCTATCCCCGCCTTGGCCCCGGCATGATGTGGGAAGCCGCGCGCGACCGGGTGGTCGAAGGCGGCAACCAGATACTGATGGCGCACAGCTTCAAGCGGCTGGAGGAAGATCAGGCGTCGGGCCGCTGGCGGCTGATCGCCGACGGGCCGGACGGCGATGTCGTGATCGACGCCGCCCATGTCATCTCGTCTGCGCCGATGCGCGAACTGGCAGGCCGCATCCACCCGCTGCCCGATACGCTGCCGCAGGCGATGGACCTGAAATATCGCGACTTTTTGACCGTGGCGCTGATGGTGAAGGGGGAGGATATTTTCCCCGACAACTGGATCTATATCCACGACAGCAAGGTGCAGGTCGGCCGCATACAGAATTTCCGCAGCTGGTCGCCCGAAATGGTGCCCGATCCTTCGCTCGCCTGCGTGGGCCTCGAATATTTCTGTTTCGAAGGCGACGGCCTCTGGTCGGCCGATGACGCCGATCTGATCGCGCTCGCCACCCGCGAAATGGCGCAACTGGGCCTCTGCAACCCGCACGATGTCGTGGGCGGCGCGGTGGTGCGGCAGGAAAAGGCTTATCCGGTCTATGACGACGACTATGCCGCCAATGTGCTGGCGATGCGCAGCGAACTGGAAGCGCGCTATCCGACGCTGCACATGGTCGGGCGCAACGGGATGCATCGCTATAATAACCAGGATCATGCGATGATGACGGCGATGCTGACCGTGCGCAACATCGTCGCGGGCGCGCGCATCCATGACGTGTGGAGCGTCAATGAGGACGCCGAATATCATGAAGCGGGCGATGAAGGCCAGGACGCCGACACGCAGGCCGCGCTCGCCAGCGTCCGTGCCGTGCCCTCGCGCTTGAAAGCCGCCTGAGCGCCATGGCGCAGCACATCGGCGCGCTTTTTGCGCGGCTGATGTTCGCCCGCTATCTGCTGGCGAGCGTCTGCGCGCTGTCGAGCGACTTCGCCACCTTCCTGATATTGGATCATGGCGGTGCCGCGCCGATGATCGCGGCGCTGGGCGGCTATCTGGTCGGCCTGGTCGTCCATTGGGTCATCAGCATCCGTTTCGTCTTCGACCTGGCGCATGGCCCGACCCATGCCCAGCGCATCGGCTTCGTGGTCAGCGCGGCCGTGGGCATGGGCATCACCATGGCGCTGGTCGGCGCGCTCAGCGCCATCGGCCTCGCCCCGCCGATCGCAAAGCTGCTGTCGGTCCCGGCCAGTTTCCTGACCGTCTATGCGATCCGCAAATATGGCATTTTCGGCAAGGCCTGATGCCCCGCGCACCGCGCTCTGGGCGCTGATCGCCTGGCTGCTGTGCAGCATGGCGATGCTCTGGCTGTTCCGGGGCGATTTTTCTACCCTCGCCTTTCGCGATCCCGACGATGCCATGCGCCTGGCGCAGGTGCGCGACTGGATCGGCGGGCAGGCATTTTGGGACGTCAGCCAGCATCGGGTGAACCCGCCAGTCGGCGGGCCGATGCACTGGTCGCGGATTGTGGACATGCCCATTGCGGCGCTGATCCTGCTGCTGGCGCCGATTATCGGTGCGGCGGGTGCGGAACTGGTCGCCTGTGCCCTCGTGCCGCTGCTGCTGCTCGGCGGGTTGACTGCGGCGCTGTTCGTCGCGGCGCGGCGGGTGGCGGGAAGCGGCATCGCCTTGCCCGGCGTCGCGCTGCTGCTGACCAGCCCCAGCATATTGGTGCAATATACCCCGCTGCGGATCGACCATCATGGCTGGCAGATCGCGCTGGCGACGCTGGCGCTGTGCGGCGCGCTCGACACGCGGCCGGCACGCGGCGGGATCGTCGCGGGACTGGCGCTGGCACTATGGCTCCAGATTTCGAGCGAAGCGCTGCCCTATGTCGCCCTCTTCGCCGCCGCCTTCGCGCTGCGCCACTGGATGGCGCGGGATCAGGCGCCCCGATTCGTCAGCTTTGTAGCGGTGCTAGGCGGGACCGCGCTGCTACTGCTGGCGCTGCTGCGCGGGCCGCAGGCGTTGGCAGACAGCCGGTGCGACGCCTTGTCCTACGTCTATCTCTGGCCGCTCGTCATTCTGGCCGTCACCACGGTGATCGCGGCGCGGCTGATCGGCACGACGACCGCTGCCCGTCGCCTTACCATCGCCGCGATCGGCGGTGGTGCGGGGCTGGCGACCTTCCTCGTCACCGGCGGGCCATGCCTGTCGGGCGATCCCTTCGCCGCGCTCGGCCCGATCGCCTACCGGCTCTGGTATCTGCAAGTGCTGGAAGGGCGGCCGATCTGGGAACAGAGCCTGTCGCTGCAAGGCGTGATCCTGCTGCCCGCGCTGCTGGGCCTGTATGCCAGCCTGATCGCGGCGCGTGGCGCTTCGGGCGAAGCGCGGATGCGCTGGCTAATGCTGGCGCTGCTGCTCGCCGGATCGACCATCATCGCGATGCTCGTCATGCGGGCGCTGTCGGTCGCCCATGTCTTCGCGCTGCCCGGCATCGCCTGGCTGGTCGCGCGGCTGTTCGCCAGGGTGCACGCGTCGCGCGCGGCGCTGGTGCGGGTGACCGGATCGGTCGCGCTGGTGCTGCTGACCCCGGCCGGCCTATGCGCTGCTTGGGTGGCAGTGGCGGCCAAGCCTGAGCCTGCCAAGGCGGCGAGCGCCAATTGCCGGGCCGCCAGCGTGTTGGCACCACTGAAGGCGTTGCCGCCCGCCACGCTCTTCGCCCCGCTCGACCTTGGCCCCGACATCCTCGTGCAGACCCGCCATAGCGTCATCGGCACCGCGCATCACCGCAATGCGGCGGGCATTACCGCCGTGATCGAGGGGTTCGTCGATGCGCCGGACAAGGCTCGCGCCGTCGTCGCGCAGACCAGCGCCACCTATGTCGTGACCTGCGACGGGCTGACCGAATATCGGCTGTACGGGCAGGAGAATAAGCAGGGGCTCGCCGCCATGCTGATGAAGCGATCGCCTCCCGACTGGCTGGAACCGGTGTCGACAAAAGCCCCGCTCCATATCTGGCGGATCAGGCGGGACTGAACTTCATCGCCACGCCGTTCATGCAATAGCGCTTGCCGGTGGGCTTTGGCCCATCGTCGAACACATGGCCCAGATGCCCGCCGCACCGCGCGCAATGGACTTCGGTGCGGGTATAGCCGAGCATACCGTCGCGGCTGGTGCCGACCGCCTTGGGCAACGGCGCGTAAAAGCTGGGCCAGCCGGTGCCGCTATCGAACTTGGTCTTGGAACTGAACAGCTTTTGATCGCAACCGGCGCAGGAAAAGATACCCGCGCGATGCTCGTCATTGAGCGGGCTGCTGCCGGGATATTCGGTTGCCTGCTGGCGCAGCACCTTATAGCCCCAGGGGCTGAGCCGCTTCTTCCACTCTGCGTCGCTCAGCGCAAAGGGATAGGCCGCCTGCGCCGGTTCGGGCGCGAACTGCCAAAAGGCCAGAGCCACCGCGCCAGTCGTGACGCCACCCAGGAAATGCCGTCTGTTCATATCCCTTCCTACCCTCGTCAGCCTGTCGCAGGCCTGAACAGCCGCTTCCACCAGCTTCCGCCCGACTGCATCACATGCCGCCGGAACAGCAGCACGCCGACCCGGATGATGAGCGCCACGAAGCTCGCCTGCCACACCAGCGCCACCAGATGCGGCCAGATCGCCCCGTCCTGCGCCGCGCGGGCGATCATGGCGAAGGGCGAGCTGAACGGGAAGATGCAGGCCGCCAGTTCCGCAGGCGACCCCATATGATCGACCGCATAGCTGGCGAAGAAGAAGATCAGCATCTGCCCCATGGTGATCGGCATGTTGAGCGTCTGCACTTCGCGCACCGTCGCCGCCTGCGCGCCGATCCCCAGGAACAGAGACCCCAGCAACGTATAGGCCATGGCGAAATAGAGCACCGCCAGCATCAGGAACAGCGGCCAACCCACCGCTGGCGTCGGCAGCGATCCGCCCCCGTCGTGCAGCGCGGCAAAGATGGCGAAGGCCGTCCCGCCCCAGAAAGCGATGCCGACGAAGCTCATCGCCAGCATTGCCATCAGCTTGCCCAGGAAAATCGCGTCGATCGGCACGGCGGCGGCCAATATCTCAATGATCTTGTTGGTCTTTTCCTCGACGAGGTTGGACAGGATCATCCCTGCGAGCAGGATGGTGAGGAAGAACATCACCACCTGCGCCACCCGCCCGATCAGCAGGCGCGCCTGCGCCTGCGCGCCCAGGCTGGTCGTCACTTCCTGCCGCTCCACCGTCACGAACTGGAGCGTGCGTTCGGCCAGCGCGGCGGTGGACAGCAGGCTGATGTCGCCCTGCAACTTGTCCAGATCTTCCGCCTTGCCGGTCAGCGCCGGACGCATAAGCGTGCCCGACAGGATCGCCACCACCTCCGAATCCGGGCGCGCCAATTGTATCCGCGGGCTGGGGGTCGATGCGACAGGGCGCAGTCGTGGCAGCGCCTGGTCGCCCATGCGCTGCGTCAGCCGGTCATGCGCTCGCTCCAGCGCGGCGGCATCGCGCGCGGACATCGCCACGCCCACCACCGGGCGCAGGTCCGTGCTGGATATCCTGTCGCCCAGGCCGCCAAAGGCAAAGCCGATCAGGATCGGCAGCAACGGCCCCAGCAGGAACAGGATGAAGGTGCGCGACAGCACGACCGCAGTGAAATCCCGCCGGGCGATGACCAGCGCGGCGCGGAGCAATTCCCTCATGCGTCCTCCTCCGGCGTCGGTTCAGCCTGCATCTGCTGCGCGGCCGCCGCCCCGGCGATCGCGACGAAGGCGTCGTGCAGGCCGGGCCGCTCGATCGACAGGCTCTCTATCCCCGCCTGCCCGTCCAGCAACGCGCGTAGCAGCGGCTCTATTCCTTCGTCGGGCAGGGCAAACAGCCAGGCACCATCCTGCGCCACCGTATCGGCCGGCAAGGCGCGCCGCCACGCGCCGTCGCTGACCCGCGTGCGCAGCCGCACCTGCGATCGCAACTGGTCGCGCGCCTCGCCCGGCGTCCCGTCGAACCGGATGCGCCCGCCCGCGACGATGGCGATCCGCTCGCACAAGCGTTCGGCATGGGCGATGACATGGGTGGAAAACAGCACGGTCACGCCTTGGCGCGCCTGCTCGCGGATCAGCGCCTCCAGTTTCTCCTGATTGATCGCGTCCAGCCCGGAAAACGGCTCGTCCAGTACGATCAGCCGGGGTTGGTGGATGATGGTGCCGAATAATTGCACCGTCTGGGCCATGCCCTTGGACAATTGCCGGATCGGCTTGTCGATCGACGCGCCCATGCCATGCCCCTCCAGCAAGGCCCGCGCGCGCACCCGCCCCTCTTTCAGCGGCAGGCCGCGCAGCGCCCCCATGAAGGCGATCGCCTCATACGCCTTCATCGACGGATAAAGCCCGCGTTCTTCGGGCAGATACCCCACCTGCCGCGCCATGCGCAGCGGCTGCGCCTCGCCCAGCAGCGTACGATGCCCCTCGTCCGGGTCGATAATGCCCAGCAGCGTGCGCAGCAACGTGGTCTTGCCCGCGCCATTGGGGCCTAGCACGCCATAGATGGTGCCTGCGGGCACGGCGATGTCGATCCCGTCGACCGCGCGAAAGCTGCCGAACGTCTTGACAAGCCCATACCCCTCGACGGCATAGGAGGCCGCCGGGACGGGCGCGGGCATGAAGGATGGAGCCGGGGTGTCGCCGATCATCCCGTCCTGATAGTCTGGACCCATGCCCGTGCCTATAGAAACCTTGGCCAAAACCTTGGAACAGCGCCTGAAAGCGGAAGCGGAACGGCTGGGCTTCGCCGCCTGCCGCATCGCGCCCGCCGATGTCGCGCCCGAAGCCGGCGAGCGGCTGCGCCAATGGCTGGACGCGGGCCATCATGGCGACATGCTGTGGATGGAGGAACGGGCGCAGCAGCGCGGATCGCCCAAAGGCTTATGGCCGGACGTGCGCAGCGTCATCATGCTGGGGATGAGCTATGCGCCGGGGCATGATCCGCTGGCGCTGGCAGACGTGGGCGACCGGGCGCGCTTCTCGGTCTATGCCCAGGGCAAGGATTATCATGACGTCGTCAAGAAGGCGTTGAAGGCGCTGGCCCGCTGGCTGGTGGAGCAACAGCCCGGCAGCCTCAAGGTATTCGTGGATACAGCCCCCGTGATGGAAAAGCCGCTGGCGCAGGGCGCTGGGCTTGGCTGGCAGGGCAAGCATAGCAACCTCGTCAGCCGCGACCATGGCAGCTGGCTGTTCCTGGGGGCGATCTATACCGAACTGGCGCTGGCGGCGGACGGGCCGGAACGCGACCATTGCGGCAGTTGCAGCGCATGCATGGCCGCCTGCCCCACCGACGCCTTCCCCTCGCCCTATGTGGTCGATGCGCGGCGCTGCATCTCCTATCTGACGATCGAACATAAGGGGCCGATCCCGCCGGATCTGCGCGCCGGGATCGGCAACCGCGTCTATGGCTGCGACGATTGCCTGGCGGTGTGTCCGTGGAACAAATTCGCTGACGCTGCCGCCGCGAACCGCGCCTTTGTCGGCCGCGCGGAACTGGCCGCGCCGCACATCGCCGACCTGCTCGATCTGGACGATGCCGGTTTCCGCGAAATCTTCTCCGGCTCCCCGATCAAGCGCATCGGCCGCAACCGCCTGGTCCGCAACGCCGCCATCGCCGCGGGCAACAGTGGCGATCCGCGGTTGCTGGCGCGGCTGGAGGCGCTGGTCGGCGATGACGACCCGGTGGTCGCGGAAGCGGCGCGTTGGGCGATCGGGCGGTTGTCGGGCGAAGATAGATCGGTTGGCTGAAGACCAGAAGCGCAACTCTTACGCGACGAGGGTGTGAACTTCGCGCCTGTGCCCCTGGGTGACCGGCTATTTCGCCTGCAAAGCGCTGGCGCAGGACAGCGGATCGACATCCGCGCCCGCCGGGCTGCGCGCATCAACATGGGTGACGACCGGCTCCTTGCCCCGCGCAGGCGCGTAAAGATAGGCGTCCAGCACGCAGCGTCCATTGCCGAACTGCAATTTGCGCACCGTGGTTTCGCGAATGTCGAGCCGGGGCTGGCCGAACATCCGGGTCAGCGCACCCGCGTCCGATCCCATCAGCGGCCCCTGCTTCATGAAGGCGCTGGCCGGGGGACCGGCTGGCGGCGGCGTATAGCCGGTCTGAGGCACGACGCCGCCACCGCAGGCGGCCAGCGGCGCGAACAGCGCCACGGTCAGAAACGGCGGGAACTTCATGCGGATGTCTTTCGCCCAAGCAACATGTGCACGGCCATAGCCGCGCTCCAGATCGGCGCAAGCAGGTTGACCAGCGGGATGAGGAACATAACCGCCGAAACGAGCCCCAAAAGCCACCGGCTGCCGCGCGAGAGCGGCGGGAGGGCGGGATGACGCGGCTCCACCATGTCGGCCATGTCGCGGCCCAGCAGATAGGCGTTCAAGATCAGGAACAGCCCGATCGTACCCACGCCCGTCACCAGGAGCAGGATGTAAGCGGGCAGCGCCAGCAGGTTCCAGCCCAGCGTGCGCGTGATCGAAGCTAAGGCGAAACGCAGGCTGCGCGCCCAGCCGACCGGGCTGGCGGCCAGCGCGGCCTGCGGATAATATTCCCGCTCCACCGCTTCGATGATGTCGTCGGCGAACAGGCCCATCACCGCCATCGCGACCGCGCGGAACAGCAGCCAGCCCGCGCCGACCAGCAGCAGCGCGGTGGCGGTCGCTTCAGCGACACCGCCCCCGCCCCAGCCGAAATGCAACCGCAGCGCATGGAAACCGGCCCACAATGCGGCGGCCAGTCCGGCAAAGATGAGAAGCGTCAAAATCAGCGTCTTGAACAGCAGGCGCAGCGCCGCGCCGTGGAAGATGGAAGGAAAGGCGCGCAGGGCGGCGGTCAGGACCATGGCCCTGCTATCCTCCCGACCGGCGCCCGCGTCAATCAGCGCCGTTGCGCGCGCGGCCGCGGGCCGATAGAGACGCCGATAGACAGGGCGCGATTATGCGCCATTCCCCTCCCTTCCCCTTCATTGCATAAGGATATTGCGTGACCGCTTCCGACCCCACGCTTGATGTCGTCGCGATCGGCAACGCCATCGTCGACGTTCTGGCCCGCAGCGACGATGGCTTCCTGGCCGAACATGCGCTGACCAAGGGCGGGATGCAGCTGATCGACGCCGCCATGGCCGAAAACCTCTATGCCGACATGCCGCAGGCCAAGGAGATCAGCGGGGGCTCTGCCGCCAACACGCTGGCGGGGCTGGCTGCGCTGGGTAAAAAATGCGGCTTCATCGGCCAGGTGAACGACGACCAGCTAGGCGCGGTCTTCGCTCATGACGTCCATGCTCTGGGCATCCGTTTCGACACGCCAGTCATGCACGGCGAAGTCCCCACCGCCCGCTGCCTGATCCTGGTGACGCCGGACGCGCAGCGCACCATGAACACCTTTTTGGGCGCGTCGCAGTTCTTGCCGGAAAGCGCGGTCGATTTCGAGCTGATCCGGTCGGCCAGGATTCTGTATCTCGAAGGCTATCTCTGGGACCCGGAGCAGCCGCGTGCGGCGATGCGGGCGGCGATCGACGCGGCGCGCGGCGCGGGCCGCAAGGTCGCCTTCACCCTATCGGACAATTTCGTGATCGACCGCCATCGCGCCGACTTCATCGACCTGATCGACAATGGCCAGATCGACATCTTGTTTTCCAATGAGGGCGAGATTCAGTCGCTGGCGCAGGTCGATGATTTCGATGCGGCGCTGGCCCGCTTCGCCGACAAGGTGCCGGTGCTGGTGTCAACCCGCAGCGAAAAGGGCGCCGTGGCGATCGTCGATGGCGTGCGCCATGAGGCCCCGGCCGCGGCGGTCGCGCAGATCGTCGATACGACCGGCGCGGGCGACCTGTTCGCCGCCGGCTTCCTCGCCGCCCATCTCGACGGCCGCAGCGTCGAGGATGCACTGGCGCTGGGCGCAGCCGCTGCGGCCGAGGTGATCTCCCACTGGGGCGCGCGGCCCGAAGAGGATCTGGGCGTCATCCGCGACGCGCTGTTCGCCTGACAAGACGAAGGCCCGCCTCTCCAGTGAGAAGCGGGCCTTTCTATCGGGTCACTACGCCTTCTGCTTGCGGAACAAGGCGCGGTCTTCCGACCCGAAGCCCCAGCGCCAGATGACGACGCCATAGACGCCCAGGATCGTCCAGACGCCGAACACCAGTTCGACCCATTCCAGTCTGGGCGGCAGGGCGACGAAACCGGCGCCAACGATACAGGCGATGCCCGCCGCACTCAGCAATGGCCAGCGCCACGCATTGATCGGCGCGCCCAGCAGGCGCGACAGCAAGCGCGCCTTGATGAACGCGCCGACACCCAGCGCCAGGCACAAAGCGAGCGCAGGCGCGGCGGCGATCCACATGACCGGCATCCCCAGCCGTCGCGCCGTCAGAATGAGGACGAAGCTGAAACCGGCCTGCAAGCCGATCATGACGAGCGAGATCATAAGGTTGCGGTGGCGGGCGATATAGACCAGCGCCGATTCGCTGACGACGGCGGTCGCCGCCACCACTTCGGCCAGCAGCAGGAAGGCGAGCGCGCCCGTGCCGCCGACGAAATGCGGCCCCACCAGGCCCATCACCGCTTCACCGGGAATACCGAGCGCCAGCGCGATGCCCGCCTGCGCCGCGATGATCCAGAAACCGACCTGGCTGACCTGCTTGGCGATGGCGGCCAGGTTGTTTTCCGCCAGATTGCGGGTGATGACCGGACCCAATATGGGATCGAAGCTGGTCTTGAGCTTTTGCGGCAACGACGCGACCTGCTGCGCGACATAATAGATGCCGATCACCGCCGGGCTGACGAACAGGCCCAATATCGCCATGTCCAGCCGGCGCGAGCCCCATTCAACCCCGTCCGCCGCCGCGAGCGGCAGGTTGCGCCGGGCCAGTCGCCACAGCCGCCCACCATCGGGACGCCAGCCCCGCGGCAGGCCATAATGGCGCGCCAAGGGGATGAGCGACGCGACCAGTGCCGCGATCATCGACAGGGCATAGGAGAGGATCAGGCCGTCGCGGGTCGAATAAAAGGCGAAGGCGAAGGCGCCGATGCTGATCGTCCAGGGTTCGATGATCGAGCGCGCCCGCACGGTCGCGCCAACGTCGAAGCGGTAGGCGCAGGCGGCCAGCGCCACGTCCGATCCCGCCACCGCAATCACCACCAGCGCCAGCAGCCGGTCAAGGCCGTTGATGGCGCTGTTGGGGAACATGGCCTGCGGGAAAACGACCAACAGGCCTGCGCCGACCAGCGCCGCAATCAGGGTCACGACCATGGCGTCGGTCACGACATGGGCATGGGGCCGTTCGGTCTGGCTGAGCGCGCCGGCCAGCCCGCGTTTCAGGCCCAGCGTGGCGAGTTGCGCCACAAACTCCACCACCAGCACGGCATAGGCGAAGCGGCCCAGCGCATCCGCGCCATACCAGCGCCCGGCAATGAACAGAAAGGGCAGGCGCGCGGCAAGCCGCAGCAGGAAGCCGAATATGTTGGTCCGCCCGCCCTTGGCCAGGGCGGCGATGTCATCCTCATCCTTCGATATGGATGGCTGCGTCGCCAACGACCCCTGATCCCCCTGCGTCATCATGTTTCTTTATCTGCTCTAGACGCAATGCGGCGGCGGCGCGACGGGTTATTCGGGCCGCAACGGGCGCGCGAGCAGCGCGTCGATCACGGCGCCGAGCGGCGCAGCGTCGGTCAGCAATGCGCACACCGCCTCCACCACCGGCATTTCCACGCCCGCAGCGCGCGCGGCATCGCGCAGCACCGGCGCGGTGAACGCCCCTTCCGCCACGGTGCGGCGGTTGGCGAGCAAGTCGGCGGCGCTCGCGCCTTCGCCCAGCCCCTTGCCGAGCGAGAAGTTGCGCGAATTGGTGGAGGAGCAGGTGAGGACGAGATCGCCCAGCCCCGAAAGCCCGCCTAGCGTTTCAGGCCGCGCGCCGCGCGCCAGGCCGAAGCGGGTCATTTCGGCAAAACCGCGGCTGATGAGCGCGGCGCGGGCGTTGAGGCCAAGCCCCGCCCCTTCCGCGACCCCGCAGGCGATGGCGAGCACATTCTTGACCGCGCCGCCAATCTCCGCGCCGATGACGTCGTCGGACAGATAGGGACGGAAGGACGGGCGGGCGATGCGAGCGGCGAGGCGCTGGCCCAGCGCCCGGTCTTCGCAGGCGAGGGTGATGGCGGTCGGCAGGCCCCTGGCCACTTCATGGGCGAAGGTCGGGCCAGACAGGACGGCGATGGGCGAGGTCGGCTGCGCGGCGCGCGCGACTTCCGACATCAAAAGGCTGGTGCCCGCCTCGATCCCCTTGGAGCAGAGGACCAGCGGCACGCCTGCGGGCGCCTGGGCCACGACGCTGCGCAGATGCTGGGCGGGGCTGACGACCAGCAACAGGTCGCATGTCCCAAGGTCCGCCATCGCACCAGTCGCCCGGATCGAGGCGGAAAGCGGGATGCCGGACAGGTAGAGCGGATTTTCCTGACGCGCATTGATCGCGTCGATCACGTCCGGCTCCAGCGCCCAGAGCGCCACATCCTGGCCGTCGCTCGCCAGCAATTGCGCCAGGGCCGTGCCCCATGCGCCTGCGCCGATGACTCCTGCCTTCATGCTTTGACGCCCTTCATGCTTTCACTCCGGCGCCGCGCGCCTTTTCCGCCGCCGGGTCGAGCGGCCAGCGCGGCCGGGCGGGGAAGGTGAGATCGTCGATCAGGCCGACCGCAAAGCGCTCCGCACCGGCCCAGGCGATCATCGCCGCATTGTCGGTGCAGAGCCAGAGCGGCGGCGCGACGAAGGGCAGGCCATGATCGGCGGCCAGCGATTCGAGCGCGGCGCGGACGGCATTGTTGGCGGCGACCCCGCCCGCCACGACCAGCGCGGTGACGCCCTCGCTCCGCCCCAACGCACGGCGGGTGCGGTCGACCAGGCAGTCGATCACCGCCTGCTGGAAGCTCGCGGCGATATCCTGCGTCCTATGCTGGCCCGACTGGACCGCGCGCATCACCGCGCTCTTGAGGCCCGCGAAGGAGAAATGCGGTTCATCGGTGTGAATCAACGGCCGCGGCAGCGGCACGCTCTTAGGATCACCCAGCGCGGCCGCCTTTTCCACCTGCGGGCCGCCGGGATAGCCCAATCCCAGCAGCTTGGCGGTCTTGTCGAACGCTTCGCCTGCCGCATCGTCAATGGTGGTGGCGAGGCGGACATAGGCGCCCGGCCCCTTCACATGGAGCAGCTGGCAATGGCCGCCCGACACCAGCAGCAGCAGATAGGGAAATTGCAGCGTCGGATCGGCGAGGCGCGGCGAGAGCGCATGGCCCTCCAGATGATTGACCGCAATCAGCGGCTTGCCCGCCGCATGAGCCAGCGCCTTGCCGGTGACGAGGCCGACCATGACCCCGCCGATCAGGCCCGGCCCGGCGGTGGCGGCGATAACGTCCACGTCGGCCAGCGTCATCTTCGCGTCAGCCAGGGCCTCTGCAACCAGGGGGGTGAGCATTTCGACATGCGCGCGGGCGGCGATTTCCGGCACCACGCCGCCATAGGGGCGGTGCGCCTCTTCCTGCGTGGCGAGGCGATGCGCGAGAATACGGCCGTCAGCGCTTACCAGCGCCGCTGCGGTCTCATCGCAGCTCGATTCCAGGCCCAGAATGATTGTCATTGCCGCTTCCATCTAATGGCCGTGGTCATTAGAGCAAGCCGCATATGCTTTTGCCCGAAAGACCGTTGCGCCTCGGCACCAGAGGTTCGCCCCTGGCGCTCGCCCAGGCCCGCATGACCGCCCGCGCCCTGTGCGCCGTCCATGGCTGGCCCGACGATGCCGTGACGATCGTCACCGTCCAGACGAGCGGCGACCGGATACAGGACCGGGCGCTGGCCGACATCGGCGGCAAGGCGCTGTGGACCAAGGAATTGGACCGGGCGCTGGTCGAGGGCGCGATCGATTTTGCGGTCCACAGCATGAAGGATGTGGAGACGCTGCGGCCCGACGCCTTCCGTATCGCCGCGATGCTGCCACGCGCCGATGTGCGCGACCGGCTGGTGGGGGCCGATGATTTCGCCGCCCTGCCCGCCAATCCGATCGTTGGCACCAGCTCGCCGCGCCGCGCCGCGCAGGTCAAGCGACTGCGCCCCGATGCCACCATCACCCTGTTCCGCGGCAATGTCGCGACGCGGCTGGCCAAGCTGGCGACGGGCGAAGTCCATGCCACGCTGCTGGCGGCGGCCGGGCTGGACCGGCTGGACCAGCAGGATGTCGGCGCGACCATCGCGATCGACGTCATGCTGCCCGCGCCCTCGCAAGGCGCGGTGGGGATAGAGACGCTGGCCGACAATGACGCCATGGTCGCGGCGCTAAGTGCGATCAACGACCGCGACACCTGTGACGCGGTGATGGCCGAGCGCGGGGTGCTCAAGGGATTGGGCGGCACCTGCCATTCGCCGATCGCCGCGCTGGCGCGAGTTGACGGCGAAAGCCTGCACCTGATCGCGGAGATCATCAGCCCGGACGGGCAGGAAACGGTGCGCGAAGAAACGCGGCTGGCGCGCGGCGACGACGCGGCGGCGCAGGCGGTGGGCCATGCGCTGCTGGGACGGGCCAGCCCGGCGCTGCGGTCGCTGTTCGAGGCGTGAGCCGCGTCCTCATCCTGCGCCCCGAACCGGCGGCGGGCAGGACGGCGGCGAAGGCGGCCACGCTGGGCCTGGACGCGCGGGTGCATCCGCTCTTCGCCCCGCAGCCGGTAGAGTGGACGCCGCCCGAACCGGCGGATTTCGACGCCCTGCTGCTGACCAGCGCCCATGGCGTGCGGCTGGCTGGGCCGGGGCTGGCCACTTATTATGGTCTGCCGACCTATGCCGTGGGCGCATTCACGGCGCAGGCGCTGCGCGACGCGGGCTTTGCCGATGTCGTGGCGGGCTTCGGCGACGGCAGTGCGATTGCAGCGCGGATCGCGGCGGACGGTCATCGACGGCTGCTGCATCTGGGCGGCACCACCGTCGCGCCGATGGCGGCGGATGGAATCGATGTGACGCGGATCGCGGTATATAGCATGGTCGGCTTGCCGCCGGACCCGGCCCTGATCGCCGATGCCGCGCCCGGATCGGTGGTGCTCGTGCATTCGCCCCGTGCGGGCGAAAGACTGGCGGCGCAGATTGATCTGGAGGCGCGCGCATCGCTGCATATCGTCGCGATCAGCCCGGCGGCGCTCGCCGCGTGCGGGGCGGGCTGGGCAAGCGGGCAGGCTCCTGCCCGGCCGGTCGATGACGATATGCTGGCCCTCGCCGCGCGATTGTGCGAATGACGGGCATAATGACAGACGAAAGGGCCGCAATGATCGACGAGGATGGGGTTGGCAAAGCGACCGTGACACCACCGCGCCGACGCACGATCCTGCCGCTCCTGATCCTGATCCTGCTCGGCTTTGCACTGGGCGTCGCACTGACCGTCTGGGCCTGGCCCCAGATCCAGCGCCGCTGGGGCGATGCGCAACCGCAGCCGACCGTCCCCGCTCAACCGCAGGGGCTGATTACCGGGACCGGAGCGAGCGCCACCGTCCGGCCGCTGACCGCCGATGCGGCGCAGATGCTCGATACGCGCGTCCTTCAGCTAGAAGCGCGGCTGAACCGCATCACCGTGGAGGCGCAGGCCGCGTCGGGCAATGCCGCCCGCGCCGAAGGGCTGCTGGTCGCCTTCGCCGCGCGCCGCGCGCTCGATAGCGGGACGCCGCTCGGCTATATCGAGGGGCAGTTGCGGTTGCGCTTCGGCCAGGCCCAGCCGCGCGCCGTCGCCGCCGTCATCAATGCGGCGCGCGAGCCGATCACGCTGGCTGACCTGCGCGGCGGGCTGGCGGAGGCCGCCGACCGGGTGGTGACGCCGCCGGTCGCATCGGGCTGGTGGGATGCACTGGAGCATGAGGCGCGCGAACTCGTCACCATCCGCAAGGCATCGACCCCCTCGCCCCGGCCGCAGGCGGCGATGGACCGGGCGATGCGCTATATGGACGGCGGCCGGGTGAGCGCCGCGCTGGGCGAAGTGGAACGGTTGCCGGGCAAGGCGGCGGCGGACCGCTGGATGCAATATGCCCGCCGCTATCTGGAGGCGCGGCGCGCGCTGGACCTGATCGAAACGGCGGCGATCCTGGAACCGCGCCAGTTGCGCGGCACCGAAGGCGCGGCCGTGAACCAGACGTCGCCGCTCGCGCCTTAATCTCCCGATCCGAACCGGCGTCACAAACGACCAACCGTTGATCGCATGCGGCGAAACTGATGGACGCGTGCTGCGTTGTCACGATAATGTCATCGTTTCCCGTCGCGCAACCTGGGGCGGGGTTCAAGGATATCATCGTCGTGCCGCCTTACGCTCAAACTGTCAGCAGTTTCTGGAAAGACCGCCTTGCGCCCGGCCCGCGCGCGGCGCAGCTTCCGCCTTTGCAACAGCTGCTGGGCAATCTGAGCGTCCCTTTCGACCTTGGCCGGACCCGTGCGCAGGCCGCGCTGCTCGCCAGCCAGATGCAGGGGGACGGGCGGTCGGTGCTGCTGATCCCCGGCCTGATGGCGTCGGAACAGCGAATGGGCTGGCTGCGCGACATATTGACCGCCGCCGGTTATAACGCGCATGACTGGGGCATGGGCCGCAATTTCGGGCCGAAGCCTGATAGCCTGGACAAGATCGACCGGCGCGTGGACGCAATCCGCAAGGAGACCGGGGCACCGGTGACGCTGGTCGGATGGAGCCTGGGCGGCTTGTATGCGCGCGAATATGCGAAATTTGCGACGCATAAGGTGGGTGGCGTGGTGACGATGGGCACGCCCTTTTCCGGCGACCCGCGCGCCAACCATGCCTGGCGGCTGTACCAGCTGGTGTCGGGCTTTCCGGTCGATCGGCCGCCCTTTCCCTGCACCCGCGAAGCCAAGCCGCCGGTGCCGACCGTGGCGCTGTGGTCGCAGCGCGACGGCGTGATCCTGCCCGAATGCGCCAAGGGCCGCGCGGGCGAGCGCGACAAGGCGATCGAGGTGGACTGCACCCATATGGGCTTTGCCGCCTCGCCGGAAGGGATCGCGGCGGTGGGTAAGGCGCTGGAGGCGATCGCCGCCTGAGTTGGTCCTGCAGCGCGATTCGGGTGCGATGAAGCGACCGACAGGGTCACGGGCCTGAAGTTCACACCATCGTTGGCATCGCGTTTCTGCGCTTTTTCGCGGCAATAGCGCCGGGCCGCGACCCGGCCAAGTATCGCTGCCGCCCCGGCCACGCGCGGGTCGGGTCACATCCACGCGCCAGTAGGGTAACGGGAACGCGCCATGTGGGTCACAGGCTGGCGGCAGGGCTGGGGCGATCGGCAGGGTGGAACGGGTGCAGAGGGCATGTGGGTCCATCAACAAGGATAGATCAGAGGAAATCCTACATTGGAAGAGGAATAGGAGAGGCGGCCGCGGTGGTGACCAACCGGCGAGTGAGACGGTTGTTCTTTTCTTCTCTGCGTTCTCTGCGCCTTTGCGCGATTAAATTTTCTCGCGCAAAGGCGCAGAGAACGCAGAAGAATAAGAACTATCGGCTCATCTCTGGATGGCGAGAAAGGGTGGGAAGGCGACTGTCGGGTCGTGAGCATTGCGCGATGATTAGCTGACATCCCCGTGCAATGTGGCTGGCGCGGCATTGATTGCAAAAGCGGCCCCCTCAAACTCTATTGCAGACGTATCCTCACCGCCTATGGAATAGCCCTCCAAAAGGCTCATTCGCCCATGCTTAAAGAACAGTAGCATACCAAGCCCGTATTCCATGCCATCGACGCTCGCATATACGTTCAGCCCCAGAGGGCTGGATACGATCGCGGCAGGTGCGAGCGACGACACCGATATCGTCGTGAAGAAGCCGCCACCGGTATTTTCTCGCTTCTCAACCTTCGCAGATTGAAGCTGCTCGCTCAACGGACCGAAATAATCCGGCTTTTCGGCCACGATTGCCTCTATGGCCGCGCGCTCTAATTCTGTCAGTTGCGTCATGGATCATGATTATTCCACTCACCGGTAGTGTCCGCAACTAGGCACCGGATTTCAACGGATGAGCGGCAAAGAATGGTCGTTTCCTGTCATTCATCGACAGGCAGACGAGCAATTCGTCGTGCCCGCCCTCAGGATTGCAGGCGCGTTAAGGCCTTTTCCCGGCCTATCAGCGGCAGAAGCTGCCCCATGTCGGGACCGTGATCGAGGCCCGTCAGCGCGCGGCGCAGGGGGAGGAAGAGGGTCTTGCCCTTGCGGCCGGTTTCGTCCTTCAGCGCGCCCGTCAGCGTGCGCCAGATGTCGGCGTCGAAGGGGGCCTCCAACAGGATACGGTGCGCGATGGCGAGAAAATCTCGGTCTTCTTCCGCCGCTGCCGGTGCGTCAATCGGTCCGGTGACGATGCGCCACCAGTCGGCGGCACCCGCGACCGTTTCCAGATTGGGGCGGATCGCGTCCCAGGCGGCGGCGTCCATGCCGTCCGGCAGGCGATCGGCTACGGCTTCGAAAGGCAGGAGATGGACGATCTTCTGGTTGAGTGTCGCCAGTTCCGCTTCATCGAAGCGGGCGGGGGCGCGGCCGAAATGGGCGAAGTCGAAGCTGTCGATCAGCGGCTGGATATCCGCGAACGGCTCGACGGGCTGCGAACTGCCCAGGCGCGCGAGCAGCGAGGCGATGGCAGCCGCTTCCAGGCCGATCTCACGGAAATGGGCGACGCCGAGCGACCCCAAACGCTTGGACAGTTTGCCTTCGCTGCCGGTCAGCAGCGCTTCATGCGCAAAGGCGGGGAGCGGTGCGCCCAAGGCCGTGAACATCTGAATCTGGGTCGCGGTGTTGGAGACATGATCCTCGCCGCGCAGGACATGGGTGATGCCCATAGCGACGTCATCGATGACCGAGGGCAGCATGTAGAGCCAGGAGCCGTCGGCGCGGCGGATGACGGGATCGGACAGGAGTTTGGGGTCGAAGCGCTGGTCGCCGCGGATGAGGTCGGTCCAGGCGATCGGCTGGTCATGGTCGAGCTTGAAACGCCAATGGGGGGTGCGGCCTTCGGCTTCATGAGCCGCGATCTGGTCCGGGGTCAGCGACAGGGCGGCGCGGTCATAGACCGGGGGCAGGCCGCGGCCGAGCAGGATTTTGCGGCGCAGGTCAAGTTCCTGGGCGGTTTCATAGGCGGGATAGACATGGCCGGACGCCTTGAGCGCTTCGAACCGCGCTTCGTAGAGGGCGAATCGGTCGGACTGTTTCTCTTCGCCGTCCCAGTGGAGGCCGAGCCATTGCAGGTCAGCCTTGATCGAGTCCGCATATTCGGGACGCGAGCGTTCGAGGTCGGTATCGTCCAGGCGCAGGAGGAATTGGCCGCCCGATTTGCGCGCCCACAGCCAGTTGTGGAGCGCAGCGCGGATATTGCCGACATGGAGGTGGCCGGTCGGCGACGGGGCGAAGCGGGTGATGACGGTCATAGTTGGTCCTAAACCCGTTCGTGCTGAGTAGGAGCTGCGCCTATCGAAGCCCCGTTTATCGAAGCATCCTTCGATACGCCATTTCGACAAGCTCAATGGCTACTCAGGACGAACGGACTTTTGCATTAGTTATATCGTACGGAAGCCGTTGGTGATCGGGTAGCGGCGGTCGCGGCCGAAATTGCGGGTGCCCAGTTTGACGCCGGGGGGCGATTGGCGACGCTTATATTCGGCGACGTAGAGCAGGCGCTCGATCCGGGCGACGGTGTCCTTCTCGAACCCGCGCTCGACCAGCTGATCGACCGACAATTCCTCCTCGACCAGGCCGTAGAGGATTGGGTCCAGGACTTCATAGGGCGGCAGGCTGTCGTCGTCGCGCTGATTGTCGCGCAGTTCGGCGCTGGGCGGCTTGGTGATGACGCGCTGCGGCATCACCGGGCCTTCCGGGCCGATGCCAGCGCCAAGTGACGGGACGTTTTCGTTGCGCCAGCGGCACAGGTCGAACACGGTGGTCTTGTAGGCGTCCTTGAGTACCGAATAGCCGCCCGCCATGTCGCCATAGATGGTGGCGTAGCCGACCGACATCTCGCTCTTGTTGCCGGTGGTGAGCAGCATATGACCATATTTGTTGGACAGGGCCATCAGCGTCACGCCGCGGATGCGGGACTGGATATTTTCTTCGGTCAGGTCGCGCTGGCGCCCTTCGAAAACCGGGGCGAGCATCGTGTCGAAGGCGGCGACGGCCGGTTCGATCGGAATCGTGTCGTAGCGGACGCCGAGCAGGCGGGCGCACGCAACCGCATCGTCCAGGCTGTCCTGGCTGGTGAAGCGCGAGGGCATCATGACGCACCAGACGCGGTCGGGGCCAAGCGCATCGACCGCGACGGCGGCGGACAGGGCGGAATCGATGCCCCCCGAAAGCCCCAGCACGACGCCTGGAAAGCGGTTGCGGTTCACATAGTCGCGCAGGCCAAGGACCATGGCGTTGTAAATGTCGGCCGGGCGGTCATCCAGCGGGTGCGGCTCGCCGGGCAGGCACACCCATTGGCCGTCCCGTTTCTCCCATTGGGTGAGCACCAGCGCCTCTTCCCAGTCGGGGAGTTGCTGGGCCAGGGTCAGGTCGCCGTTCATGACGAAGGAGGCGCCATCGAACACCAGTTCGTCCTGCCCGCCGACGCGGTTGAGATAGACCAGAGGCAGGCCGGTTTCGCGAACGCGGGTGCCCGCGACGCTGTTGAGGCGGCGATCGTCCTTGTCCACCTCATAGGGGCTGCCATTGGGGCTGATGAGGATTTCCGCACCTTCGGCCCGCAGATGCGCGGTGACGAAGGGGAACCAGATATCCTCGCAGATGGGGACGCCGATCTTCACGCCCTTGAAGTCGATCGGCGCGGGCAACGGGCCGGGGGCGAACAGGCGCTTTTCATCGAAGGTGCCGTAATTGGGCAGCTCGCGCTTCTGGCGGATTGCAGTGACCGCGCCATTTTCCAGCAGGGCGACGACGTTGAAGAGGACGCCCTGCGCCGCGACGACGGTGCCGACCAGCATCGCCGGGCCGCCATCGGCGGTTTCCTGCGCCAGACGATCAAGCTGATAATTGGCCTGTGTGACCAAAGCGGGCTTGAGGACCAGATCTTCGGGCGGATAGCCGATCAGTTGCAGTTCGGGATAGACGATGAGGTCGGCGCCCTGCGCCCGCGCCCGCCATTCCAGCATGGCGTCGGCATTGGCCTTCAGGTCGCCCACGGACTGGGTCATCTGCGCGAGCGCGATCACGAGTTTGTCGGTCATGCCCCGCGCCCTAGTGCATTTTGACGGCTGGCGCAAAAGCGCCTTTCCACTTGCGCCCCGCGCCGCTACAGGGGCCGCGTTTCGCGCATCGTCATCCGTTTGTCACGCCAATCAGCCTGGGGTTTTTCGCCATGAAACTCATGACCGGCAATTCCAACAAGCCGCTCGCGGCCGCTATCGCCGACTATATCGAAATTCCCCTGACCGACGCCAGTGTCCGCCGCTTCGCGGACGAAGAAGTTTTCGTGGAAATTCATGAGAATGTCCGCGGCGAAGATGTGTTCGTAATCCAGTCGACGTCCTATCCGACCAACGACAATCTGATGGAATTGCTGATCATGATCGATGCGCTGAAACGCGCGTCGGCCAAGCGAATCACGGCGGTCGTCCCCTATTTCGGCTATGCCCGGCAGGACCGCAAGCCCGGCCCGCGCACGCCGATCAGCGCCAAGCTGGTCGCCAACCTTATCACCACCGCCGGGGCCGACCGCGTGTTGTCGGTCGATCTGCACGCCGGGCAGATCCAGGGCTTCTTCGACATCCCAACCGACAATCTGTTCGGTGCGCCGGTGATGTCGGCCGATATCCAGGCGCGTTTCGGCGACAAGAATATCATGGTCGTCTCGCCCGACGTGGGCGGCGTGGTGCGCGCCCGCGCGCTGGCCAAGCGGCTGGACAACGCGCCGCTCGCCATCGTCGACAAGCGCCGCGAGCGCGCCGGCGAATCCGAAGTGATGAACATCATCGGCGACGTGAAGGGGCGGTTCTGCATCCTGATCGACGATATCGTCGATTCGGCGGGCACGCTGTGCAACGCCGCCGCCGCGCTCAAGGCGCAGGGGGCCGACGAGGTGATCGCCTATGTCAGCCATGGCGTGCTGTCGGGCGGCGCGGTCGCGCGGGTCGATGCGTCGGAACTGCTGGAACTGGTCATCACCGATTCGATCCAGGGCACCGAGGCTGTGAACAGCAGCAGCCGCGTGCGCCACCTGCCGATCGCGCCGCTGCTGGGCGAAGCGATCAAGCGGATCGCGGACGAGAGTTCGGTATCCAGCCTGTTCGATTGAAAGGAGAATAGGCTGCGAACGATCCGGGGGATCGTTCGGCCGAACTCTGTCGGTGTCCAGCCTGTTCGACTGAGGACTGTCAGGCCGCTGGGAGAATCACCAGCGGCACCGTCAGGATCATGACCAGTGCGACGACGATGCGCTGGGCGCGCGAGATCCCGAGCGGCTTTTCGCGCCAGAGCATCGGGCAGGCGAGCAGCGCAAAGCCGATCGCGAGGTTGGACAATGTCACCGATCCGCCAATCGGCATGTCCTGCCGCAGGGCGAGGCCCGCGAACAGGCCGACGAAACTCAGGAACCAGCCGATCAGCGCCATGCGCCCCCCTTTGACGATGCAGGATAGAACGGTCGGGTTGCCGAAGGCTTAATCGGTCCAGGGATCGTAGCTGCCGAAGCTCCAGACATTGCCTTCGGGATCGAGCGCGGTGTAGCCGCGGCCGGGATAGCCGTCATTATCCTGGGGTTCCTGCACCACCACCGCGCCTTCGTTGCGGGCGTGGAGGCAGTGGGCGTCAGGATCGGACACGACGATATAGACGCAGGCGGTGGTGCCGCCAAGCTCGCGGACGGTGGACCAGGTGTAGAGCGATTCGTCCTCCATATCCTTGACGCTGCCGAGCATGACCATGCCCTCCCCCAGCACCAGTTGGGCGTGGTGGATGATCGTGGAATCACTATCGTCGGCATGGACGGCATGGCGGGTGAAGCCGAACGCGGCGCACAGGAAATCGATCGCGGCGGGGGCATCGGCGTAGCGCAGGCATGGGATGACGGGCGAACCGGGCATCTTCCTCTCCTTCTTTCGTCTGTGGTTCAGTCTAGCCTAAGCGCGACGCAACCGCTAGGCGAAGGGCATGACAACCCGCGACGACCTGGCCCTTGCCAACCGCCTTGCCGATGCCGCAGGCACGGCGATCCGCCCCTTTTTCCGTGCGCGATATGACATGGAGTTGAAGGCGGACAAATCGCCGGTGACGGAGGCCGATCGCGCCGCCGAAGCCGCGATCCGCGCGATATTGGAGAAGGAACGGCCGGGCGACGGCATCATCGGCGAAGAATATGGATCAGTGCGCGAAGATGCCGAGCGAGTGTGGATTCTCGATCCGATCGACGGGACGCGCAGTTTCATCGCCGGACGGCCGATTTTCGGCACGCTGATCGCGCTGACGCAAGCGGGCTGGCCGACCATCGGCATCATCGACCAGCCGATCGCGCGGGAACGCTGGGCCGGGATGAGCGGGCAGCCGACGACGTTCAACGGCCAGCCGGTGCGGACGCGGGCGTGCAAAGCGCTGGAGGGTGCGGGGATCGCCACGACCAGCCCGCATCTGTTCGGCGAGGGTGACGTGCCCGCCTATATGGCGCTGGTCGCCGCAGTGTCGGGCGGGTCCCCGCGCCAGGGGCCGGTCTATGGCGGGGACTGCTATAATTATGGGCTGCTGGCGTCGGGTTTCCTGGACATCGTTATCGAATCGGGCCTGCAAAGCTATGATTTCGCCGCGCTGGTGCCGGTGGTCGAGGGCGCGGGCGGGCTGATGTGCGACTGGAACGGCGAGCCGCTGACGGCTGACAGCGAAGGCCATGTGCTGGCGCTGGGCGATCCGGCGCGGCTGGAGGATGTGCTGGAGGCGTTGGGCAGCGCGCCGGACCATCATCACGACCATTGATCGACTGAAGGCAGTCTAGCGGCGGGCCGCGATCAGAAGATGCCGAGGAATTTCTTGTCCTGCTTCTTTTGCTCGCCCTTGCTGCCTTCGCCCTTTTCGTCCTTCGCCGTGGTGCCGCGGCCGACATCGTCGCGCGGATCGCCGCGCTTGGTGCGCTGGCCCTGCGCGCTGGCGCCGGCCAGGATCGGGCCGCAGGCCGCGCCCTTCGCATCGCCAGAATCGACGAAGGCCAATAGCGACGCGATCGGAGTGCCGACGACACCCAGCGCCAGCGCTGCGCCACCACGCGTCAGCAATTCGGGGCTGACGACGGAAATGCCCGGCCTTGCGAAATAGCCGTTGATGCCGATGGGCGACTGGCCGGACAGCAGGCTGATCTTCTTACCGTCCGCGCGGAAGGCGAGGTCGAGGCTCTCATTCTTGAACGAAAAGCCTCCGCGACCGATCATCACATTTTTCTTCGTGTCGATCAGGATCGGATCGGCCGCCGCCACGCCGTTGCGGACGGTGAAGGCGATGAGGCCGCAGTTGATTTCCACCGGCTGTTTCAATTTGCCGGAAAACATCTTGGTGACGAAGGTGCCGACATCCAGTTCGGACAGTTGCACGTTGCGCGCCCACATCGTCCCGGCCGGCAGGATGACCGCGATGCGTCCGTTGGCGGTCGCGAGCGAATCATGGAGCGTATCGCCCAGCCCGGTCATCTGCACGCGGCCCTTGATCGTGCCGGTGGTGCCCGATTGTTCGACGCCCCAGCGCGCCAGCAGCCTACCCATGGGCGTAGGCGCCAGGCGGATGTCGTAGCTGGTCTTCACCAGCGCGCCGCGGGCGTTGATTTCTATATCCGATGCGACATGGCCGCCCGACATGTCGAAGGTCAGCGGCGAGAGGGTTAGGAGGCTGCGGTCGAGCTTCAAGGTCAGATCTATGGCGGAGATGGGCACATGCTGCGCCCGGACGCGCTTGACGCTGTAGGTGACGTTCGCGTCGAAATTGCGGATCGCCTCGACCCGCAATGGCGTGTCGGGCAGCAGGCGCGGCGTGCCCTCCACGGTTTCAATCGCGCCGGCCGCGCCCTGCCTTTCGATCTTTTCGGGATCATAGCCGAAGAAGGGGGCGGCATCGACGATGTCGAGCATCTGGGTCGCCAAGTCCGCCTTGAGCAGCAGGCGATTGTTGGGCAGCGAGGCGGTGAAACTGCCCGCCAGATCACTGGCGCCGAAGCGGCCCTTCAATTTCGTGAAGCGCCATTCTTCGCCCACCTTCGTCAGGGCTGACGTAAAGCGGTAGGCCCGCGTGTCGGGGATCGCTGCGCCGAGGAAATCGAACAACAGGCTGAGATTGGGACCGCGCGTGACAAGGCGCAGGTCGCTACCCTCCAGTTCGGTCGCGCCGCGCAGCGTGCCGGCGACGTCGACGATCGTCGCGCCGGCCTGCGCGCGCATTTGCAGGCTGTTCTTGCCGCGCGATACCGTGGCGTTGGGGGAAAGCAGGCTGCCCTTGAGCGTGAAGGACTTGTCCCGCATGCTGCCAGTGCCCGACAGGCGCACGTCGCTGGTGAAGCGGGTATCGAGCGCCCGGACCGTTTCAAAGCCGATGTCGGCGTTCAACTGCATCCGCGGATCGCGGTAGCGCAGGGTGGTCCCCGCCAGCTTGGCCTGCGTGATCAGCGGGAATACCATGGGCTTGCCCTGTGCATTGGGATCGCCCAGCGTCCAAGTGTTATGCTTGTGATCGCGCGACCATTCCAGGTCGACCGCGCCGTTGCGCAGTTCCAGCCAGAGCAGGCGGACCTTGTCGCCGAAGAGCAGGCTGAGCGGCGAAATCCGCGCGTCGATCAGGTCGGCGCGGAACAGATGCGGCTGGCTGGCCCAGGGCAGGTTGCCGATACGCGCCTTTTCGGCCAGGAATTTGATGCTGATCGGGGCGAAATAGAGCTGGAAGTCGCCCTCCACCCGGACTTCGCGCTGGAGGCGTTTGCCCAGGATCTGCTCGAAAGGGGTTTTGAGGAAGCGGCCCTTGGTGATGAACAGAATCAGCCAGATCGCGAACAGCACGCCGATGATGGAAAGGAGGATGCGGACGGGCAGCGGCAATCTGCGCCATCGTTCGCGCAACGCGGTCGCATGCGCGCGATAGCCTGCGGGCGGCGCGACGGCCGGACGTTCCGAAATCTGCACATCGCTATCGACCATGGCGGCCTCAACGCCCCGGCGGGGCAAATGGCTCCAGACCGTCATTGCGCGAATCGCTTGCCTTTGCGGGCATGTCCGCCTATGCGCGCCGTTCGCGATATTCAGTGAGACCGCCCGGCTAACTAGGGCTGCCGGGGCTGTCTGTAATCGTCGCGCTGAAAAAGGAGACGAAAATGCCCAAGATGAAGACCAAGAGCGGTGTGAAGAAGCGCTTCAAGTTCACCGCCACCGGCAAAGTGAAGCATGGCGTCGCTGGCAAGCGTCACCGGCTTATCAGCCATAATGCGAAATATATTCGTCAGAACCGCGGTACGTCCGTCCTGTCGGAATCGGATGTTGCCCATGTGCGCCTGTGGGCGCCCTACGGCCTGAAGTAAGGAGTAGAGGCACATGGCACGCGTAAAACGTGGTGTAACCACCAAGGCGAAGCATAAGCGGTTATTGGTTCAGGCGAAGGGCTATTATGGCCGTCGCAAGAACACGATCCGCGTCGCTCGCCAGGCCGTCGAAAAGGCCGGCCAATACGCCTATCGCGACCGTAAGGTTAAGAAGCGTTCCTTCCGTGGTCTGTGGATCCAGCGCATCAACGCGGGTGTTCGCGCTGAAGGCCTGACCTATTCGCAGTTCATGCACGGTTTGAAGCTGGCAGGCGTCGAACTGGACCGCAAGGTCCTGGCCGACATTGCGATGCACGAAGGCGAGGCGTTTAGCGCCATCATCGCCCAGGCGAAGGCTGCGCTGCCCGCGGCCTGAACCAGTCGGTCGCAAGATCGTCAAAAGGGCGCCGGGGGCAGATGCTTCCGGCGCCCTTTTTGTTTGTTTGTTGCGGATTTCATCACCCCCCGTTCGTTTCGAGCGAAGTCGAGAAACGAGGCAGAGCGGACTTCGGCGACATCAAGCCCCGCACGGCTTCATGCGGTTCTCGACTTCGCTCGAAGCGAACGGAGGGAGTCTCATCCAAAGGATCAATCCCATGTCGCTGCATCTGTGGTGGTTGTACGTTACGGCGGTTTTCCTGATCTCGGCCACGCCGGGGCCCAATATGCTGCATGTGATGACGCAGAGCATCGCCCATGGCCCGCGCAAGGCGACAGCGACGATGGCGGGCCTTATGAGCGCGGTGCTGCTGTGCCTGATTGCGTCGGCGCTTGGGCTCGGCGCATTGCTGAAAGCCTCACCGCGACTGTTCGATGTGCTGCGTTATGCCGGTGTCGCCTATCTGCTGTGGCTGGGGATCAAGGCGTGGCGCGCGCCGGTGGGCGGCAGCGCGGCCGGCGCGACCAGCACGCGGTCGGCAAAGGCGCTCTATGGCGCCGGGCTGCTGACGGGCCTGGCCAATCCCAAGCTGATCATCTTTGCCGCCGCGCTCTTTCCCCAGTTCATCGACCTCAACCGCCCCTTCTGGCTGCAATTGTCGATCCTGATCGCAAGTTTCGTGGTGATCGAAAGCTTCTGGTATGGCGTCTATGCGCTGGGCGGCCTGCGCCTGGCGCGCTGGCTGGCGCCGGCTAATCGGCAAACCCTGTTCAACCGTGGCACCGGCCTCATGTTCATCGGCTTTGGGGGGGCGCTGCTGGGGGCGCGGGCGTAGCGCTTTCCTGGCCTGGCCCTTTCCTTGAGCGCCCAGCGTCGCTAAGGCCGCGGGCATGTTTCCGCCATCACAGGCTCTGGAAGATTTATGACTGAAATTAGCGCATTGAAAGCCGGCCTGATCGCCGACATCGCCGCCGCCGACACGCTGGACGCTGTCGAGGCGCTGCGCGTCGGCGCTTTGGGGAAGAGCGGGGTTGTGACCGGCCTGCTCAAGACGCTGGGGCCGATGTCGCCGGAAGAGCGGATGGCGAAAGGGCCGCCGATCCAGGATTTGCGCGAGAGCGTGACCGCGGCGCTGGCGGAGAAGAAGGCGGCGCTGGAGGCGGCGGCGCTGGACGCGCGGCTCGCGTCCGAACGCATCGACATGACCCTGCCCGTTGATCTTGGGCCGCAGGGGTCGGTGCATCCGGTCAGTCAGGTGATGGACGAGCTGGCTGAAATCTTCGCGGACTTAGGGTTTTCGGTCGCTACCGGGCCGGAGATCGAGGACGACTGGCATAATTTCACCGCGCTCAATATCCCCGAGACGCACCCGGCGCGGGCGATGCACGACACCTTCTACTTCCCGGACGAGGAAGGGCAGAAGCGGATGCTGCTGCGCACCCACACGTCGCCGGTGCAGATCCGCACGATGATGACCACGTCTCCGCCGATCCGCATCATTGCGCCGGGCCGCGTCTATCGCAGCGACAGCGATGCGACCCACACACCGATGTTCCACCAGATCGAGGGGTTGGTGATCGACAAGGGGATCACGCTGGGCCACCTGAAATGGACGCTGGAGACGTTCCTGAAAGCGTTTTTCGAGCGCGAGGATATCGTCCTGCGCCTGCGCCCCAGTTACTTCCCCTTCACCGAACCGTCGGTCGAGGTCGATGTCGGCTATACGCTGGTGAGCGGCCAGCGCGTGATCGGCGGCGACGGCGAAGGGCCAAGCGGCGGCTGGCTGGAAGTATTGGGCAGCGGGATGGTCAATCGCAAGGTGATCGAGGCGTGTGGGCTGGACCCGGACGAGTGGCAGGGCTTTGCCTTTGGCACCGGGGTCGATCGGCTCGCCATGCTGAAATATGGGATGAACGACTTGCGCGCCTTCTTCGACGGCGACCTGCGCTGGCTTAGACATTATGGTTTCACGGCCTTCGATGTGCCGACGTTGAGCGGAGGCGTAGGCGCATGAAGTTCACCCTGAGCTGGCTCAAGACGCACCTGAACACCGATGCGGACCTGACGACGATCCTCAAGACGCTGAACGCCATCGGCCTGGAGGTCGAGGGCGTCGAGAATCCGGCCGAGAAACTGGCCGGGTTCAAGATCGCCAGGGTGCTGAGCGCGGAGCGTCATCCGCAGGCCGACAAATTGCAGATACTGAGCGTCGATCATGGCGACGGCCATCCGTTGCAGGTCGTGTGCGGCGCGCCCAATGCGCGCGCCGGGCTGGTCGGCGTGTTCGGCGTGGAGGGCGCGGTGGTGCCCGCCAACGGCATGGTCCTGAAAAAGACCGCTATCCGGGGCGTCGAATCCAACGGCATGATGTGTTCCACGCGCGAGCTGGAACTGGGCGACGATCATGACGGCATCATCGAACTGAGCGGCGACGCGCCGGTGGGCCAGGTCTATGCCGACTGGGCGGGCCTGAACGATCCGGTGGTCGACGTCAGCGTCACCCCCAACCGGCAGGATTGCATGGGCGTGCGCGGGATCGCGCGCGATCTGGCGGCGGCGGGCCTGGGCACGCTCAACGCCATCATCGTGCCGGAGATTGCCGGCGTGGGTCCGGGGCCGGATGTGCGGACGGACGATGTGGACGGCTGCCCCGCCTTTTTCGCGCGGACCGTGCGCGGCGTGACCAACGGCACATCGCCCGAATGGATGGCCAAGCGGCTGAAAGCCATCGGCCAGAAGCCGATCAGCGCGCTGGTCGATATCACCAATTATATCATGTTCGACCTTGGCCGGCCGCTACACGTCTATGACATGGCGAGCCTGAAGGGTGGGCTGGTCGCGCGCAAAGGCAAGGCGGGCGAGCAGCCGCTGGCGCTCAACGGCAAGACCTATAGCGTGGACGAGACGATGACCGTCATCGCCGACGACGAAGCCGTGCACGATATCGGCGGGATCATGGGCGGCGAACATTCGGGCGCGCAGGATGGTACGACCGACGTATTGATCGAATGCGCTTACTTCACGCCAGAGCGGATCGCGATGACGGGGCAGAAGCTGACCCTGACGTCGGACGCACGGGCCCGGTTCGAGCGTGGGGTCGATCCGGCGTTTCTGGACGACGGCCTGTCGATCGCGACCAGCCTGGTCGTCAGCCTGTGCGGTGGTACGCCCAGCCAGGCGACCCGTGCCGGCACCCCGCCCGCGACGCCGCGGACAGTGGCCTATGCGCCCGACCAGTGCCTGGCGCTGGCCGGCGTGCATGTGCCCGCCGACGAACAAATGCGCATCCTGGAGAGCCTGGGCTTTGGCGTCAGCGGCGAGGCGAGCCGCGTCGAATATGAAGACGGCATGCCGGTGACGGTGCCGGGCAGTTGGACGATCATCGTGCCGACATGGCGCCGCGACGTCGATGGCTGGCCCGACATTGTCGAAGAAGTTGTGCGCATCGTCGGCCTGGACCAAGTGCCGTCCACCCCGTTGCCGCGCGTGCCGGGCGTCGCCCGCCCGACTGCTACCCCCGAACAGATGGTCGAGCGCCGGGTGCGCCGCACCGCCGCGGCGCGCGGGATGGCCGAAGCGATCAACTGGTCGTTCATTGCCGAAAAGGAAGCCGCCGCCGTGGGCGGGGGCGACTGGACGCTGGCGAACCCGATTTCCGAAGAGCTGAAGGTCATGCGGCCATCGCTGCTGCCCGGCCTGTTGTCGGCGACGAAGCGCAATGTCGATCGCAGCGCGACCTCGGTCCGCCTGTTCGAATTGGGCCGCCGCTATTTCAAGCAGGGTGAGCGGGCGACCGTCGGCTTCGTGCTGGCGGGCGAGAAGGTAGCGCGGGGCTGGCAGACGGGCAAGGCGCAGGGCTTCGACGCATTCGACGCCAAAGCCGAGGTGATCGCGCTGCTGGCGGCGGCCGGCGCGCCGGTCGGCAATCTCCAGAATTTCGGGGAGGCGTCGACCGCCTATCATCCGGGTCAGTCCGGCACGCTGCGGCTGGGGCCGAAGGCGGTGCTGGCCGAATATGGTGTGCTGCACCCGTCGCTGGCGAAGCAATTCGGGCTGTCGGGCACGGTGGTCGCGGGCGAAATTTTCCTCGACGCGATTCCGGGCAAGCGCAAGAGCGGCTTCATGCGCGCGCCCTATGCGCCGCCCGCCTTGCAGGCGGTGAAGCGCGACTTTGCGTTCGTCGTGCCGGAACAACTGCAGGCCGACGCGCTGGTGCGTGCCGTAAAGGGCGCGGACAAGAAGAGCATCGTCGACGTACGCCTGTTCGATGTTTTTGTCGGGCCGGGCGTGGAGGAAGGCTTCAAGTCACTGGCGATCGAGGTGACGTTGCAGCCGGGCGAGAAGAGCTTTTCCCAGGACGATCTGGAAGCGATCAGCGCCGCGGTGGTTAAGGCCGTACAGAAGCTGGGCGGTAGCTTGCGGGGTTGATGATCGGCTTTGGGATGAAGGGCCGCGTCGCTCACACGCCGCGCCCCTTTTACCCATCATCCGTTCGTTTCGAGCGCAGTCGAGAAACGGCTGGCGCAGCGCTTCACGCTTCTCGACTGCGCTCGAAGCGGACGGCGTTGGATTCAAATGGCCTAAAGATCGACGCCCGCCGCGATCGCTTCCAGCTTGCGGATGCGTTCCTTGAGGTCGGCGACCTCGATCCGGGCCGACGCGCTTGGCGGCGCAGCTTCCTCGAAGCGGCGGCCCAGTTCGGCGCGCTTTAGCTCCAGCCAGCCGGCCCAGCCGCGCAGGGCCGCGACCGCGATAATGACAAGGCCGACCAGGCTGGTCATCGCCAGCGTGAGGTAGAGATAGGGGTCTTGCATATAAGCCTCCCTGTCCGGCGCGATGCTCAGTCGCGATCCCGGAGTTTTTCGAATTCCCGCTCCAGCGCGGTGGAGCCGTCCGTGGCGAGCCGTTCCAGCACGGCGACGCGATCCTTGAGCGCCTTCACTTCGGCGCGGAGCCGTTCGGCTTCGGGATCGAGGCCGCGCTGGATGAAGTCTTCGCCTTTGTCGCGACGCACGACGCCATATTTGGCACGCAGGACGCTGGCGATGGCGGTGATGGCGATGATGGCAACCACCATTTCAAACGGATTCATTTCGATCACTCCCTGATGGCGCGCTGGCGGCCAGGTGATTAGTTGGCGGGGCTGCGCAGCCGTTCGATTTCCTGGGTCAACTGGTGGCTGCCGTCGGTGACGATCCGCTCCACAACGGCAAGCCGGTCCTTCATCGATCCGATCTCGGCGCGAAGCTGGGCATTTTCCTGGCTCAGCAGCTTGATGCGCTCGACCATCTCCTCATTCTTCTGCGGATAGATCGCCTTGCCCAAGCTGCTTTCCAGCGGATAGCCGTGCTTGATGCGCAACCAGGTGGTGAAGATCCAGCCACCGACCGCCAGCGATCCCACGATGACCGCCACGGGGGCGAAGGCTTCAAATGGAAACATGATGATACTCCCCTTGGTCGGCCAATATCAGCGCAGCGCGTCGATTTCGCGCGCAGTGCGGGTGGAAGGATCGGTGGCGATCCTTTCCAGCACGGCGATGCGGTCTTCGAGACGGCTGATGCGGCCCGTCAGCTTTTCGTTTTCACTCGACAGCAGGTCAATTTTTCGACCGGCGTCGGCGTCCGTTCGATGAACGGTGCCGCTCCATTCATTTTCCACCGGATAGCCGTGCCGGGCACGGACCCAGGTGGTGAACATCCAGCCCAGCGTCGACATGGCGATGATGGCGAGGACGAAATAGGGTCCACTAAAGCTCATGAACATTCTCCCCTGTTATGATGTCCCCACGCGGCGCTCAGCGCAGGCGGTCGATCTCGTCGGCGAGGCGGGTGTTGCGGCTGGTATAATAGATTTCGATGTCGGCCAGGCGGCGATCGATATCGCGGAACTTGGAGCGGACATCGCGGGTGGAGCGGGTCGGGTTGGTCCGCACGCCCTGCCAGAATTTTTCGTCGTCGCGGTCCGAATAGAGGCCCACAGGCTTGTTGTCGGCGAAATAGACGGCGCAGGCATAGGCGATCAGCGTCCAGGGGAAGGCCCCCATCAGCGTGACCAGCACCGCGCCGACCCGAACCCAGGTGACGTCGATCCCGCTATAGTCGGCGATGCCGGCGCACACGCCCGACCATTTGCCATTTTTCTTGTCGAGGTAGAATTTGGTACGGCGGGCGGTCATGTCAGTTCCTCCGGTCGAGTTCGTAGCCGTCGTCGGCCGACGGGCGAGAGGGGCGGAAATCGGGATTGTCGGCGGCGACGATCCGTTCGACCGTCTGGAGCCTTTCCTCCAGACGGCGGGCGAGAAGGTGGAGGTCATCCAGCAGCTTCTCGTCCTCGTCGGTGATCTTGGGCGCCTGCTTCCATTTGGTGACATAGTGGAAGATCAGCCAGGGCATGCCGATGAACAACATGCCGCAGACGATGACGGGCAGGAAAACCTCTTCCATCGGATCAGCCTTCCTTACCCATGCTGGCTTTCAGGGCGGCGAGATCGGCATCGACCTTGTCGGCCGACTTCAATTCCGCAATCTCTTCCTCCAGCGTCTTGGGCTGACCGCCCAGCGTCACGGCGTCGGCGCGGCCTTCGGCCATGTCCACCCGGCGTTCGAGCATGTCGAAGCGGGCGAAGGCGTCGTTGACCTTTTCGCCAGCATAGGCTTCACGGACGCGCAGACGGTTTTCCGCGCTCTGCATCCGGGTCACCAGGCTGTTCTGGCGGGCGCGGGCTTCGCGCAGCTTGCCCTGCAGCTTGCCGATATCTTCTTCCGACGCGCGCAGCGCCTCATCCAGCGTCGCAATCTCTTGGGCGAGATGATCGGCCATGTCGGTCGCCTTCTGGCGCTCGACCAGCGCAGCCTTGGCCAGATCTTCGCGGTCCTTCGACAGAGCGAGCTGCGCCTTTTCGGTCCAGCTGTCCTGCAGGGCATTGAGCTTGGCGATGTGGCGGCGCATTTCCTTCTGGTCGGCGATGGTGCGGGCCGCGGACGCGCGGACTTCGACCAGCGTTTCCTCCATTTCGAGGATGATCATGCGGATCATCTTCGCGGGGTCTTCCGCCTTGTCGAGCAGGTCGGTCACATTGGCGGCGATGATGTCGCGGGTGCGGGAGAAAATACCCATTATAACGTCACTCCTGGTCTTATTGTCTTGGGAAGACTGATGCTGCTTACGCCAGATAGCGCAAGGTAGCGGTGCTGTGCTGCGTCGCGAGGATCGGCGCTTCGCTGGCGCGGGCCGGGCCGACCGCCGAAAGGATCATGGTCGATCCGAACAGCAGGGCGGCAATGGCGGCCGACAGCAGCTGGCTGATGTCACGAACGCTGTTGCTATGGTTGGTCATCGTCTTACTCCCTGAACCTTGGCCTTCATAGGTTCCGCGATTGTTGCGGATTACCCTGAGCTTTGCAGAGGCCGTGCCAGTTTTGAAAAGTGCCCGATTTCTCGGGATTTTCGGGTCATTGCGGTGTGCCGTGCCAATATCTCACTTGCCAAGGAGTGGGAAATTTCACCATAAGTTGGCATATGGAGAAAAATACGCAGTTTATCGGCCAGTCGTCGGTCTTTCTGGACGCGGTGGAGCAGGCGGGGCGCGCGGCGGAGCTGAATCGGCCGGTGCTGGTGATCGGCGAACGCGGCACCGGCAAGGAGCTGATCGCCGAGCGGCTGCACCACCTGTCGCCACGCTGGGGCGAGCCGCTGATCACGATGAATTGCGCGGCGCTGCCCGAAACGCTGATCGAGGCGGAATTGTTCGGCCATGAACAGGGCGCCTTCACCGGCGCGACCAAGGCGCGGCCGGGCCGGTTCGAGGATGCGGACGGCGGCACGCTGTTCCTGGACGAGTTGGGCACGCTGTCAATGGCTGCGCAGGAGCGGTTGTTGCGCGTGGTCGAATATGGCGAGGTGACGCGGATCGGCGCGTCGAAGCCGCAGCGGGTGGACGTGCGGATCGTCGCGGCGACCAACGAGGATCTGCCCGCCGCCGCCGACGCCGGACGCTTCCGCCCGGACCTGCTCGACCGGTTGAGTTTCGAGGTCATCACCCTGCCCCCGCTGCGTGCACGCGAAGGCGACATTACGGTGCTGGCCGATCATTTCGGCCGGCGGATGGCGGCCGAGCGCGACTGGCCGCAATGGCCCGGATTCACCGCCGCCTGCGCCGCGGAACTGGAAGGCTATGGCTGGCCGGGCAATGTGCGCGAGTTGCGCAACGTGGTGGAGCGCGCGGTCTATCGCTGGGACGAGCCGGGGCGGCCGATCAGCCGCATCACCTTCGACCCGTTCGCTTCGCCCTGGAAGCCCAAGTCGATGATGAAGCCGACTGAGGCAGCGCCATGCGACGCCACCGCCGCGCCATCAACGCCCGGCATGACCTATGAGGAGATCAGCGACTTGCGTGCGGCGGTGGACGGGCATGAGGCGGCGATCATCCGCGCGGCGCTGGACCGGTTCCGCTACAACCAGCGGGCGACCGCCAAGGGGCTGGGCCTGACCTATGACCAATTGCGCCATTGCATGAAGAAACATGGGTTGAGCGCGGGGTAACATCACCATTAGTCCTCCGTTCGGCCCTTCGGACAAGCTCAGGAGAGCCTGTCGAAGCCCTTCTCTTCTTCGCAGGAAGAAAGGCCCTTCGACAAGGCTCAGGGCGAACGGGTGGAAGGATTTTACACCCACCCCACCCAATAGCTCAGCGCGTCGGCACCGGTTCCGCGCCGCTATAGTCGTAGAAGCCCTTGCCGGTCTTGCGGCCATACCAGCCCGCTTCGACATATTTGACCAGCAAAGGCGCCGGGCGATATTTGGGATCGCCGGTGGTGCTGAGGAAGACGTTGAGGATTTCGAGCGCGGTGTCCAAGCCGACGAAATCGAGCAAGGTGAGCGGTCCCATCGGATGGTTGAGGCCCAGTTTGCAGCCCTGATCGATATCGGTGACGCTGCCGACGCCCTCGCCCAGCACGAAGACCGCTTCATTCAGCATCGGCAGCAGGATGCGGTTCACGACAAAGCCGGGCGCATCGAAGGCATGGACGGTGGTCTTGCCAATGCGCGAGGCGAACCCCTCCACCGCGGCGACGGTTTCGGGCGTGGTGGCGAGGCCGCGAATGACCTCCACCAGCACCATCACCGGCACGGGATTGAAGAAATGGACGCCCACGAAACGCCCCGCGTCGGGGGCGGCCTGCGCCAGACGGGTGATGGGGATGGAGGATGTGTTGGTCGCCAGGATCGCGTCTGCGGCCAGTATCTTCCCGACATTGGCGAAGATGGCGCGCTTCACCTCCTCGCGCTCGGTCGCGGCCTCGATCACCAGTTGCGCGTCGGCCAGCGGGGCGATGTCGCCGACAGGCGTGATCCGGGCAAGCGCGGAGTCAGCGTCGGCCTGTGTGATCTTTTCCTTGTCCACCGCCTTAGCAAGCAGCTTGGCGATGCCCGCCAGCCCCTTTTCCGCGCGGGGCAGATCGATGTCCGACAATATGACGCTATAGCCCGCCTGCGCCGCGACCTGGGCGATGCCCGCGCCCATCTGCCCTGCGCCGATGACGCCGACCGTGCGAATATCCGTCATGCCTTGCTCTCCCTCATGAATCATCGCCTCTCCCTTAGCGGCGCAGGCGTCCGGCGGCCAGTATCGCGCGCCTATGCAATCAGACAGGCTGGATCGCATCGTGGCGACGACCGATTGCGGGCGCCCCGGCCATTTCCGGCTTTGCGTGGGCGCTGCGCCATGGTTAAAAGCGCGCCATGTCCGTATCAGACCTGATGCCCGCGCCGGCGACCGGACGCTTCCTCGCCGCCGTGCATCATTTCCCGCTGCGCGTCTATTTTGAGGATACCGACCTGTCGGGGCTGGTCTATCACGCCAATTATCTGCGCTATATGGAGCGCGCCCGGTCCGACATGCTGCGCATCGCCGGGATCGACCAGCGTGCCAACCATGAAGGGGGTGCGGGCGTCTATGCTGTCACCGACCTGCACATCCGCTATCGCCGTCCCGCCCGGCTGGACGACGACCTGATGGTGGTGAGCCGTGTCGTCGCCGTGCGGGCCGCAAGCTGCGCCATTCATCAGCGGGTCATGCGCGGGCAAGACGAGTTGACCGACGCTACCATTACGGTCGCCTGGCTGACGCCGCAGGGTCGCCCGCAGCGGCAACCCAAAGCCTGGACCGATATTTTCACCCGCCTTTGCCAAGGGGAAGACCTTCACCCATGACGCTTAACCTGCCTGCCGGCGCCATCACCGACGCCGCGACCATATCCCCGCTGGCCCTGTTCCTGCAGGCCGACATCGTCGTGAAGGGCGTAATGCTGGGCCTTCTGCTGGCCAGCATCTGGACCTGGGCGATCATCATCAGCTTCAGCGTCAGCCTGCGCAAGGCGAGCAAGGAAAGCCGCAAGTTCGAGGCCGATTTCTGGAAGGCGGAGGATATCGACCGCTTTTACGAAGCGCGGGGCAAGGCGGAGTTCCCCGCGGCCAAGGTGATGGCGGCGGGCGTCACCGAATGGCGGCGATCGACCGCACAAAAGGTGATCGACCGCGACGGCACGCGCGACCGGCTGGGCACGTCGATGTCGAGCGTCATCGCGTCCGAGATTGATCGCCTGTCCGATCGGCTCAATATATTGGCGACGGTGGCGTCGGCCGCGCCCTTCATCGGGCTGTTCGGGACCGTCTGGGGCATCATGCGCGCCTTCACCAGCATCGCGGCCGAGCAGAACAGTTCCCTTGCGGTGGTCGCACCGGGCATTGCCGAGGCGCTGTTCGCCACGGCCATCGGCCTGTTCGCGGCGATCCCGGCGCTGATCGCCTACAACCGGTTCAGCCACGGCATCAACCGGCTGGAAGCGGGGCTGACGCGCTTTGCCGACAGCTTCTATTCGACGCTGAGCCGTGAGTTGGAGTCCCAGCGATGATCTCGAGCATCGCTGCAACCAGAGACGCGATGATCTTGGGCATCGCTGTAAATGAGGGACGCCGCTGATGGCAATGTCCGGTCCTCCCTCCGCCCGGCGCGGGCGCGGGCGCGCGCCGATGGCCGACATCAATGTGACGCCGCTGGTCGACGTCATGCTGGTGCTGCTCATCATCTTCATGGTGACCGCGCCGCTGCTGGTGACCGGGGTGCCGGTAAACCTGCCCGAAACCCGCGCCAAGGGCCTGGATGCGGACGCGAAGCCGACGATCCTGTCGATCGACCGCGACGGCGGCCTGTTCATTGACGACGCGCAAATCAGCGACGCGGACCTGCCCGATCGGCTGGCGGAAATCGCCGCCGCCAACGCAGGCCAGCCCGAACCACCGCAAATCTTCCTGCGCGCCGACACCGCGCTGGATTATGGCAGGGTAATGCGGGTGATGGGCGAGCTTAATCGCGCGGGCCTGAACAAGGTTTCGCTGGTCAGCACCGGGTCGGGTGACGGTTCGGCCAGCGACGGTTCAGAATAGGGACCATAGGTCAGCCATATGGAGCGCGCGGAAAAGATCGGCCTTGGCGTCGCGACGGCGGGACATGTTCTGCTGTTCGGCTTGCTGTCCGCCGGATTCCTGGCCACCCCCAATCCGCTGAAGCTGAAGTCGCCGCCGATGGACGTGAGCCTGGTGGATGAGGTGGCGCTGCAATCGACCGCGCCGCAGGTGTCGACCCAGCCGCCCCCGCCCAGTGTTGCGCCGGAGGAAGGGCCGACGGAAGACGCCAAGCCCGCGCCGGAGCCTGCACCCGCCCCGGAGCCGACGCCTGCGCCGCCGCCACCCAAGGTCGAGCCGAAGCCCGTGCCCAAGCCGACGCCGCCAAAGCCGGTCGTGAAGGACGCCCCGGCCAAGCCCAAGCCCGTGCCGCCGAAGAAAGAGGTGGCCAAGGCGACACCCAAGCCGAAGCCGGCGCCGGAAAAGCCAGCGCCCAAGCCCGCGCCTGAAAAGCCAAAGGCTGCTGCGGCCGCGCCGTCGAAGAGCGACGCCAAGGCGAAGAGTGACGCCAAAGCGAAGGCCGATGCGAAGGCCAAGGCCGACGCCAAGGCGAAAAGTGACGCCAAGGCCAAGAGCGATGCTAAGGCCAAGGCCGATGCGGCGGCGCGTGCGTCCGGCGCCAGCAAGGCGGACAAGCCCAAGGGATCGTTGCTGGGCAAGGATTTTCTGAAAGGGATCGACACCAAGGACGACGCGCCGCGCAAAGCAGCGCCGCCACCGGCTGCCGCCATGGGGCCGCAGCAGAAGGCCGCGCTGGACACCGAAATCCGTCGCCAGCTGAAGCCGCACTGGCGCCCGCCTTCGGGCGCGGACGCGGATCAACTGGTGACGCTGCTGGAAGTGCGGCTGGACAAGAGCGGCGCCCTGGTCGGTGCGCCCGAAGTGATCGACCAGACCGGCGTCACCGCCAGCAACCGGCCGCAGGCGAAGCTGCATGCCGAACGCGCGATCCAGGCGGTGAAACTCGCCGCCCCCTTCCGCAATTTACCAACTGAATATTATGACCAATGGAAATGGCTCCGGCCACTCCGCTTTGACGCGAGGCTGAACCGATGAAGACCAAATTCCTACGCCGCATTTCTTTGGCGACCGTAGCGCTTGCCGCCATCCTGTCCGCGCCCGCCATGGCGCAATTGTCGGTCGATGTGACCGGCGAGGTCGACAGCAACGTCAAGGTCGCCGTGCCCACCCTACCCGCCCAGCAGGATGTGGCGACGCCCGCCGGCACCGCCAGCGAATTGGGGCGCAAGATCGCCGAAGTGATCGCGTCCGATCTCAAAGGGTCCGGCCTGTTCGATCCGTCGGGGCCTGGCGGGATGCCGGCCGTCGCCTTCCCCGAAGTCACCAATCCGGTCTATGACAAATGGAACGCCTATCAGGCACTGGTCCACGGGTTCGTGCGCACGAGCGGGGGCGAGGCCGACATCACCGTGGGCTGCTACCTCTATGATGTGGCGCTCAAGCAGGAACTGACGCGGCAGGGCTATGTCGTCGCCCCGCGCGACTGGCGGCGGGCCGCGCATAAATGCGCCGACGCCATCTATGCGCGCCTGTCGGGCGAAAGCCCCTTCTTCGACAGCCGCATCGCCTATATCGCGGAGAGCGGGCCCAAGGGTGCGCGGGTCAAGCGGCTGGCCATCATGGATTCGGATGGAGCGAACCATCGCTTCATCACCAATGGCCAATCGATGGCGCTGACGCCGCGCTTTTCGCCCGATTACAAGTCGATCCTCTATGTCAGCTATCTGGGCAGCCGGGTGCGCCTCTATATCTACGACATCGGCGCCGGGCAGCAGAAGCTGGTGACTGAAAGCACCAACGCGACCTTCGCGCCGCGCTGGTCGCCCGATGGGCGCTCTATCCTCTTCTCGATGGCGGTGGCCGGCAATACCGACATCTACCGCGTGTCCGCCAATGGCGGGACGCCGGTACGGCTGACCAATTCGCCGGGCATCGATGTGGGCGGCAGCTATTCGCCCGATGGCAGCCAGATCGTGTTCGAAAGCGACCGGTCGGGCGGGCAGCAAATCTATGTCATGAACGCCGACGGCTCCAACCAGCGGCGGATCAGCCATGGCGGCGGCCGCTATGCGACGCCCGAATGGTCGCCGCGCGGCGACCTGATCGCCTTCACCAAGCTGTCGGGGGACTTCAAGGTCGCGGTGATGACGCCCAGTGGCGACAATGAGCGGATATTGACCAATGGCTGGCAGGACGAACAGCCGACCTGGTCGCCCAACGGCCGCGTGCTCCAGTTTTTCCGCACGACGCCGGGCAAGCAGGGCAGCAGCCAGGTGTGGCAGGTCGACCTGACCGGGGTGAACGAACGGCGGATTCCCACTCCGCTGAGCGGGTCCGATCCAGCCTGGGGGCCGTTGCTGCCGTGATCCCATGGTCAGGACGGGGGAACCTAGTCGTCTTGACAGCGTAACGAACATCACGGACCCTGATGCCTGTCTTAGTCGGCGGCGTAGAATATATCGAAGGAGACCCCCATGAAACTGTCCCGGACTCTGTTGATGGCGACTGCCATCATCGCGCTGGCCGCCTGTTCGAAGAAGCCGCCGGCGCAACTGCCGCCCGCCCCAGGCGGCACCGGTGGTACGACCGCACCCAGCGGACCGATCGGCGCTGGCGGCCCGGTCAAGGGCAGCCAGGAGGATTTCGTCGCGTCGGTATCGTCGGACCGCATCTTCTTCGGCCTCGACCAATATGATGTCGATGCGGAGGATCAGGCGACGTTGCAGAGCCAGGCTGCCTGGCTGCAGCAGAACCCATCGGTGCGCGTTACGATAGAGGGCCATGCGGACGAACGCGGCACCCGCGACTATAATATTGCGCTGGGCGAACGCCGCGCCAATGCGGCGAAAAACTATCTCGCCTCGCTTGGGATCGCACCCGGCCGCATCACCACCGTCAGCTATGGCAAGGAACGGCCGGCGGCGCTGGGATCGGACGAGGCGAGCTGGGCGCAGAATCGCCGCGCGGTGACCGTGACTATCCAATATTGATCGACGCCACAGCGCGATGGTGAAAAGCCCGCCGGTCGATGCGACCGGCGGGCTTTTGTATGGCCGCACGAAAGCGGCTGACAAACGACCCAATTTGCCCGATATGCTTCCTCTATATGGAACGCGCCCGATATGTGGGACGAGAGGATAGCAGGATCATCATGCAGGACGGCGACGAAAAACAGGAAGCGGTGAAGGGCACGCAGACATTGATGCGCGCTCTCGACATCATGGACGAGGTGATCGACGGCCCGATCCGCGCCGCTGACCTCGCCCGCAAGCTGGGCATGAGCAAGACCACCGCGCACCGGCTGGTGCAGGCGCTCAAATCGCGCAACTATCTGGCGGTGACGCGCGACGGCTTCGCGCTCGGCCCCAAGCTGCTGCAGCTGGGCGTGCTGGCGACCGAGCAGATTGATTATGTGCGGCTCGCCCGTCCCTTCATGGAAATATTGTCGGAACGCACCGGATTCTGCGTCTTCGTGGGCAAGCGCGAGGGCGACTGGTCGCGCCATCTGGACCGGGTGACCGGCACCCAGCGGCTGCGCGTCGCCACCGCGCCGGGCGACCGCCGCCCGATCGCGGAAACGGGCCTGGGCAAGGCGCTGCTGCTGGACGAGACCGAAGAGACATGGGCGCGGCTCTATGGCGAGGCGAAGGACGGCAAGGCGACGCCAGCGCAGATCAAGGCCTATGTCGCGGAGATGCGCGAGCATAAGGCGCGCGGCGAAGTGCTGCACGACAGCGAACTGGGCGATGGCGTGCGATCGATCGCGGTGCCGATCCGCGACGCGCGGGGGCAAATCTGCATCGCCATCTCGATCGCGAGCGCGGCCCATTATTTGACCGACGACCTGCGGCCGGGGCTGGCCGCGCAGGTGATGCGGTCGGCCGAACAGATCGGCGCGGCCGTGGGCTATAGCGGCCCGCGCCGATAGGATCGTCTCCCACACAATAAGGGCGCGGTCACAGGGAGTGGCCGCGCCCTTGAGGTTGGGGAGAGAGGAATTTTACATCCGGTAGGTCACGCCGAAGGTGAAGGTGCGGCCGATCCGGGTTTCGAACAAGGTGTCCTGCCGCTGGCTGTCGATATAGAGGCGGTTCTGTTCGTCGGTCAGGTTGGTCGCCTCCACCATGATCTTCAGTCGGTCGGTGACATTATAGCTGGCTGACGCATCCATGAAGAAGGTTTTGGCATTGCCCTGCAGATCGCTGCCCGGCGAGGCGGGGATGCCGCGGATGAACTTGTCGCGGAAATTGCCCGTGGTGCGGATGCTGAACTTTTCATCCTCATAATAAAGCGTCGCCGACGCCGTGTTCTTGGACAGGCCAACGAGGTCCGCCGTGGTCGTTACGGTCGGCACGCCGTTCACGCTGGCGAGGATATAGTCGATCTTCGACGTGACGCGGGTGTAATTGCCCAGAAAGCCGAAATTGCTGAGGAATCCGTCGAAGAAGGTGAAGGGAATTTGGGCGTTCAGTTCGATGCCCTTCAGCTTACCGCCGGGCGTGTTGAACGGCTGCGACACGGTGAACAACTCGGTCGGCAGGGTGTTGCTGTTTTCCAGCAGCGCGTCGGGCAAGCCCAGTTCGTTGAACGGCACCTGGCTGTTCACATTCTGGATGAAGCTCTTGATATCCTTGTAGAAGAAGGCGGCCGAAAGCAGCGATCCGGGGCGGAAATACCATTCGACCGCGACGTCGAAGGTGGTCGCCCTTATGGGATCGAGGAAGGGATTGTTGACATTGCCGACGCGGGTCACCGGATTGACGCCGCTGGTGGGCGTCAGCAGGCCCAGTTCGGGCCGCGCCAGCACCTTCGCGCCGGAGAAGCGCAGCAGCAGATTGTCCATCGGCTCGATCACGATATTAGCCGACGGCAGCCAGTCGTCATAGCTGTTCTTGGCCGCCGCGAACTGACCGGTCAGGCCGGTCGGCGACGCCGCGCTGGCGACCGTGACATAGCCCGACGAGAGCATCTCGGTCTTGACGTAGCGCACACCCGCATCGCCGCGAATACCAAAGCCGATCGCATCCTCCAGATCGAAATTGGCCATGAGGTAGCCGCTGCTCACCTCTTCGCGCACCCGGCTGCGCCCGCCGCCGCATTCCACGCCGCAATAGCGGACCGAATCGAAGCCGAAGGTGCTGGCCCATTTGTCCGGATCGATCGCGACCCAGCTGGCCGGCGCGCCATTGCCCCACAGCTTGTCGACGCCGCCGATGGTGGTGGTGATGTCGGCCAGGCTGGTGCCGGCGGGCAGCGCCCGAACCACGGTGTCGGCGTTAAAGGGGCGCAGGAAAGTGGAAAGGAAGTCGCTGCGCCGATATTGCGCGCCCGCCCGGATCGAGAAGGCGTCGTTCAGGGTCCATTTGAGGTTCGCTTCGGCGGTCAGATTGTCGGTCTTGTTGCGCGAGGGCTTGCCCTGGAAGCTGAAGCCGCCCAGCACGGTGCCGTCGGCCCGACCCGGCGCATAGGTGAAGCTGGCCGGATCGTTGACATCGACGCCGAAGCCCAGTTTCGGCGTGGTGCCGCCATCGCAGAAGTCGATCGTGAAATTATCGGTGTCGATCGCGTCCATGAAGGTCTGGAGCCGCTTCTTCCCGTCCCAGATAGAGCGGTTGAAGCCGACGATGCCGCTGACCTCAAGGCTGTCGTTCAACTGGCGCTTGAAGTTGACATTGGCCTGTTTGAAGGTCGAGACGAAATGGTCCACCAGCCCTTCGGACCGCACATCCACGCCGTCGAACACGCCATGGACCAGCGATCCATTTTCGTCGAACTCTATGTCGCGCACCGATGTCATCGGCTGGCCATTGTTCGCGGCGGACCGGGCGAAGGAGATGGCGGCGATATAATTGTCGCGCCGCGTCACTTCGAAACGGGAATAGAGGAAATCGACCGAAATATCGGTCTGGTCGTCGGGCTGGAATTGCAGGGTCAGCGATCCGCCGATCCGTTCCTGATTCTGCTCGCTGTTGAGGTAGCGCGGGATGCGAGGGAGGAAGGCGCCGCTGCCCGCCACGCCGGACAGGTCGTCGCGACGCAGATCCTGGATGGTCTGATAGGCGGCGGCAGTGCTGGTGCGCGGATTGCCGGTCGAGCAGTTGAGCGCATTGGCGCCCTTCACAGCATTGTCGCCCGGATTTTGCGGGGCAAAGCCGATCGGCGAGCAGAAGCCGCCATTGGTGTTGGCGGACAGGATATCGACCGCCGAATAGCCGACTTCGCGGATATGGCGCTTCTGATAGGCGAGCGAGCCGAGGATGCCGAAGCCGCTGTCGCCGAACTGTTTGGAGATCAGCAGCGAGGCGCGGGGGTCCACCTTCTTCGACAGTTCGTTATAGACGCCGCGCGCGGTCATGGAGAGGACGAAGTCGTCCTTCTGGTCGAACGGCTTGGGCGCGGTCAGATCGACCGTGGCGCCCAGCGAGCCTTCCTCGACATCGGCCGAGGGAGTCTTGCGAACGGAGAGAGCGGAGAAGATTTCGGTCGGGAAGACGTTGAAGTCGAAGCTACGGCCGTTATTGCCTGCGCCGTAAATGTCGGACGATCCGGTCTGGGCGGTGCCCTCCATGCCGTTGATGCGCACGCGGGTGAAACCGGCACCCAGGCCACGGACCGAGATATTGCGCCCTTCGCCGCCATCGCCGCGCGCCAGCGCCACGCCGGGCACGCGCTGCATCGATTCGGCGAGGTTGGAGTCGGGGAATTTGCCGATATCCTCCGCCACGATCGAATCGATCGCCGCGGCCTCCTGCCGCTTCATGCCGAGCGCACTGTTGAGCGAAGCGCGAAAGCCAGTGACGACGATGTCGGCGACGCCCGCATCGGCGGGCTCATCCGCGGCGCTAGGCTGGTCCTGGGCGATGGCCGGCGCGGCGACGAGCAGCATGGACGCGATCGCGATGGCCGAGCTGCGACGTGCGAACGCGGAACGGGTGTGCAACATAAATCCTCCCCATTTGTCACGGGCGCCATCGCTTATGACGTCCATATTGTCCCACTATGTGAACTGAGGTGTCATCCTATATCGCTCGCTGCGCAATTGCTAGAAAAATCATCATGTGATTTTCAATTCCACAATGTGGATCATTTCCGATAATGTTTCATACAGTGACGTTCCGGCCGCTGGCGACGATTAGCCCAAGGAAAATCCTATGCTGCGCCTGCTGAAACACCAAAGCAGATTGACCCGGATAATATGTCCCGATATATGGATCATCAATCTAGTTAATGGGATTGATATGCAGCCGCCTCTGCACGGGCGGTTGATCTGAGGGAGCGCCGCGGCGTTGTGGCGCTCCCTTTCTTGTCTGATCGGATGGTCCCTTCATGCCGCTCTCCGTCACGTTCGCCTTGATGCTAGCCGCCGCCCCGCCGCCGACCACCCAAAGTTTCGACCTGCGCCCCGGATCGGCGGAATGGCGGCATCCCTATGCGCATGGCGGCCATGGCGTGGAGACAGGCGGCACCGCGCAGGGCTTTCTATTTTCTGTGGCGCTGCCCGAAGGCGACTATCGCGTCACGGTGCGGTTGGGCGACGATCGCCAGCCGGGCGACACCAGCGTCAAGGTGGAGGCCCGGCGGCTAATGCTGAACCATGTCGTCACGCGCCGGGGCGAGTGGGTAGAGCGCAGCTTCCTGGTCAATATCCGCACCTCCGCATTGACGCCGCCGCCGCCCAATGCGCCGGGCGGCCGCGCCGTGCGTATAGACGCGCGCGATGCGCAGGAAGCCACCTGGGACGAGAAGCTGACGCTGGAATTTCTCGGCCGGCCGGCGGTGGAGTCGGTACGGATCGCGCCGGTGACCGCGCCAACGCTCTTTCTGGCCGGCGATTCGACCGTGACCGACCAATATGCCGAACCGGCCGCCAGTTGGGGCCAGATGCTGCCCGCGATGCTGGACGATCGCGTCGTGGTCGCCAACCATGCCAAGTCGGGCGCGACCCTTAAATCCTTCCTGACCGACCTGCGCTTCGACAAGCTGCTGTCGGGCATGAAGCCGGGCGACTGGCTGTTCATCCAGTTCGGCCACAACGACCAGAAAGCGGAATGGCCGCAAACCTATCTCGACGCCGCGACCGGTTATCCCGCCTGGCTGCGCGTCTATGTCGCCGAAGCGCGGCGGCGTGGCGCGCATCCGGTGCTGGTGACGTCGCCCGAACGGCGCAATTTCGACGCGCAGGGGAAGATCGTCGATACGCTGGGCGCCTATGCGGCGGCGGCGCGCAAGGTCGCAGCGGAAGAACAGGTGCCGCTGATCGACCTCAACGCCGACAGCCGGACGATCTACGAAGCGCTGGGGCCGGATGTCGCGCCCCGCGCCTTCAATGATGGCGGCAAGGACAAGACCCATCATAATAATTATGGCGCCTGGCTGCTGGCGAGCGCCGTGGCGGATCGGATTCGTGCGCAGATTCCCGCGCTGGCGGCGCATGTGACAATAGCCGCCTTCGTCCCGGCCCGGCCGCCCGCGCCGGACGCGGTCGCGATCGCTCCCAGCCTGATCCGCAGCGATCAGCGGCCGATAGGTAATTGATGCGCGTGACCCGCCGCGATGTGACGCTGGGCCTGGCGGGCGGGCTGCTGCCGGTCTTTCCCGCGCACGCCGCACGCTACTATGATGTCCGCGATCATGGCGCGCGCGGCGATGGCATCGCGATCGACAGCGGTGCGATCAACGCTGCCATCGCGGCCGCCTCGGCCGCGGGCGGTGGCACCGTCGTCCTGCCGCGCGGGCGCTATCTCTGCTTTTCGATCCGGCTACGGAGCCGGGTGACGCTGTTGCTGGGCGAAGGCGCGGTGATCGAGGCGGCCGATCCGGCGCGCCACGGCGGACGCTACGACCTGCCCGAAGCGGGTATCGACCAGCTTTATCAGGATTTCGGCCATAGCCATTGGCGCAACAGCCTGATCTGGGGCGAGGATGTCGAGCAGGTGTCGATCACAGGGCCGGGCCTGATCCACGGACTCGGATTGACTCGCGACGGCCCAGGCGCGCGCTGGAAGAAACAAGCTGGCGAGCGGCCGCTATCGATGCAGGGCATGACCGACGCCCAGATTGCCGAACTGGAACCGGATGCCGCTGCGATGCAGGGGCTGGGCAACAAGGCGATCGCGTTGAAGAATGGGCGCGACATCCGCCTGTCGGGCTTCACCATCCTGAAGGGCGGCCATTTCGCGATTCTGGCCACCGGCACGGGGGAATTGCGGATCGACGGGCTGACGATCGACACCGACCGCGACGGCATCGACCTGGATTGCGTGCGTGACGTGCTGGTGGAGCGGTGCCGGGTTAATGCACCCAATGACGACGCCATCGTGGTCAAGAGCAGCTTCGCGCTGGGCCGGGCGATTACGTCGGAGAATATCCTGATCCGCGACTGCGACGTATCGGGCTATGACATGGGATCGCTGGTCGATGGCACGAAGCGGACGACGCAGGAGATCGCGCCCGACCGCGACCGGGTGACGGGGCGGATCAAGCTCGGCACCGAGAGCAATGGCGGATACCGCAACGTGCGCATCGAAGATTGCCGCTTCACCCGCTGTCGCGGGCTGGCGCTGGAGACGGTGGACGGCGGCGTCATGGAGCATATCGTAGCCAGCCGCCTAACCATGCAAGACGTCACCACCGCGCCCCTTTTTCTGCGGCTGGGCGATCGGCGGCGGGGGCCGGAAGGCACCGGCGTCGGCGCGATCCGCGATGTCGTCATCAGCGAAGTGGACGCCCGCGGCATCGACCATCGCTTTCCCGCGGCCTTGGCCGGGCTGCCGGGCCATCCCATCGCCGACGTGACGCTGCGCGATGTGCACCTTCTCTATCGCGGCGGCGGCGCGGCGGCCGATGCGGCGCGTGTTCCGGCAGAATCGCCCGACGCCTATCCCGAACCCAGCATGTTCGGCGTGCTGCCCAGTTGGGCCTTATGGTCCCGCCATGTGGAACGGCTGACGATCGACGGCCTGCGCGCGCAAACCATGACGCCGGACCAACGGCGGCCCTTCCTCTTCGACGATGTGCGCCATCTTTCGGTGCGAAACACACCGCTCTGGCGTTGACGAACTTTTGGGACAGTGCTACCAAATATCGGTAGCATGTTCCACAATATGGATATAGCGGAGAGGCCCATGTCCATCCACGCCTTCAAGATGCAGCTGAAACCCGGCGTGGTGGACGAGTATCGCAAGCGCCACGACGAAATCTGGCCAGAGCTGTCCAACTTGCTGTCGCAGGCGGGCATCTATGACTATGCGATCTTTCTGGATGAAGAGACGCTGAGCCTGTTCGCGGTGCTCAAGCTGCGCGACGACCATCAGCGCGATGCGCTGCCCGACCATCCCATAATGCAGCGCTGGTGGGACTATATGGCCCCGCTGATGGAGGTGCAGCCCGGCAACCAGCCCAGGGAATGGCCGCTCCCCCTGCTGTTCCACATGGCCTGATCCCATGCGTTCGCTGATCGCCGCGCTGCTGCTCGGTTCCGCCCTGGCTATCCCCCTGGCTGCCCCGCTTGCCGCGCAGGAGGCCAAGCAGACCGCCAACCTGTCCGCCCCGGTCAAGACGTTCGGCCGCGTGTCCTATGATGCGCGCTCGCTGATGGTCGATGGCAAGCGGCTGGTGATCTGGGGCGGGGAGTTCCACCCCTTCCGCCTGCCCTCGCCGGACTTGTGGCGCGACATCCTTCAGAAGATGAAGGCGAGCGGCTTCAATACGGTCGCTCTCTATTTCGACTGGGGCTATCACAGCCCGAAACAGGGCGTGTATGATTTCAGCGGCATCCGCGACATCGACCGGCTGCTGACGATGGCGGAGGAGGAAGGCCTCTACGTCATCACCCGCGCCGGTCCCTATGTGAATGCGGAATTGTCGCGCGGCGGCTTTCCCGGATGGCTGGTCAACCAACGCGCCCGCGCCCGGACCGACGATCCGGCCTATCTGGCGGCGGTCGACGAATGGCTGACGCGGATCGATGCGATCATCGCCAAGCATCAGATCAATGCCGATCCCAAGCGCCGCTATGGCGTCATCCTGCATCAGATCGAAAATGAGCTGGCGCTGACCACCCCGGCGCAGCGCCGCTATATGGACCATCTCGCCGCCAAGGCGCGGGCCGATGGCATCACCATCCCGCTGTTCCACAATGACCAGGGCCGCAATGGCTATTGGACGCCCGAATCGTCCAAGGTCGACAAGGTCGTGACCGGCCCCAACGACATGTACGCTTTCGACGGCTATCCCGGCGGCACCTGCACGGTGGAAGGCAAGCCGACCCGCGATGTCGCCGCGCCCGACTGGGGCTATTATGGTCCGGGCGGAGCCAAGGGCGGCGCATCCGCATCGCCTGACACGCCGGGTTTCCTCGCCGAGTTCGGCGGCGGCTGGTTCGATTATTGGGGATCGAATGGCGGCTATGCCTGCAACGCGATCCAGCGCGGCAAGCGGTTCCAGCGGGTCTTCTACGGCACGAACCTGGCCAACGGCATCGGCATCCAGAGCTTCTACATGACCTATGGCGGCACCAGCTGGGGCTGGCTGCCCGCGCCGGTGGTGTTTACCAGCTATGATTATGGCGCCGCGATCTCTGAACCGCGCGCGCTGCGCGACAAGGCGCTGGAGATGAAGCAACTGGGCGGGCTGATCGCGTCGGTGCCCGATTTGGCCGGTATGATCCCGGCTGGGGCGGTGGCGATTTCGTCACCCAACATCCAGATCTATCACAATAAAAGCCCGGAGACGGACGCGCGTTTCCTGATGGTGACGCACAGGCCGTCCAACGGTCAGACGAACGACCGCTTCACCTTCACCGCCGACCTGCCCGATGGCCGCTACACCGTGCCGATGCAGTTGAACGGCTTCGACGCCAAATGGCTGGTCGCGGGCGTGACGCTGGGTGGACAGCGGCTGGTCTATTCGACCTCCGAACTCCAGTCCGCGCAGGTGATGGACGGGGCGGACGTGCTGCTGCTCTACGGCCGCGCCGGCGAGCCGAGCGAGACAGTGCTGCGCTATGCCTCCGCGCCCAAGGTGACGGTGCTGGAAGGCAGCGCCACCAGCGGCTTCGACGCGGCTAAGGGCGATCTCAAACTCGCCTACAACCATCAAGGCCGCGCTGTCCTGCGAATCGAGGGTGGCGGACGAGCGCCGCTGACCTTGATCCTTACCGACGAGGCTGAAGGCGCGCGCTACTGGCGGCAAGAGGACGCTCTGGTGCGCGGCCCGGCGCTGGTGCGCAGCGCCACGGTCAAGGGCGGCACGCTGGCGCTCACAGGCGACACGGCCGAGGCCAGCCCGCTCGAAATCTGGACGCCCAAGGCGGTTCGTGCGCTTACGTGGAATGGCGCGAGGATCGCCACCAAAGCAACCGCTGTCGGCAGCCTCACCGCCGTGCGGCCGCTGGCCGGTCCAGCCGACATCGCTCTGCCCCTGCTGACCGATTGGCGCATGGCCAAGGGATCGCCCGAAGCCGATCCGGCCTTCGATGACAGCGCATGGCAGGCGATCGACAACCGTGCCTCCGCCAGCATCACCGCACGGCCCGATGGCCAGCCCAATATGGGCATGGACGCCTATGGCTTTCATGACGGCGACGTCTGGTATCGCGGGCGCTTCTCCGGCACGCCGGACGCCAGAGCGCTGTCGCTCTATTATGGCGCGGGCGGATCGGGGCTGGTGCAGGCCTGGATCGATGGCCAGTTCCTGGGCGAGGCGGACACGCCCGGCGGCCTGCCCCGCCCCATCACCACCGGCACGGCGCGCTTCGCCCTGCCCGCCGGCGCGCAATCGGGCGAGCATGTCGTCTCCGTCATGGTCCGCAATAATGGCCATAATTGGGATCTGGACAGCGACGATTTCCATAAGGAAGCGCGCGGCCTTATCTCCGCCTCGCTGGAGGGCGGCCTGAACGGACGCAGCTTCGCCGTGCCGATCGCGTGGAAGATCCAGGGCAAGCAGGGCGGCGAAGACCTGCCCGATCCCGCACGCGGCCCGGCGAACAATGGCGGCCAATATGGCGAGCGGATGGGATGGCATCTGCCCGGCTTCGATGATCGCGGCTGGGCAAGGACCAGCGTCCCTGTGGCGCAGGCGCAGGCCGGCACGAACTGGTATCGCACCGCCTTCGACCTTGCCGTGCCCAAGGGACAGGACGCGACCATCGGGCTGAGTTTCGGCGACGCAACCACGCCGCGTTCGCCGGTGCGCTACCGCGTGCTGATCTTCGTCAACGGGTGGAATATGGGTCAGTTCATCGCGCATGTCGGCCCGCAGCGAACCTTCCCCATCCCCGAAGGCATCCTCAATCATCGGGGCCGCAATCATGTCGCGCTGGCCGTCACGTCCGACGGCCAGGCGGGCGATGCGCTGGAAGCCGTGCGCCTCGTCACCCTGCATAGCGCGAAGGGCGGCCTGCCGGTGAGCCAAGTCGCCGCGCCCAATGCGCCTACAGACCTCAAGGAGTAACGATACGTGGCCGCTCTCACTCATGACGTCCCTCGCCCCCAGGTGATCGATGCCATCGATCGCCTGATGGACAATCTCGTCAATATCCGGGACGAGACCGGCGAATTCCTGCTGCATCTGGACGATGGCCGCATCATCGACACCAAGGGCTGGGCCGGATGGGAATGGACCCACGGCATCGGCCTGTTCGGCATGTGGCGCTATTATGAGCAGACCGGCGACGCCAAGGCGCTGACGATCATCAAGCAATGGTTCGAGGATCGCTTCGCCGAGGGCACGCCGACCAAGAATATCAACACGATGGCGCCCTTCATCACGCTCGCCTACCTGCATGAACATGAACCGGACCCGCGCTATATCCCCTATCTGGACAGCTGGGCCGAATGGCTGATGGCGCCCGATGGCCTGCCCAAGACCGAAGAAGGCGGGTTCCAGCATATCGTGTATAATGACGAAAATCCCGGTGAGTTGTGGGACGACACGCTGATGATGTCGGTGCTGCCGCTGGCCAAGATCGGCCTGCTGCTGGACCGCCCGGCCTATGTCGAGGAAGCCAAGCGGCAATTCCTGATCCACATAAAATATCTGTTCGATACCAGGACGGGCCTGTGGTTCCACGGCTGGGACTTTAACGGCCGCCACAATTTTGCGGAGGCGCTGTGGGCGCGCGGCAATTGCTGGGTGACGATCGCCATTCCGGAGATCATCGAGATTCTCGACCTGAAGGACGGCGATTTCTTCCGCACCTTCCTGATCGACACGCTCGCCGCCCAGGTGAAGACGCTGAGTGAGACGCAGGACGCGGACACCGGCTTGTGGCACACGCTGATCGTCGATCCGACCAGCTATCTGGAAGCATCGGCCACCGCCGGTTTCGCCTATGGCATATTGAAGGCGGTGCGGAAGGGCTATCTGCCGCGCCAATATGACGCGGTCGGCATCAAGGCGGTGCGCGGGGTACTTGCCAATATCGATGAGGCCGGCGAGCTGCAGCAGGTCAGCTTCGGCACGGCGATGGGCGATACCCAGCAATTCTACAAGGATATCGCGCTGACCTCCATGCCCTATGGCCAGAGCCTGGCCATCTGTGCGCTGGGGGAGTTTCTGCGGACCTATATCTGACGCAGGCCAAACCGGACGGGTGGCGGTCGTGCGCGCACCCTCGCCGGTCGGGGAATGACAATGATAAGAAGGGCGGAGGAGCCGACCATGCCTGAAACAGCGCCCACCCGGCCCGTCCGCCTGCGCAATTATCTCGCCTACGGCTCCAACGATGTGCTGGGCGCGGGATCGATGGCAGTCATTTCGGGCTGGGTGCTGATCTTCTTCACGCAGTTTTGCGGGCTGAGCGCCGGGCAGGCGGCGACGATCTTCGCCGTGGCCCGCATCCTGGACGCCTTCGCCTCGCCGATGATCGGCTATATTTCCGACCATTTCGGATCGACCTGGCTGGGGCGGAGATTTGGGCGGCGGCGCTTCTTCATCCTGGCCGCGATCCCGTTGCTGCCCAGCTTCGCGCTGATGTGGCTGCCGGGGCAGGGATTCTGGTATTATCTCGTCAGCTATGTGCTGTTCGAACTGGTCTATGCGATGGAGATCATCCCGTTCGAAACGCTGGCGGCCGAAATGTCGAGCGACTATCGCACCAAGGCGAAGTTCGCCGGATCGCGCATCCTGTTCGGGCAGGCGTCGGCGATCCTCGCGGGCTTTCTGCCGCTGTGGCTCATTAATGCGCTGGGCCGGGACAGCGCCGACACCTTCTTCTATATGGGCCTGATCTTCGCGGCGCTGTTCATGGTGACGGCGGGCCTGCTTTACCTGTTCAGCTGGGAACGGCATATGCCGGGCGGGCGGGCGGTGGCCGCCGAACGGCCCGTGGCCGGTGGCGCTGGGCAGGCGTTGAAGGCGCTCTATCGCAACCTCTTCTCGACCATGCGGATTCGCGCCTTCCGCCTGCACCTGGGCATGTATCTGGGCGGCTATATCAGCCAGGATATTTTCAACGCGGCCTTCACCTTTTTCGTCATCTTCGCGCTGTCAGGATCAATGGCCATCGCATCGGGGCTGCTGGGCACCATGTATATCGTCCAGTTCGTAGCGGTCATCATCGCCATCAACCTGGCGCTGCGCGCGTCCCCTTCCCGCGCCTATCAGGTCGCTGCGATAGACTTTGCGGTGGGCGTGTTCGCGCTGATCGCCCTGTGGCTGCTCGGCGTGCCTGCCACATCCCCCTGGATCTGGTTGCCGATCATCCTGGCGGGTCTGGGGCGCGGGGCGCTCAACTATATTCCATGGGCGACCTATAATTATATGGCCGACGTGGACGAGATCGTCACCGGCCAGCGGCGCGAGGGCAGTTTTGCCGGCGTCATGACCTTCGTGCGCAAGGCGACCCAGGCGGTCGCGGTCGCGGGCGTGGGGTTCATCATGCAGGCGGGCGGTTTCGTGTCGGGCGCCCCGGCGCAGAGTTCCGGGGCGATCCTGACCATGGCGCTGCTGCTGGGCGTGGGCACGGTCGGCTGCCTGATGTTCGGTATCGCCATATCCACACGCTTTCGCCTGAGCCCTGCCACCCACGACATATTGATGCATGAGATCGAGCATCTGCGCAGCGGCGCGCGCACGCCCAGCTCGCCCGGCGCGGCGCTGGTCGTCGAGGATCTGTCCGGCTGGCGCTACGACCAGTTGTGGGGCCATAATCCGGTGGCGGGGCAGGCACGATGACAGGATTGCCGCGATGATCGGCGCTTTGCTGCTGCTGGCAGCGGCCAGCGGGCCGGTCGCGCCCAAGCCGTTGTTCCGCGATCCGGTGCATGACGGGGCGGCGGATGCCTCGACCGTGCGCGACCCGACCAGCGGCGAATGGGTGATGTTTTACACCAACCGCCGCGCCGACCTTCCCATGGAGGACGCCAGGGACGTGCGCTGGGTCCATGGCACCGCGATCGGAGTCGCGCGGTCGAAGGATGGCGCGCACTGGACCTATGGCGGCACGGCCAACATTCCCAAAAGCTGCACCGGCGAGACGCTGTGGGCACCTGAGGTTCAATGGCTGGCGGGCCAGTGGCATATGTGGCTGACGGTGGTGCCGGGCGTCTATCGCGACTGGAACGCGCCGCGCTTCATCGTCCATCTGACCAGCCCGGACCTTAAGGCATGGACCTGCGGCGAGCGGCTCGACCTTGGCTCCGACCGAGTGATCGACGCCAGCGTGCTGGCGCTGCCCGGCGGTCGTTATCGGCTATTCTATAACGACGAGCGGATGAACAAGGCGATCCGTACTGCCGACAGCGACGATCTGGTCCACTGGACGGCGGGCGAGCGGTTGACGCACACGCCGGGTGAAGGACCGAAGGCCTTCGTATGGAAGGGGCGATACTGGCTGATATCCGACGCGTGGAGGGGACTACTGGTCATGCGATCGGCCGATGGCGCGCGTTGGACGACGCAGCCCGGCCATATATTGGACCAGCCCGGCATCCATCCGACCGACCGGGCGAAGGGGCAGCATCCCGACATCATCGTAGCTGGGGATCGCGCCTATATCCTCTACTTCGTCCATCAGGATGGCGAGGACGAAGCCAAGGCGAACCCCGACTGGCCGCGGCGCAGCGTGCTCCAGATCGCCGAGTTGACGGAAAAGGACGGGGTGATCAGCGTCGATCGTAACGCCCCGGCACATATCAAGCTGACGCCCTGAATCCCTATGATTTTCCTTGGCCGTAAAAGCAGCTAGGGAAGAGGGGATGCAGAAAAGCGACCCCAAGAAGAAGCTCCCCACGATCAAGGAAGTTGCCGCTCGCGCGGGCGTGTCGGTCATGACCGCTTCGCGTGCGGTCAACGGCAAGGCGCTGGTCAGCGCCAAGGCGCGACGCGCGGTCGAACTGGCGGTCAAGGAACTGGGCTATATCCCCAATGCGTCCGCCCGCGCGCTGGCCGGGAGCGTCGATCGGCGCGTCGCGTTGCTGCACAGCAACTCCACCACATCAGCCTATCTGGGCGAATTGCTGCTGGGGGCGCTAAGCGAAGCGCCGCAACGACACCTGCATCTGGTGGTCGAACAATGCGCGCCCGGCGCCTTTGCCGAAGAGATCGTCGAGCAGGTCGCCGATGCCAATGTCGCCGGCGTGATCCTGCCGCCGCCCCTGTGCGACTGGCCGGACCTGATCGCCGGACTGATCGCGCGCGACATCGCGATCGTCGCCATCGCGCCGGACCAGGACGCACCGGACATGCTGGCCGTCGGCACCGACGATCGCCATGCGGCCTATGACCTCACCCGGCACCTGATCGAATTGGGGCATCGGCGCATCGGTTTCATCGAGGGCAATCCACGCCACCGGTCCAGCGCGCGCCGGTTGCAGGGCTTTCGCGACGCACTGCTCCATCATGGGCTGGCGCATGACGACCAGCTGATCGTGCCGGGCGACTATAGTTATCGGTCGGGGCTGGACGCGGCTGAACGGCTGATGTCGCTGGAGCCGCGGCCGACAGCCATCTTCGCCTGCAACGATGATATGGCCGCCGCGGCGATCACCGTCGCGCACCAGCGCCGGATCAACGTGCCGGCCGAAATCAGCATCTGCGGTTTTGACGATACGCCGCTAGCGAGCGCGATCTGGCCGGCGCTGACCACCATCCGCCAGCCGATCCGCGACATGAGCCGCGAGGCGATCGGCCTGCTGGCGATGCGCTTCCGCAGCCAGGACGAGGGCGCGGACGCGATTATCGGCAAAGTGAAGCTCGACTACCAGCTGATCCGTCGCCAGTCGGATGCGGTGCCGGCCCGGCATTGACGCCGGGCCAGGCGATCAGACGGCGAGGCGGTTGCCATAGCCGATGATGAGCGTGGCGAAGATCAGCAGGCCCACCCCGCTCCACACCATGCGGCGGACGGCGGGCGCGGCGTCCTTCCATTCGCGGAAGGCGAAGCCCCAGCAGGTGCCGAAGATGATGATGGACGCCATGTGCAGCGTCCAGCTGGAAAAGCCGAAACGGCCCATCTGGCTTTCGCCCATGGTGTAGAAGAAGAACTGAAAATACCAGGCGGTGCCCGCCAGCGCGCAAAGCAGGAAATTGGGAAGGAGCGCGGGGCGATGGCCCGATGCGTCCGCCGCGCCGACCCATTGGCCCGCCGACCTGTTCTTGACGATCAGCCAGCCACACCAGAGCGCGTTGGTGACAAGGCCGCCGAACATGACGAGGCAGAGGGTGGGCAGTCCGGTCCAGAGCGGGCCGGTGCCCGCCGCCGCCGAGAGCACCTTGACCGGTTCGCCCGCCGCCAGGCCGAAGGCGAAGCAGGAGGACATGATGCCGGAGAAGATGGCGACGGCGATGCCTTTTTTGAAATTAAACTCCGCGACGGCCGCAGCTTTCTGCTCCGCCGACAGCGCCGCATCCTTGCGCGCGCCCGCCATCGCGACGACCACGATGCCCAGAACCGTGACCGCCAGGCCAAGCAGCACGATCTGCCCGTGCAGCGTGCCGGCGATCTGCGTCATGAAGCTGCCGTCGACGATCGGCGGGATCAATGTGCCGAATACGGTGCACAGGCCCAGCACCACCGCCATGCCGAGCGAGAGGCCCAGATAGCGCATGGTCAGGCCATAGGTGAGGCCGCCAAAGCCCCAGAGAAAGCCGAAGAAGACGCAGCAGCCCATGACCGAGGGCGGCACCTGGCGCATCACGCCCATCAGGTCGCTGGTCTGGATCGCAGCGAAGAACCAAGGGGCGATAACCCAGGAGAAGATGCCGCCGGTGAGCCAGAAAATCTCCCAGTTCCAGCGTTTGACGCCGCGATAGGGAACGTAGAAGCTGGCCGAGGCGAGCCCGCCCAGCCAATGGAAGAGGACGCCGAGCAGTGGATTGCCGATCATAGGTTGAGTCCCAAACGATAGAGGCGGTTGGCGTTGCCCGCGAAGAGCGCGCGGCGGTCGGCTTCGGGAAAGTCCGCGACGATGGCGTGATAGGCTTCCATATAGCGGTCGATCGGACCGAATAGTTTGTCGGTGGGCGTGTCGCTAGCGAAGGCGCAGCGATCGACGCCGAACAGGTCGATGGTTTCGCGGACCAGCGGTTCGATCGTTTCGCGGGTCCAGTCGCGACGGATGAAGCCCATGCCCGAAAGCTTGACTGCGACATGAGGCAAGGCGGCGAGCGCCGTCATGCCCTTGCGCCAGTCGTCCAGGCCATCGGCGTCGGTGAGGACCGGCATCCCCATATGGTTGATGATGACCGGAATGTCGGGATGGCGCGCGATCAGTGGCACGAGGCCCGGCATCTGGCCTGGATAGCATTGCAGGTCGAAGGAGAGGCCGTGCTTCGCGAGCAGCGTGTAGCCTGCCTGCCATTGGGAATCGACGGTGAGGTCGGTGAGACTATAGGTGCGTCGGGGATCAGGATGCCAATTGACGATATGGCGGATGCCTTTGACCCGCGGATGGGCGGCCTGCGCGGCGAGCAGGGTATCGACATCGGGATTGTTGAGAGCGGCAAAGGCGACGAAACCGGTGGGGAGGCCTTCGACGGCTGCGAGGCCATCGAGCCACTGGGTTTCGCGGACCGCACTGTCCGCCGCCGCGCCTGCATCGACATGGACCGCGCCCACGACATGCCAACGGGCGAGGTCGGTGCGGTAATCGGTGACGCCATAGTCGTGGGCGATCGCCTCGACGCTGCCGTTCGGTCCCTCATCGGAGAAGGGGGCGCTCAGCCAGTCGTAGCGGATATGCTGGAGATCCCACAAATGGATATGGGCATCGACAAAGGGGATCATGAACCTCTCCGCTGAAACAAACCCCCGTTCGGACTGAGCCTGTCGAAGCCCTTCTCTTCCCGCTTCAAGAGAAGAAAGCCGTTCGACAGGCTCAGGGCGAACGGGATTGATATAGGGCCAAGACATTTGCGGCGCGTCGGCTTTTGACGGTCGGTCGCGCCGCGCAACTTTTGGCTTAGAAGGTGGTGCGGCCGCCTGACGTGTCGAAGGTCGATGCGGTGGTGAAGCTGCATTCCTCGCTGGCCATGAAGCAGACCATCGCGGCCGATTCGCTGATCTCCCCCAGCCGGCCCATCGGGATTTTCGAGCGCATATAGTCGACCTGGCTCTGGGGAAGTTGCGCCAGGATCGGGCTTTCGAAGGTGGCAGGGGTCAGCGCATTGGCGATCACGCCCTTGCCGGCCAGTTCCTTGCCCAAGCTCTTGGTGAAGCCGATCACGCCGGCCTTGCTTGCGGAATAGGCGGATGCATTGGGATTGCCTTCCTTGCCCGCCACGGAGGCCAGATTGACGATCCGGCCGTAGCCATTTTCCAGAAGGAAGGGCGCGACTTCCCGGTTGCAGTAGAAAAGGCCATTCAAATTGATGTCGATGACACGCTGGAAACTGTCGACCGGATAGTCCCAGACGGTCGCGGTCGCACCGGTGATGCCGGCCGAGCAGATGAGGATATCGACCTTGCCGAGAGCCGCGGCGGTTGCCTTCGCTGCGGCGGCCACGGCGGCGTAATCGCTGACGTCGAGTGCGACCACATGGACCGCGCCGATTTCATCGCGGGTCTCGGCGAGCGCGTCGGGATTGAGATCCCACAGCGCCACCTTGCCCCCTTCGGCGACGATCCGCGCGGCGACCTGCTTGCCCAGCCCCGACGCGCCGCCGGTGATGATCGCGTTGCGGCCCGCGAAACGGCCTGCATAGACGCTCATCCGAGGACCACGTCGCCCAGGTGACGCCATGCCGACACCTGCTGCGTCTGGACGCCGAGCTTGGCTATGCCCAGTTCCATGACGTCGCCAGGCTTGAGGTAGATGGCGTCGGGCTTCTTGCCTTCACCCACGCCGGGCGGCGTGCCGGTAATCATCAGGTCGCCCGGATAGAGGGTGACATATTCGCTGACATAGGCAATCAGCTGGGCGACGGTGAAGATCATCGTCCTCGTGTTGCCGGTCTGCATCCGCTGACCGTTGACGTCGAGATACATGTCCAGATCCTGTGGGTCGCCGATTTCATCCGGCGTCACCAGCCAGGGGCCGACCGGGCAGAAGGTGTCATGGCCCTTGCCCTTGCTCCACTGGCTACCGCGCTGCTTCTGGTTGAAGCGTTCCGACACGTCGTTGACCAGCGTGTAACCCGCGACTTTGGACAGCGCCTCTTCCTCGCTGACGTATCGGCAGGTTTCGCCGATGATGACGCCCAGTTCGACTTCCCAATCGCCATGGGTCGAATTTTTGGGCAACACGACTTCATCGTTCGGGCCGTTCAGCGACGATAGAGCCTTCATGAACATGACCGGTTCGGTCGGGATCGGCAGGTTGGATTCAATCGCATGATCCTCGTAATTGAGGCCGATCGCGACGATCTTGCCGATGCCCTTGACCGGCACGCCGTAGCGCGGTTCGCCCTCAACGACGGGCAGCGACGCGATGTCGGCAGCCTTGGCGGCGGCCAGCGTTGCGACGGTCAGTTCGGGGACGATGCCCGACAGGTCACGCAACTTGCCATCGCTGTCGATGACGCCGGGCTTTTCGTGGCCGGGCTGGCCGAAACGAACGAATTTCATGGGATCAGTCTCTCTTTTGCGAACAATCAATGGGTATAGGGGCGATGCATCGCGATGTCGGGGTTGAGATCGACGCCGAAGCCGGGCTTGTCGAGCGCGGTCACCTTCATGCGGCCATTTTCCGGCACCGGTTCGCCCAGCAATTGGGGATGGAACATCGGCACCACTTCGGTCGGCCCCGGATGCATCATCAGAAATTCGGCGAAGGGCGAATTGTGGCGGGTGATGACGAAATGATAGCTGTAGACCGATGAACCATGCGGCACGACCATCTTGCCATGAGCATCGGCCAGCGCACTGATCTTGAGCAATTCGGTCACGCCACCGCACCAGCCGACATCGGGCTGGATGATGTCGCAGCAATCCATTTCCAGCAGCATGCGAAAGCCCCAGCGGGTCGCCTCATGCTCGCCGGTGGTGACAAGCATGCCCTTGGGCACGTTGCGCTTCAGGGCGGCATAGCCCCAATAATCGTCGGGGCTGATCGCTTCCTCGATCCATTTGAGGCCAAGGTCGTGCGCAGCGATGGCGAGGCGGGTGGCATAGTCGACGTCGAGCGCCATCCAGCAATCCCACATCAGCCAGAAATCCGGGCCGACCTTTTCCCGCATGTCCGCCAGTTCGGCGATATTCTTCTTCAAGCCCTCGACGCCTTCGGCCGGACCATGGTGCAGCGCCATTTTGCCGCCGATAAAGCCAAATTCCTTCGCCTTGTCGGGCCGCGCGCCGGTGGCGTAGAATTGCAGCTCGTCGCGCACCGCGCCGCCCAGCAGATGATAGACCGGTTCCTGCCGCAATTTGCCGAGCAAGTCCCATAGCGCCAGATCGACGCCGGATATGGCGTTCACGACCAGGCCCTTGCGCCCATAATATTGGGTCGAGAAATACATCTGGTCCCAGATTTTCTCATAATCCGTGGGCGCGCGGCCTTCGAGGAAGCGGGCGAGATGCTTTTCGACGATATAGGCGGCCGGTTCGCCGCCCGTTGTGACAGCAAAACCGACAGTTCCGTCCTCCGCCTCGATCTCCACGACCAGAGTGCCCAGCACGTTGATGCCGAAGCTCTGGCGCGACTGGCGATATTCGGGATATTTCGACATCGGCGTCGCAATGTGATCGTCGATCCAGTGGCCTTCGCCCTGGTCATGATAATCCGCCCCGCCCCCACGCACGGTGAAGGCGCGAACATGCTTGATCTTAGGCAAGGTCACGATCGGCACGCACACACTCCCTGAACCATGCCGATGCCCAAGATGTGAAAGCAGTCGGCGAAAATTTCCAATATATGGTCAAACCGCCGATGGCGGCCGAGTATCGGGGAGGTGGCGTGATCGGAACAATCACGGCCGGCCTCTCCTTCACCCTTGTTTTTCTCATTTTGTGGGATAGAGTATTATTAGATGAGACAGAAAACGTCAAACCCAGAATCGGATGCGCCGGAAAATTCGGGGCGAGAGGAGAAGAAGGCGGGCGGGTCGCAGACTTTGCAGCGCGGACTGGACCTGCTCGACCAGGTGATCGACGGCCCGATCAAGCTGGCCGACCTGTCGGAACGGATGAGGCTGACCCGATCGACCACGCATCGGCTGGCCAACGCCATGGTGGAGCGCGGTTTCCTGACTTTCCTGCCGCGCGAGGGCTATCAACTGGGGCCAAAGCTGCTCCAGCTGGGGTTTCTGGCGCAGAGCCAGGCCGATGTCGTGCAGATTGCCCGGCCGCATCTGGAGGCGCTGGCAGCCGCCAGCGAGGATGTGGTGCATCTGGGCCGGCTTGACGGCGACCAAGCGCTGTATCTCGACAAGATTCCCGGCCGCCGCCGCGTCGAGATCAGCAGCCGGATCGGCGATCGCCACCCGCTGACCTCAACGGGTCTTGGCAAGGCGCTGCTGATCGATGACCCGGAAGCCAATTGGCGGCGGCTGTTCGACGCGGATCAGGCCGCAGGCACCCACCAGCAGGAGTATGACGGCTGGCTGGCGCGGATGCGCGGCTATGCCGCCGCTGGCCGGGCGTTCGACCTGGAAGAAAATGAAGACCAGATACGCTGTGTCGCCGCGCCAATCCGCGATGCGTCGGGCGCGATCGTCGCCGCCATCAGCCTGTCGAGCGCGGCCCAATATATGGACGATGAGCGCATGGCGGCGCTGAGCGACGATGTTCGCGCCGCCACACACAAGGTCAGCGCCGACCTGGGCTGGACCCCCGGCGTCAAGTCCCCCCGCCGCCCGGTGCGGCGATAACCATCGAAGGAAAGCCGATCCCATGAAGCTGCTTGAAGGCAAGACCGTCCTTATCACCGGCGCATCGACTGGCATCGGCCGCGCCGCCGCCATCGGCGCGGCGCAACATGGCGCCGATGTCGTTATCAACTATGCGAACAGCGATGGGCCGGCCGCCAGCTGCGTGGCCGAGATCGAGGCGCTGGGCCAGCGCGCCATCGCCGTGAAGGGCGATGTCGCCGACCCGCAGACTGCGCAGGATTTCGTGGCCAAGGCGGTCGAGGCCTTCGGCAAGGTCGACGTCATGGTGAGCAATGCGGGCATCTGCCCCTTCCACGCCTTTCTCGACATGCCGGTCGATGTGGTCGAGCGGACCTTCAAGGTGAACCTGCACGGCGCCTATTTCATAGTGCAGGCCGCCGCGCAGCAGATGGTGAAACAGGGGCATGGCGGATCGATCGTCGCCGTCTCCTCCATCTCCGCGCTGGTCGGCGGGGAGTATCAGACGCACTACACGCCCACGAAAGCAGGGGTCCATTCGCTGATGCAGTCTACCGCGATCGCACTGGGCAAGCATGGCATACGCTGCAACAGCGTGCTGCCCGGCACGATCCTGACCGAGATCAACAAGGATGATCTGGCCGACGCGGAGAAGCGCCAATATATGGAAAAGCGGGTGCCGCTGGGGCGGCTCGGCGCGCCGGAAGACCTAGCCGGGCCGATCATATTCCTGGCGTCGGACATGGCCGCCTATGTCACCGGCGCGGCGCTGCTGGTCGATGGCGGCATGTATGTGAATCTGCAATAGGCGCGCCACGGCGCTGCTGGAAGGCCACCGTCCATGAACCCGATCGACCGCCGCACCCTGATCGCTGGCACCGTGGCCAGCGCCGCATTGGCTGGCCCGGCGCTGGGCCAGACGACCATGACTGGCCCGTTCCCGCTGCCGGCGGGGTTCGAGCGCTTCCCGATCTGGCCGGGCCAGGCGCCGGGCGGCGAGACAGTCCATGTGCAGGAGGTGGAGACGCTGCGCCGGCCTGACAGCCGCCCGGACGATGGCGTCTTCGCCCATGTCGTGACGCCGACCCTGACGCTGCTGCGCCCGGCGAAACCCAATGGCGCGGCGATATTGCTGATCCCCGGCGGCGGTTATAGTCGGGTCGCGATCGGGCATGAGGGCTATAATGTGGCGCGGCGTTTCGCGGCTGCGGGCTATGTGTGTTTTGCGCTGCTCTACCGCCTGCCCGGCGACGGCTGGGCGGCGGGGCCTGACGCGCCGTTGCAGGACGCCCAGCGCGCACTGCGACTGGTGCGGGCGCTGGGCGGTCGTGAGCGGTTCGACGCGAACCGGGTTGGGGTGATGGGCTTTTCGGCGGGCGGACATCTGGCCGCCTGGCTCACCAGCCGCGCGCCGGAGGAAAGCTACAGGCCTGTCGATTCCGCCGATCGAGAGCCGATCAACGCGGCGGTTGCGGCCTATCTCTATCCCGTCATCCAGATGGAGGGCCCGTTCGTGCATCAGGGATCGCGCGCGCAGTTGCTGGGCGCTGATCCGACGGTCGAACAGATGCGCGCCTATTCGCTCGACCAGCATGTCAGCGCGGATACGCCGCCGGTTTTCCTGGCCCATGCGATCGATGATCCCGCCGTGCCGGTCGAAAACAGCCTGGTGATGCTAGCGGCGCTGCGCGCGCGCAAGATTCCGGTGGAATGCCATTTGTTCGAAGATGGCGGCCATGGCTTTGGTCTGGTCGCCCCGCCCGCCGCGCCCGCGCCCTGGCCGGAGTTGTTCCTCGATTTTGCGAAGCGCCACGGACTATGAGCAAGACTGTCGCCTTGTTCGTCACGTGCCTGGTCGATTTGATGCGCCCGCGCATCGGCTTTGCCGCGATCCGCGCGCTGGAGGCGGCGGGATGCGACGTGATCGTGCCGGAAGGACAGACCTGCTGCGGCCAGCCTGCGCTTAACAGCGGGGACCGGGACCATGCGGCGGTGCTGGCGAAGCAGACGATCGCGGCGCTGGAGCCTTATGAAGCGGTGGTCGTGCCGTCGGGGTCGTGCGCGGGAACGATCCGCTGCCATTATCCCGAAATCTTCGCGGATGACCCCGAATGGCTGCCGCGCGCGCAGGTCGTGGCCGCCAAGACGTTCGAGATCATGGCCTATCTGGACCAGGTGTGCGGGTGGAAACCGGAAGGCGTTACGCTGGACGCCACCGCCACCTATCATGACAGTTGTTCGGGCCTGCGCGAACTGGGGATCAAGGCGCAGCCGCGTCGATTGCTCAAGAGCATCGATGGCCTGACCTTCGCGCCCTTGGCGGGCGAGGAGACATGCTGCGGCTTTGGCGGCACCTTCTGCGTCAAGTATCCCGCCATTTCCAACGCGATCGTCGGCGAGAAGGCCGACGCGATCGACGCTACGGGCGCAGACGTGCTGCTGGCGGGGGACCTGGGCTGTTTGATGAACATGGCGGGCAAGCTGCATCGGAAGGGCAGCAAGGTGCGCGCCTATCATGCGATCGAACTGATCGCCGGGATGGGCGATGGCCCGGCGATCGGGGAAGAGGCATGAGCGGCTTCACGGAGCGCGTCGACGCCGCACTGGCCGACCCGATCCTCAAGATCGCGGTCGAACGCACAGCGGGGACGGCAGAGGCCAAGCGCAGCATCGCCATCGACGCCTTCCCCGATTTCGAGGCGGCGCGGACCCGCGCCGCGGCGATCAAGGATCATGTGATCGCGCATCTGGGCCCTTATCTGGAACAGTTCGAGGCCAATGCCATTGCGGCCGGGGCCAAGGTCCATTGGGCGAGCACGGCGGACGAGGCCTGCGCAATCGTCATCGCCATCTGCAAGGCGGCGGGCGCGCGGAGCGTCGCGCGGTCCAAATCGATGCTGGGCGAGGAGATCGGCCTGCCTCATGCGCTGGCGGAAGCGGGGATCGGCCGGGTGGAGACGGACCTGGCCGAACATATCATCCAGTTGGCGGACGAACGGCCGTCGCACATCATATGGCCCGCCATGCACAAGACGCGCGAACAGGTGTCGGCGCTGTTCAAGGCGAAGCATCGCTCACCCCATCAGGAGGAGACGATCGCCGCCATGGCCGAAAGTGCGCGGCGGGAATTGCGCACGCAGATGCTGGCCGCGGATGTCGGCATATCGGGCGCGAATTTCCTGATTGCGGATACAGGCGCGGTCTGCACCGTCACCAATGAGGGCAATGCCGAATTGTCGCTGGTGCCGCCCCGCGTCCATATCGTGACCGCGGGGATCGAGAAGATCGTGCCGTCGATGCCGCACGCCATCCATATGCTGCGGATGCTGGCGCGATCGGCCACCGGCGCGGCGCTGACCCAATATACGACCTTCTATACCGGGCCGAAGCGCGCAGGCGATCACGACGGGCCGGAAGAGATGCATATCGTCCTGGTCGACAATGGCCGCACCAAGATGCGCGAAGAGGGGCTGGCCGAGATGCTGCGCTGCATCCGCTGCGGCGCATGCATGAATCACTGCGTCGTGTTTCGGCAGATTGGCGGTCATGCCTATGGCGGCACCTATCCGGGGCCGATGGGCGCGGTTTTGACGCCGGTGCTGGACGGGCTGGCGCCCAATCGCGACCTGGCGCACGCCTGCACCCTCAACGGCAAGTGCCAGGAGGTGTGTCCGGTGCGCATCCCTCTCCCCACCCTGCTCAAGGGCTGGCGCGAGAAAAGCTGGCGCGAGGGGCTGGAGCCGACGTCGATGCGCTGGGGGCTGGGCCTGTGGGCCTGGGTCGCGACGCGGCCGCGCCTTTATCGGCTGGGGACCGGCATCGCCGTGCGGGTGCTGCGGCTGCTGGGGACGAAAGGGTGGATCGCAAGCCTGCCACTGGCAGGCGGCTGGACGCGCCATCGCGACATGCCCAAGCCCGCCGCGCAGACCTTCATGGCGCAATATAAGAAGGCGCGCCGCCCATGAGCGCCCGTGACGCCATCCTCGCCCGGTTGAAGGGAACGGCGCCAGACCGAGCCGAGGCCGATGCGCTGCTGGTCGCGCCGGAGCGTCCGGCGGTGAACGAAGCGGCGCTGGAGGCGGAATTTCTCTCCCGACTCGCCCTGCCCAGCGTCAATGCCAGCCATGACGTGATTGCGACCATGGCGGACCTGCCGGCCGCCGTCGCCCGCTATCTGGCGGGACAGGGTGAAGCGCTTACGCTCTGCCTACCCGCCGATCCGCGCCTGACAGCCTGCGACTGGCGCGGCTTCACCCTCCACGACAGCGCCGCGGCCGACGAAGCCGCTGCCCTCGCCATCGCGCGCAAAGGGATCGCCGAGACCGGGTCGCTGATCTTCGAGACCGGCCCGACCGCGCCGATGCTGCCCAATTTCCTGGCGCTGCATCATATCGTGCTGCTGGCCGTCCGCGACATCGCACCCTATCTGGAGGACGCGCCATGGGACGGTGCGCAACCCCGCGCCCATTATTGGATCACCGGCGTATCGGGGACGACGGATATCGAGGGCACCTATGTGCGCGGCGCGCATGGTCCGCGCTTCCTGCATGTCATCCTCTTGCGCGATTGACCGCATGTCGGACCATCATTCCACATTCAGGGAATAAGGACTTACTTTTGTATCTCTGGCCGCTATAAGGAGACAAAATCGCTGCGATGGAGTCCTTAGATGTTCGACAAAACCTATTATGCGACGCACCCGGACATGATGGAGTGCGTGTCGAACGAGGAACTGCGCGACCGCTATCTGATCGGCGGGCTGTTCCGCGACGGGGAATGCGTGCTGAATTATACCCATGCCGAACGGTTCGTGATCGGCGGGGTGGCGGTGGCCAATGCGCCGGTGACGCTGCCGGTGCAGAGCGAACCGGCGTCGGCGGCGGGCCATCCCTTCCTGGAGCGGCGCGAGCTGGCGATCGTCAATGTGAGCGGCGTCGAAGGCACGGTCACCGTCGATGGCGAAATCTTCACGCTGGGCAACAAGGATTGTCTCTACGTCACCATGGGGGCGAAGGACGTGGTCTTTGCAGGCGCGGGCGCGCGCTATTATCTGGCCTCCTGCCCGGCGCACAAGGCGTTCACCACCCGCAAGCTGGGGATCGCCGACGCCAATGCGCTGGAGCGCGGCAGCCTGGAGGAATCGAACGAGCGGACCATCTTCCAACTGGTCATCCCCGGCGTGTGCGACAGCGCGCAACTGGTCATGGGCCTGACCGTGCTCAAGCCCGGTTCGGTGTGGAACACCATGCCCCCGCACATCCATGAGCGGCGCAGCGAGATCTACTTCTATTTCGAGCTGGACGGCCCGGCCGACCGCGTCTTCCACTATATGGGTGAGGGCGACGCGATGCGCCACATCGTCATGGGCAATGAGGAAGCGGTCATTTCCCCACCCTGGTCGATCCATATGGGGACGGGCACCAAGGCCTATGCCTTCATCTGGGCGATGGCCGGCGAGAACCAGGATTATACCGACATGAATGTGCTGGATATCTGCCAGCTGGCGTAAGCCCCACAGCAATGGCCCGTTCGTGTCGAGCGAAGTCGAGACACGGCGCGCGGCGTCATGACAGGTTTCTCGACTTCGCTCGAAACGAACGGATCATAGTGTGACAAACCCCTTCGACCTCGCCGGCAAAGTCGCCATCGTCACCGGCGCGAATACCGGCATCGGCCAGGCGATCGCGCTGGCGCTGGCCGCGGCAGGCGCGGACATCGCTGCGGTGGGACGCACCCCGGCGGAGGAGACCGTCGCCCAGATACGCGCGCTAGGCCGCCGGGCCGAATTCGTGTCGGCCGACCTGTCGAGCATCGAGCCGGTGCAGCGCGTGGTCGACGAGACGGTCGCGGCGCTGGGCGGGCTCGATATCCTCGTCAACAATGCCGGGATCATCCGCCGCGCCGACAGCGTGGACTTTACCGAGGCGGACTGGGACGCGGTGATCGACACCAACCTCAAGAGCGTCTTCTTCCTGTCCCAGGCCGCCGGTCGCCACATGCTGGCACAGGGCAGCGGCAAGATCATCAACATCGCGTCTCTGCTGTCCTTCCAGGGCGGCATTCGCGTGCCCAGCTACACCGCGTCCAAGAGCGGCGTCGCGGGGCTGACCAAGCTGCTGGCGAACGAATGGGCGGCCAAGGGCGTCAATGTGAACGCCATCGCGCCGGGCTATATCGCCACCAACAATACCGCCGCGCTCCAGGCGGACGCGACGCGCAACCGCCAGATCCAGGAGCGCATCCCGGCCGGGCGCTGGGGCGCGGCGAGCGATATCGGCGGAGCGGCGGTGTTCCTGGCGTCCAGCGCGGCGAGTTATGTTCACGGACATGTGCTGCCGGTCGATGGCGGCTGGCTGGCGCGCTGAGGGAAGCGTGGCGCGCGGTTGAGATTGCGGAACTAGGCTCCTGCCTGCGCAGGAGCAAGAGGAGGGCAAACCCTCCCCACCATAGAGGAGGATCGATGCCTGACAGACGAACATTGCTGCGGTCCGCCGGCCTTGCCGGGCTGGGTCTGGCTTGGCCGGCGCAGGCGACCCGGCGCAGCGGCGCGCGGCCAGGCCCCTATCTGATCGGCGCGGATATCAGCTGGATTCCCGAAGATGAAGCCGCGGGCGCGCGCTATTTCGTGGACGGGGTGCCGAAAGACCCGATAATTTTGCTGCGCGACGCGGGTTTCAATGCGATCCGGTTGCGTATCTTCGTCGATCCGGCGAAGGGCTATGCGAAACGCGAGCCAGACAAGGCCTGGGCTGGCCTCGCTCAGACGATCAAGCTGGGGCGGCGCATCAAGGACGCCGGCCTCTATCTGGTCCTGAGCTTCCATTATAGCGACATATGGGCCGACCCGGAGCATCAGGGCGTGCCGGCGGCCTGGGCGGGCTATGACCTTTCCCTGCTGGCCAGGGCGGTCGACGCCCACACCCATGACACGCTGGTCGCGATGCGCGCGGCCGGTGCGCCGGTCGACATGGCGGTGATCGGCAATGAAACGACCTTCGGCATCCTGTGGCCCCAGGGCCGGGTGACATTATCCACCCCTACCGGTAATCCGGTCACCGACGCCAATCATGCCAAGGTGGGCGAGGTCGGCGGGTTCGACGCCTTCGCGCAATTGCTGCGCGCCGGGATCGCCGGGGCGCGGCGGGCCGAACCGGCGATCCTGATCCAGTTGCACAATCATCTGGGCCGCCACTGGCCGATCGTGCGCGAATGGACCGATGCGCTGATCGCGCGGCAGGTGGATTTCGATGTCATCGGCTTTTCCTGCTACCAGCAGCGGGCGCAAGGCGACTGGGCGGCGACCTTTGCGCAATTCGTCAGACGCTACCCCGACAAGGGGCTGCTGGTCGCGGAATATTCCAGCCGCAAACGCTATATCAACGATCTGGTCCATGCCTTGCCCGGCAAACAGGGCTGGGGCGCCTTCATATGGGAGCCGACCCGGCATCAGGAGGCGATTTTCGATCAGGATGGTCACAATGCCGGCGAAGGGGCCAAGCCCGACCTGATTTCCCAAGGTTTGAACAGTGCCGAAGCGCCTGGCGGCCTGGCGGGCACGACGGCGACGCCAAAGCCGGAACCGACCGGTCCGATGGGCCATGGCGGCGATTATGTCGCAAACCCGCTGCTCGACCTGTATCGACAGATGGCGAAGGCGTATCGGTGAGGCGTCGGGATTTTGCCCTTGGCCTTGGCGCAATGGCGCTCACCGGTTGCACCACCCCGCGTGAAGGCAGGCGCGACGACCCGCTGGTCTTCGCCTATTTCACCACCGGCAAGGCGGGCGAGGCGGACGGGCTGAAGCTCGCCGTCAGCGACGATGGCTTCGCCTTCCGCACGCTGGCGGGCGGGCGCAGCCTGCTGGTCCCGGCAGTGGGCGAGAAGAAGTTGTTGCGCGACCCCTTCCTCTTCCAGGACGGACGGACCTATCATCTGCTGTGGACTACCGCCTGGGAAGGCGTGACGATCGGCCATGCAACCAGCGACGACCTGGTCCACTGGTCGGCGCAAAGGGCCATAGCGGTGATGGCGGACGTGCCCGGCACACGCAATTGCTGGGCGCCGGAGGCGATCCGCGACCCGCGCACGGGCCGGTATGCAATTATCTGGTCGAGCACCGTCACCGGCCGTTTCACGCAAACCGCCGGCACGTCCGAGTCGGCCTATAATCATCGGCTCTGGCACAGCAGCACGGCGGATTTTGGGACCTTCGCCCCGGCGCGGCCGCTCTACGACCCCGGTTTCAGCGTGATCGACGGGACGTTCGCGCAAGGTCCTGAGGGTGGCCTATGGCTGATCGTGAAGGACGAGACCGTCGATCCGCCGCGCAAATGGCTGCAGGTCGCGAAGGGCGACAGCCCCACCGGCCCCTTCGGCCCGCTGTCCCCGCCCTTTTCGCCCGCCTGGGTCGAGGGGCCAATGACGGCCCGCATCGGCGACGCGCTGATTTGCTATTATGATGTGTATAAGGAGGGCCGCTGGGGCGCGGCGATGACCCGCGACATGATGCGGTGGACCGATGTCAGCGCCCGGTTGGCCATGCCTGCGGGCGCTCGCCATGGATCATTGCTGCGCGTCCCGCGCGCCCTGGTAGATGCGATCGTTTGAGTCAATTTGCCCATAGCGTGAAATTTTTGCTGATAAGTTGGCTCAAATCCCAACCTATGGAGATATTGCAGACAACGCATTATGTTATTCGCCGCAAAAATCCCGCTTCTCTGCGCTTTTCGGGAATTGGCACGCCCCCTGCAATGTCGTTGGCATGATCCAGCAAGGATCACCAACCACATGTTCAGGGAAGGACAATCCTCATGAAGACCATCGCTTTCGCCGCCGCCATCGTCGCCGCCACACTGGCCGTATCGGCCGCCAGCACCCCCGCTTTCGCCGAGCCGCAAGGCAGCTTCGGCAAGGCCAAGGTGACCTACGATCAGAAGAACGACCGCTATTGCTTTCGCGAAACGGTGAGCGGATCGCTCGCGCCCATGATCCGCTGCCGCTCGAAAGCGCAGTGGGCGCAGGCCGGCCTGACCATCACGCACAAGGCATCGGTGCAGCTGGCCCAGCGCTGATGCGTCCTGTCCCCCGGCCATGGCGCGCCATTACGCGTCATGGCGGGCGGGTGGACGGACATTCTTAGCCCTTATAATTTCCCATATTTCGCTTCGAAGCCAGCAATGTCGCCGGCGGCGAGATATCTGGCCTGATCGACCCATTGGTCGCGCACCGGTCGGCCCTTGAAATTCCCCAGCTTCGCATCGATGGCGGCGATGTCCGCATCGCCCCAGGCGGCAATCTGGGCATAGCGGGTGACGCCCAGTTCGATCAGCAACGTCTTGAGTTTGGGACCAACGCCCTTGAGACGCAGCAGGTCGTCAAGCTCATCTGAGATCGCCGCAATGGCGGGTGAAGCGGGAATGGGCTGCGGCGCGGGGGCGGGTTCCGCCACGGGTTCCGGCGCAGGCGTCGGTTCTGCGACCGGTTCGATGGGCGTGACCGGCGCAACGGGTTCGACCGCCGCGATCGGCTCCACAGGCGCGACAGGCGCGACCACCACCGGAGACACCGCGACCGGCGCGGCGATGATCGGATCGACGAAGGGTGTCGGTGCAGGGGGGGGCGAGGCGACCGGAACGGACGGTTCGACCGGTTCTTCCGCTTTGCGCCTGCCCGACAGCAGGAAGACCAGCGCGATGACGACCAGCAATGCGACCAACAGCCACAGTCCATAGTCCATGAAGAATTCCTGCATCGCGCTTCGTCTCCCTGCCAAATCCTGACGCTATTTAAGGATGCTTTGCCGCGCGCCGCAAGGGCGCGGTCTATTGCGCTTCGCGCGCGACCGCCCGCCAGCCGATATCGCGGCGGCAGAAGCCGGTCGGGAAATCGAGCGCATCCACGGCGGCATAGGCCGCCGCCTGCGCCGCGCCGACCGTGTCTGCGGTGGCGGTGACGTTGAGGACGCGCCCGCCATTGGCGACCAGCACGCCGTTTTTCTCTGCCGTGCCGGCGTGGAAAATCTTTGCGCCGCCCCGTTCCGCCGCTTCGATGCCGCCGATCGCGCCGCCCTTCTCCGGCGTGCCGGGATAGCCTTTGGCCGCCATGACGATGGTGAGCGCGGTGCGATCCGCCAGTCGTACTGGTCCCTGCTCCGCCAACGTCCCTTGCGCCACGGCCAGCAGCAGGTCGACCAGATCACCGTCGAAGCGCGTCATCAGCACCTGACATTCGGGATCGCCGAACCGGGCATTATATTCGATCAGCTTGGGGCCGTCCGCCGTCAGCATCAGGCCGGCATAAAGGACGCCGGAATAGGCCGTCCCTTCCGCCGCCATGGTATCGACAGTCGGGCGGATGATCGTTTCGATCACCTGGGCCTCCAGTTCCGGGGTCAGCACCCGCGCCGGGCTATAGGCGCCCATGCCGCCGGTATTGGGGCCGCTATCGCCGTCCCCTACCCGCTTGTGATCCTGCGCGGAACCGAAGGGCAGGATCGCGCGGCCATCGGTCAGCACGAAGAAGCTCGCCTCCTCCCCGGTCATGAACTCTTCCAGCACCACTTCCTCGCCCGCCGCGCCGAACGCGCCGGAGAACATGGTGTCGAGCGCCTCAAACGCTTCGTCGCGGGTTTCAGCGATGATGACGCCCTTGCCCGCGGCCAGGCCATCCGCCTTGATGACGACCGGCAGGGCGAAATCATCGAGCGCGGCCAGCGCGCCATCCTTGCTGGTGACGCGGACATAGGCGGCGGTGGGGATGTTGGCGCGCTGGCACAGATCCTTGGTGAAGCCCTTCGACCCTTCCAGTTGCGCGGCCTTCCTGTTGGGGCCGAACACCGGCACGCCGATCGTGCGCAGATTGTCGGCCAGGCCATCGACCAGCGGCGCTTCCGGCCCGATCACCACCAGACCGATCGAATGGCGGACGCAAAAATCAAGAACCGCGCGATGATCCGTCGCGTCGAGGTCGACCAATGTCGCATGCTCGGCTATGCCCGGATTGCCCGGCGCGGCGTAGAGCGTATCAAGCCGGGGCGATTGCGCCAGCTTCCACGCCAGCGCATGTTCGCGGCCGCCGCCGCCAAGCAGAAGGATGTTCATGTCGCCCATGTCCCCGGATTTCGATGCCTATGACAGTTCGGGCCGCCTGTTAGCGGAGGAACGCGCAGGGGACAACGCGCCGCCGCTCAGCGTCAGCGAATTGTCGGGGATGCTCAAGCGCACGGTCGAGGACCGGTTCGGCCATGTGCGGCTGCGCGGTGAGATTTCAGGGTTCAAGCGGGCGGCGTCGGGGCATCTCTACCTGGCGCTGAAGGACGAAAATGCGGTGCTGGATGGGGTGATGTGGAAGGGCGGCGCGCAGCGGTTGGCCTTTTCCCCGCAGGACGGGGTTGAGGTGATCGCGACGGGCAAGCTGACCACCTATCCCGGTCGGTCGAAATATCAGATCGTGATCGAGCGGATGGAATTGGCGGGCGAAGGCGCGCTGATGGCGCTGCTGGAGAAGCTCAAGGCCAAACTGGCGGGCGAAGGCTTGTTCGCCGTCGAGCGCAAGAAGCCCCTGCCCTTCCTGCCGCGCACCATCGGCGTCGTTACGTCGCCGACCGGGGCGGTGATCCGGGACATTCTTCACCGGCTGGCCGATCGCTGCCCGACCAATGTGCTGGTCTGGCCGGTGCTGGTGCAGGGCCAGGGCGCGGCCGAGCAGGTGGCGCGGGCGGTGCGCGGATTCAGCGCGATGGACGGCAGCGGGCCGGTGCCGCGGCCGGACCTGGTGATCGTGGCGCGCGGCGGCGGGTCGATCGAGGATCTGTGGAGCTTCAACGAGGAGATCGTGGTGCGGGCGGTCGCAGACTGCACCATCCCGATCATATCGGCGGTGGGGCATGAGACGGACACGACGCTGTGCGACTATGCCGCCGACCGGCGTGCGCCCACGCCGACCGCCGCGGCGGAGATGGCCGTGCCGGTGCGCGCAGAATTGCTGGCGGGCCTGACCGAGATGGGCCTGCGGGCCGGGCGCGCGGTGCGGCGCGGCGCGGCGCAGGCGCGGGAACGGCTGGAGATGCAGGCGCGCCTGATGCCCACGCCCGACATGCTGCTCAGCCCCCAGCGGCAGCGGCTGGATGAGGCCAGTGCCCGGCTCAATCGCGGGTTGAGCCACCGGCTTGTAGTGGCGCGCGCGCATCTCAATGAAGCGGGCGGCGCGTTGCGACCCGCCTTGTTGCGCCAGCATGTCCAGCGCGCGGGCGAACGGCTCGACCGGCTGACGCTGCGCCCCGACTATCTGCAACGCGCTTTGTCCGATCGCGCCATCGCCTTCGACCGGGTGTCGCGCCATTTCGCCTCGCTTGATCCTGATCGGCCGCTGCAAAAGGGCTATGCGCGGGTGATGGCGCAGGGGCGTCTGGTGCAATCAGTGGCGGCGGCGCAGGCGGCGGGCCATGTGACGCTGCATTTCAAAGACGGCACGGTGGAGGCCGCGATCGGCGACGCGGCGCCGCTTGAGAAGCGCCCGCCGGTCGCTATATCCCCTGCACCGCGCCCCGCCCGCAAGCCGCGCGAGGCAGACGCAACGCCGCAACAGGACTTGTTTTCCTGATGCGGCGCAGAAAGGCCTGACCCATGTTGATGTCCAACCGCGACCGGATCGCCCGGCTCCATTATATGCCCTATAGTTTCCGCGTGTTGCAGGCGGGCGACCATGTCCTGTGCGCCGTGACCGGGCAGAAAATCGCGTTGGAGGATCTGCGTTACTGGAGCATCGCACGGCAGGAGCCCTATGCCAGCGCCCAGGCGTCGGTCGAGGCGGAGTTGAAGGCCCGCGGCGCGCGATGAGGCGGATCGGCATCGCCCTGCTCTTGGCTTTCGCGGGAACGGCGGTGGCGCAGCCCAGCCCTCGTCCCGCAGCAGGGCGAACCGATTTTCAACTCACCGGCACGGCGACGCAGGGCGGCACGCTGGTCGGTATCGCGCCCGCCGGGACGGTCGCACTCAAGCTGGACACGCAACTGGTGCCGGTGGACGCTGACGGCCGTTTTTTGATCGCCTTCGATCGCGACGCTGCGCCAAATGCGCGCCTTATCGCCCGCTTGCCAGACGGGCGAACGGTCGAGCGCATGTTGACTGTTAGCCCCCGCGCCTGGCGGATCGAACGGATCGACGCGCCGATGCGGCCGTCCAAGAGCACCCAGGCGTTCCTGGCGCTGCGCAAGCCGGAACTGGAGGCGATCGCCGCCGCGCGGGAGACGGTGACGGACGCGCAGGGTTGGCGGCAGCGTTTCATTTGGCCGCGGATCGGGCGGATATCGGGATTGTTCGGGTCGCAACGCGTCTATCAGGGCACGCGCGGTGCCTATCATGGCGGCGTCGATGTGGCGGGCGGAACCGGCGTGCCCGTCGTCGCGCCGGCGGACGGCATGGTGATCCTGGCCGCCGCGGACAAGCCCTTCACGCTGGAAGGGCATTTGCTGATGATCGACCATGGCCATGGTCTTAACAGCGCCTTCCTGCACCTATCGCGGATCGACGTGCAGGTCGGTGACGCTGTGACGCAAGGGCAACGCATCGGCGCGATCGGCGCAACCGGGCGCGCCACCGGGCCGCATCTCCATTGGGGAATGAAGTGGAACGAGGCGCGGATCGACCCTATGCTCGTGGCCGGACCGATGCCGAACGGACTGTAAGGTCAGCTGATCCGCTTCATCCGTACGGCCCGACCGCCTTCGACTTTGCCCATGAAGCTCCCCATCGCGGCCCGTTTCAGCTCGATCTTCTGCCCCGGCTTGGGATCACGCCCGGTCACCGCTTCGGTCGTCATCCATTGCGCGCCGTCTTCCAGGCCGATCTGCCATTTTCCATAGCCCAGGCTGCGGACCGACGCGATCGTGGCGTCGATATGGGTGACGCCTTCTGCCTGCGGCTTGTCGCCGTCATCATCACCACCGCCCAGGAACGGCAGTTTGGGGAAGGAGAAGCCGAACAGCGTCTTGCGCGTCTTGTTGAGTTCGCTCTTGTCGAGCACGACCACTTCGTCGCGTTGGGCGGCGGCGTCCATCGCGCCGACCTGCTGGTCGAAACAGGCCAGGCGCGCCGCATTATCCGATATGGCGCGACACTGGAGCAGGTTGGTGAAGATTTCCGGCCGAGGCTGCTGCTTGGGCGCGGCCTGCGCCTGTCCGATGACCAGATGACCGGCCACAAGACACAGGGATAGCGCCAATATCCTGTTGCGCCTGCCGTTCATATCCGCTCTTCCTTCATCGAACCGTCCGATGCGCATTAGCATGCACCCGTAAAAGATGACGTCAATATGACAGTCACTCTCTATCCCGGCGCACAACCGCGCCACAATCGGCAGGTTGCGCCGCAGCATGGTGCATGATTGCTACATGGCATCGTAACTTCATGTAATTATCTTGCAATACAGGCGTAAAACAGCGGGCGTCAATGCTTGTTGCATTTATGATACAGCCGCTTCCAAAAGCGGCGTCCGTCCTTTTCCCCGGCTTTACAGCGCCCTGAACCCCGCGCAGTTTCGCGGCCATCCATATGGGGGGATCGCTGTCGGGCACCATATCCCTCCGTACGGGCCACATCTGTGGCAGGCTATCTGCCAAACTCCAGAGCAAGGGACTGGACCGTGAAAACATTTTCGAAGAGGGCACTATTGCGTGCCAGCGCCGCACCGGCGATTCTGGGCGCGTCGCTGATCGCGACGGCTGCGTTCGCACAGGACGCACCGCAGACGGCGGAAGCCGACGCAGGCGACACCATCATCGTCACCGGATCGCTGATCAAGAATCCGAACCTGGCGCGTTCGACCCCGGTCACCGCCACAACGGCCGACCAGATCGAACTGAAGCAGAACAACACCGCAGAAGATATTCTGCGTGAAATTCCGGGCATCGTCCCCAGCATCGGTTCGGCCGTCAACAACGGCAACGGCGGCGCGTCGTTCGTCAACCTGCGCGGCCTTGGCGAAAACCGCAATATCGTGCTGCTGGATGGCAACCGCCTTGTGCCGGCCGGCCTCGACGGCATCTTCGATCTTAACAACGTCCCTGTCGAACGTGTCGACGTGCTGACCGGCGGTGCATCGACCACCTATGGCGCGGATGCCATTTCAGGTGTCGTCAACTTTGTCCTCAAGTCGGATTTCGCCGGCTTGGAAGGCAATGTATCGAACCAGATCACCGAAGATGGTGACGGCAACTATTTCCGTGCCGACGTGACAATTGGCGCAAATTTTGACGACGGTCGCGGCAACGTGGTGTTCTCCGTCGGCTATCAGCAGTCCGATCCAGTATATCAGGGCAGCCGTTCCTTCTCGCGCGATCAGGTTGATTCTTACAGCGTTGGCGGCTCCGGCACTGCCACTCCGTCGCGCTTCGGCGGTATCAGCACCACGGGTCGTGATGCCATCACCGCTGGTTGCAACGACGCGTCGCCAGATTTGGCTAACCCTGTTGCTTGCGTAACCAATGCGCAAGGGACGCGCCAGGTCACGGCCGACGGCACTGGTTTCCGCCCGACATCAGCTTTCGATTCGTTCAACTTCAACCCTTACAACGTATTCCAGACGCCGTTCGAACGGTTCAATATGTTCGGGTCGGCACGGTACGAAGTCAGCGATGCCGTTGAAGTCTACACGCGCGGCATCTTCTCTAAGAATACCGTTAAGACGATCATCGCGCCGTCCGGTGCGTTCGGCATCGCCGTCAATGTCCCGCTCAGCAACCCGTACCTGACGGCTGCCCAGCGCAATGCCTTCTGCGCATTCGACGTCAATCCTGGCGTTGGATACCAGGCGCGCTTCAGCCAAGCCGAATGCGATGCGGCCGCTCTGGCCACCAACCCCAACGACGCGGCCTATCGTGAAGTCGGCGCTGGCGGTTTCACCCCCTTCGATATCAATGGTGACGGCGTCCTGGGCACGGATGACGATGGCAATGTGACCGAAGGGTACAACCCCAATCCGCAAGCTACGCTGAACCGTCGTTCCACCGAACTTGGTCCCCGTGTTTCGGAGTTCACCACCACATTTTTTGACTATAAGATCGGCTTCCGCGGCGGTATCACCGACTCGATCGATTGGGATGTGTCGGGTTCTTACGGCGAGAGCGAGCAGATCCAAACTCAGAAGGGCTATTGGCTGAACAGCCGGGTCCGTCAGGCGTTGCTGTCCACCAGCACCGGCGAATGTCTCGATACGTCGAACGGATGCGTTCCGTTGAACGCTTTTGGACGTGACGGCTCGATCACGTCTGCCATGAACGCTTTCCTAAATGCCAACAGCCAAGTGACAACCAAGACGTCGCTGGCGCAGGCGAAAGCCCTGATCAATGGTGACGTCGGCGTAGCATCGCCGTTCGCTAGCGATGCGATTGCGTTCGCAATTGGTGGCGAATATCGGAAATATCAGGCGTCGCAGGAATCCGATCTCCTTTCGCAGTCCGGTGATCTGGGCGGCGCAGGGGGTGCGGCTCCGAACATCACCGGTGCCTACGACGTATATGAAGCCTTTGGCGAACTGGTCCTGCCTTTGGTTCAGGACAAGCCCTTCTTCCAGGACCTGACCCTGGAAGCCGGTATTCGCTACTCGGACTACAGCGTTCAGGGCGGCGCTGGCTACAATACGACCACGTGGAAGGTCGGCGGTAGCTGGACTCCGGTTGACGCCATCAAGTTCCGTGGCGGTTATAACCGTGCGGTTCGTGCGCCAAATATCGCTGAACTGTTCGCGCCGCTCAACACGCTGTTGACCAATCTTGGCGTTGACCCCTGCGCGGGATCAGCACCGGTGGGCAACGCAAATCTGGCAGCTATCTGCTTGGCTCAGGGCGCTCCGGCGTCGGCTATCGGTGCGATCACCAACGATCCTTCGGGCCAGGTCAACTACACCGGCGGCGGCAACCTTTCCGTTGGGCCGGAAACGTCGAACAGCTACACCGCTGGCGTCGTATTGCAGCCTTCGTTTATTCCTGGCTTCTCGGCCACGGCGGACTATTACAACATCAAGATCAAGGGAGCGATCACCTCGCCTACACCTGGCGACGCCATCGCAAACTGCTTCGGAAACATCACGGGTGCCAGCGCAAGCGATCCTGCCTGTACCGTTATCCGTCGTAACCCGGTTACCGGCGAACTATTCGGTGAAGCCGCAACCACCCCTGGTCTGTTCCTGCCGCTGTCCAATCTGGGTCGACTATCGACCGACGGCGTCGATTTCTCGGTCAATTACAACCGGGATATCGGCTTTGCCAAGTTGGGCCTGAGCCTGACCGGCAACTGGACCAACAGCCAGAAGTTCCAGGCAACGCCAACGTCGCTCAATCGTGAGTGCGCCGGATATTATTCGGTCAACTGCGCATCGATCCAGCCCAAGTGGCAGTTCTCGCAGCGCACGACGCTCGGCTTTGAAAGCTTCGATATTTCGCTGCTGTGGCGCTATATCGACACGGTCAAGTTCGAACCCCAGCAGCTGGCGGATGACATCGCTTCTGCCAACGCAACCTTCGCGGCAAGCGGTGATTGCGGCGATGCGGCTGGTGCCGATCCTGACGGTTGTGTGGTCGATCCGCAGTTCCGCAAGATCAAGGCTGAGCATTATTTCGATCTGACTGGCCGTTTCATGGTCAGCGACACGGTGACATTCACTCTGACCGTGCAGAACATGATGAACAACAAGCCCAAGGTAGTCGGAAATACGCTCGGCTCGACGACGTACAACAGCGGCAACGTCTATCCGTCGACCTACGACGCGCTGGGCCGCCGTTATGCCGCTTCGGTGAAGTTCCGCTTCTGATCCTGCGATCAGGCATGAAAAAGGGAGGGGCTGGTGGAAACACCGGCCCCTTTTTTTATCGATGCGATGCGATGATTGCTGCGGGGGCGGGCGATCAATCCAGCAGCGGGTTGGGTAAGCGCATCCTTATGCCGCCATTATCCGCCAGCACGCGCGCCCAATGGGCGACCTTCTCCACCTCTTCGCCATGGAGTTCCAGGCCGCGCCGTGCCTCCTGCGCGCGCTGGCCCGGCGCGAAATCGGCGCCGTCCTTGGCGTTACGCGTGAAGATCGGTCCGTTGACGATGCCCGCGACCGCATCGTTATCCAGCGCCAGGCCGAACAGGCGGGCGAGCGCCGCGAGGCTGTCCCCCGGACGCGCCACCAGCGTTTCGCTGTCGAGCGTCGCCACCCGATCGCCCAGCTTCATCGCGATATCCTGAAACTGTCGCTGCTGCGCGAGCCAGCCGACGGCCGCGACCTGAATGTCGGTGAGGCCCAGATACGCGTCCGGCGCGATGCCAAGCGGCGCCAGCATCCCTTCGCGCAGCAGCTTGCCGAACAGGTCGCGCACCCACAGCCGCCCCCACATGCCCTTGCGCGCGATCGAGGCGAGATAGGCGTCGAGCGGGGCGTGAAGCAGGAGCGCGTGCGCCTGCGGCCGCAATCCCAATAGGGCGGGGATCAGCGGGTTGACGATGTTGGAGGGCTTTACCACCACCGCCTCACCCGGAGCGAAAGGCCGCGCGAGCAGGCGCAGGCCCTCATCCAGCACACGCGCGACATCCGGCCCTTTCGCGCCGCGATGCCGCCAGCCGATCAGGTCGTTGAGCAGCACCGGCTCCTTCAACCCCATCGCCACGCCGGGATAGTCGAAGGCGGCGGCCAGCAGCGTCGAACAACAATAGGCCGAGTGAAAGACGAAATGGATGGGCGCAGCAGCCGGCGCCTGCGCCATCGCATCGGCGCGGCGCAGCACCAGCGGGGCATCCGCCTCGCCCAGATACTCATCGGTCAGAAAAGGGAGCGCAGCATGGCGGGCGCGCGGGACGTGCCGCATGTGAAAGGCGTCATGGCCCGGATCATAGCGGTGGGCCAGCCATTCGGCGCTGCCCATAACGTCGCCGATTGGCGGAAGGGAAAGGGTCATGCCGCAGCTTTCGCACGGGTTTACGCAGCGGACAAGGCGGGGGGAACATGCCCCTCTTGCCAGCGCATCCGCTTGTGATAGCGATGATGCACAAGGAGCTGGGGCGCTTTATGGATGTGACGGTCGGACGTTTGTTGCAACAGGCCATCGAGGCGCGTCGGCAGGGCCGCGCCGCGGAGGCAGAGCGTATATTGGGGGCGGCGCTGGCGCGCCAGCCGGGGGAGCCGCAACTGCGCAACCTGTTGGGCCTGATCGCGCTGGATCGCGGCGATTTTGCCGCGGCACGCGCCCATTTCCAGGCCGCGGCGGAGGCTGATCCGGGCGAAGCGGCACTGTGGATGAACGTGGCGTCGGCCGAACGCGGGCTGGGCGCGGCGGAGGGCGAGCGCACGGCGCTCAACAAGGCGATCGCCATCGACCAGCGCAACCTGATGGCGCAGATCCGCATGGCGCAGTTGCAGCAACGGATGCACGAGGCGCAGGGCGCGGCTGACAGCTGGGCCAAGGTGCTGGCGCTGACGAGCGGCATGACCGACATCCCGCCCCCGTTGGCCGAGACGCTGGTTCAGGCGCGCCAGTTTGTCAGCGACCATCATGCCCGCTTCGCCGCCTTTGTCGAAACGAACCTGGCCGAGCAGTTGGGACAAGCCGACGCAGTAGCGAAACGCCGGTTTCAGGCCTGCCTGGACCGGGAGTTCGGACGCCGCACCATATATCAGAATCACTGCTCCGGCCTGCATTACCCTTTCCTCCCGGCCGACGAATTTTTCGATCGAGCCCATTTCCCCTGGATGGCGCAGTTGGAGGCGCAGACCGATGCGATCCGGGCCGAGTTTCTGGCGCTGATCGCCAGGGATGGCGGCGTCGTTCGCCCCTATGTGCGGCAGGAGGCGGGGACGCCGGAGAATAAGTGGACGGCGCTGGACGGATCGCTTGATTGGGGCGCATCCTTCCTGTGGGAATATGGCGTGCGCAACGAAGCGGTCTGCGCCGCCTGTCCGCAGACGGTCGCGGCGCTGGAGGCGTTACCGCGCGCCGACATTCCCGGACGCGCGCCGTCCGCTTTCTTCTCGTTGCTCAAGCCCAAAAGCCGGATTCCCGCGCATACCGGCGTCACCAACAGCCGCGCCATCGTCCATCTGCCGCTGGTAGTGCCGCCGGGCTGCTTCTTTCGCGTCGGAGGCGAAACGCGGGCCTGGGAAGAAGGCGTCGCGTTCGCTTTCGACGACACGATCGAGCATGAAGCATGGAACGAGAGCGAGCATTTGCGCGCGGTGTTGATATTCGACGTGTGGAACCCGCATTTGTCGCTTGAAGAACAGCAATTATTGAAGCAATTCTATGCCACAGCCGATGCGAGCAAGGCGAACGGCGTCCGCTCGACCATCTGATCGACGGCAGGCAGCAGGGTCCATGCGGAGAGGCGGGACCGGCCCGGCCGCCTTTCTGGGAGATTATCAATGCGTGTTTTGAAGACCATGATCGCCGCGGGCCTGTTCGCCATGGCAATGCCCGCGCTGGCGCAGGACAAGCCGAAACTGGACCGCAATGACCCCAACGCGACGCGATGCCGGCGCCTGGACGTGACCGGATCGCTGGTGCGCAAGGAACGTATCTGCAAGACCAACGCGGAATGGCGGGCGATCAGCGAGCAGCAGAATCGTGACGCCGACGATTTGATCACCCGCAGCCGCGCGGGCATGAACCCGAACGGCTGACGGCGGGCGGGTTGTCGGCCGACAGGCCCCGCCGCTGATGCGGCGAGGCCTGTATTGCTACGCAACCGTCAGCTTGAGCGCGCCGTCGCCATCCTCCACCCGCACCGTCGATCCGTCCGGCACTTCGCCGCGCAGGATGAGGTCGGCGAGCGGGTCTTGCAGATAACGCTGCACCGCGCGCTTCAACGGCCGTGCGCCATAGACGGGGTCGTAACCGACACGACCGAGCCAGGCCCGCGCCTCATCGGTGAGATCGAGCAGGATCTTGCGATCCTTGAGCAGCTTGCCGATGCGCGCGACCTGAATGTCCACGATCGGCGCCATATGGGCGGCGCCCAGGCGGTGGAACAGGATGACTTCGTCCAGCCGGTTGAGAAATTCGGGGCGGAAATGGCCGCGCACAATCTCCATCACCTGCGGTTCGACCTTCTCCACCGGCTCGTCATCGGCGAGGCCCGTGAGATACTGGCTGCCCAGGTTCGACGTCAGGACGATGATCGTGTTGGTGAAATCGACCGTGCGCCCCTGCCCGTCGGTCAGGCGGCCGTCGTCCAGCACCTGAAGCAGGATGTTGAACACGTCGCCATGTGCCTTTTCGACCTCATCGAACAGGACGACCTGATAGGGACGACGGCGGACGGCTTCGGTCAGGACGCCGCCTTCCTCATAGCCGACATAGCCCGGAGGGGCGCCGATCAGCCGGGCGACGCTGTGCTTCTCCATGAACTCGCTCATGTCGATGCGCACCATCGCGCTGTCGTCGTCGAACAGGAAGCCGGCAAGCGCCTTGGTCAGCTCGGTCTTGCCGACGCCGGTGGGGCCAAGGAAGAGGAAGGAGCCGAGCGGGCGGTTGGGGTCTTGCAGGCCCGCACGACTGCGGCGCACTGCAGTCGCTACGGCTTTCACCGCTTCGGCCTGGCCAATGACCCGCTTGCCCAGCGTCTCTTCCATCGCCAATAGCTTCTCGCGCTCGCCGGTCAGCATCCGCTCGACCGGGATGCCGGTCCAGCGGGCGACGACGCCGGCAATGTCCTCCGCCGTCACTTCCTCGCGCAGCATCGCACCTTCCGACGCGGTTTCGGCTTCTGCGAGGCGCTTTTCGAGCGCGGGAATGCTGCCGTAGGACAGTTCGCTCATCTTCGCGAGGTCGCCCGCGCGCTGGGCCTGCTCCAGTTCAAGCCGGGCGGCGTCGAGTTGCTCCTTGATCTTCGCTTCGCCGGCGATCTTGTCCTTTTCCGCCTGCCAGCGCTGGGTCAGCGATGCAGATTGCTCCTCCAGATTAGCAAGGTCTTCCTCCAGCGTGGTCAGGCGGTCCGCCGACGCCTTGTCAGATTCCTTTTTCAGCGCCTCCCGCTCGATCTTGAGCTGGATGATGCGGCGGTCGAGATTTTCGATCTCTTCGGGCTTGGATTCGACTTCCATGCGCAGCCGGGACGCGGCCTCGTCCATCAGGTCGATCGCCTTGTCGGGCAGGAAACGGTCGGTGATATAGCGGTTGCTGAGCGTCGCTGCGCTGACGAGCGCGCCGTCGGTGATGCGGACGCCGTGGTGGAGTTCGTATTTTTCCTTCAGGCCGCGCAGGATGCTGATCGTGTCCTCGACCGTCGGTTCGCCGACGAAGACGGGCTGGAAGCGGCGCTGGAGCGCGGGGTCTTTTTCGACATATTTGCGATATTCGTCGAGCGTGGTCGCGCCGATGCAATGGAGTTCGCCGCGAGCAAGAGCGGGCTTGAGCAGATTGCCCGCATCCATCGCGCCTTCGCTTTTGCCCGCGCCGATCAGCGTGTGCATCTCGTCGATGAACAGGACAATATGGCCTTCAGCGGCTTTTACTTCATCAAGGACGCCTTTCAGACGCTCCTCGAACTCGCCACGATATTTGGCGCCCGCGATCAGGCTACCCATGTCGAGCGCCATCAGGGTGCGGTCTTTCAGCGTATCGGGCACGTCGCCATTGGCGATGCGCAGCGCAAGGCCCTCGGCGATCGCGGTCTTGCCGACGCCGGGGTCGCCGATCAGAACCGGGTTGTTCTTGGTGCGGCGGGCGAGGATCTGGATCGTGCGACGGATTTCCTCGTCACGGCCGATGACCGGGTCAAGCTTGCCCGCGCGTGCCGCTTCAGTCAGGTCGCGGGCGAATTTCTTGAGTGCGTCATAGCGATCTTCCGCGCCCGCCGTGTCGGCGCTGCGGCCCTGGCGCAGGCTGTTGATCGCGGCGTTGAGCGCTTCGGGCTTTACGCCTGCGGCGGCGAGCGCTTTGCCAGCGGTCGTCGTGGTGGCGAGGGTGAGGGCGAGCAGCAGGCGTTCGACAGTGACGAAACTGTCGCCTGCTTTCTGCGCGACCTGTTCGGCGCTGTCGAGGACACGGACTGCGTCATTGTCCAGGCCGGGGGTCTGCTGCGCGCCAGACCCGGAGACGGCGGGCACCTTGGCGAGCGCGGCGTCGGTGTCGCGCAGCGCGACTTGCGCCGAACCGCCCGCCGCCTTGATGAGGCCGGACGCCATGCCCTCGCTGTCTTCCAGCAGGGCCTTTAACAGATGTTCCGGGCCGATCCGCTGATGGCTCATGCGGATCGCGACGGTCTGCGCCGATTGCAGGAAGCCCTTGGCGCGGTCGGTGAATTTTTCGAGGTTCATGTGTGTCCCCATGGATAAGATGGTGACGATGTAGTGTTGCTCAAAAACCACACAAGGGGCGGGTGGTGATTATCCTTATCGGGTCGCCTTTTCCGCCTGCGGGGCGAAGAGGTCACCGAAGAAGTCCTTCGCGAACCAGCGCGGCGGCGCGTCGCCGTCCGCCATGGCGCGGGTGATGCGGTAATTGGCCTCTGCAAAGCGCGCGCCGGCGGCCCAGTCGATCTTTTGCGTCATGTCGTCGCCGGGATGGTGATAAGCGCCGCCCAGAAAGTCACCCCACGCCTTTTCGCCGCCATTGGCATAGCCGGTCGCGAGGAAGACGGCGGGTACGCCCTGCTTCACGAACATATAATGGTCGGAGCGCACGAAGATGCTTTCCTGCGGCATCGGATCGGGGGAGAGCTTCACGCCCATGGGCGCGACCGCCTTGGCCACGATCGGCCCCAGGGTGGAATGGTCCGCGCCGAAGGCGATGAGATCGGTGAAGGGATAGAGCAACAACGGCATGTCAAGATCGACATTACCGACGATCTGCCTGACCGGGACGCTGGGATGGCGGGCATAATAGTCGGCACCCAGCAGCCCCTTTTCCTCTGCGGTGGAGGCGAGGAAGATGATCGAGCGGCGCGGTTTGTCCGGCGCCTGCGCCATAGCGCGGGCGACCTCCAACATGGTCGCGATGCCGGCGCCATTGTCCAGCGCGCCATTGTTGATCCGGTCCTTATCGGCTGCGTCGCCGGGCTTGGCGGCACTGACGCCGATATGGTCGAGATGGGCGGACAGGACGACATATTCGTCTTTAAGCTTGGGGTCGCTACCGGGCAGGATGGCCACGACATTGGGACTGCTGACACGCTGGCTGACCGTGTCGGCCTTGATCGTCACGCTGGTCTTGAGCGCGAAACCCTTCGGCTTGCCGCCCACCTTGTCGGCAGTCTTGCGGATCGCGGCGATGGTCGCGGGCGCACCGGCGAACACGGCCTGCGCCGCGGGGTCGTTGAGCATGGCGGCGGCGCGCAGGCCCGGCGCGGCGTTGAACGGCACGCCTTCGGGCGAAACCCAGGTGAAGTCGGGTTCGTCGGCGAATTGCACCATCCGCGCCCAGGGACGCGCCTTGGCCGACTGGAGCGTGTTGAGCGCGATCATGCCGATCGCGCCATGGGATTCGGCGATCTTCCCCTTGGTCGCGGAGAGGTGCGCGCCCTCCTCGCTCGGCAGCCCCTTGGGATAGCCGCGCAGGGTGACGACGATTTTTCCCTTCACGTCGAGGCCGGCATAGTCGTTGAGGCCAAGCCGCGCATTTTCAAGGCCATAGCCAACGAAAACGAGCGGCGCGGTGACGTCAAGATGCGGTTGGTCGGCGTTGATGCCGATGATGACGTCGCCGGCGTGGGTGAAGCTTTTCGCACCGGCGGGGCTGGTGACGGTCAGCGTGGCGGGCGTCTTGCCAAATTCGGTTTTCTGGAATGTGATGCGCTGGAGCCAGCTGACCCCATTTGCATCGGTGTCGCCGGCGGGTTTCAGGCCGAGGGCGTCAAACTGGCTGGCGACGTAGCGGGCGGCGATCTCATGCCCTTCGCTGCCGGTGTCGCGGCCTTTCAACAGATCATCGGCGAGAAATTCGACATGGGCGCGCATGGCGGCGGGGGTGAAGACCGGGTCGGCGGCGCTCTGGGCCGGGAGGGCGGCGGGCAGGAGCAGCGCCGTCATGGCAATAAGGGAGAGGGGGCTTCGCATGGAGGAACTTTCCATTGGAGAGGCGGGATGGACCGAAGGATTGCCGCCGTGCTGCGACCCTGTCCAGCAATAAGCGTATTGCGCGTCTAAAACGGTCCGCTATGCTGCGCCCATATGTGCAGCGGCTGCGTTCTGCCCCAAGTTCCGCTGCTGCAAAGTCCCCCCTTTCATGAGGTTCTCATGGCCCTTTCCCCGATGTCGCGCCGCCTGTCCCTGATGATGGGCCTGTCCGTTCTGGCGCTCTCTCCCGCAGCGCATGCCGCCACGGCTGTACCGATGGCGGCCCCTGCCCCGGTCGCCAGCCTGGTGTCGCAGGTCGATATTCCCTATGAGGAATTTACCCTCAACAACGGGCTGCGCGTCATTGTTCATACCGATCGCAAGGCGCCGGTGGTGGCGGTGTCAATCTGGTATCATGTCGGGTCGCGCTACGAGCCGGCGGGGAAGACCGGTTTCGCCCATCTGTTCGAACATCTGATGTTCTATGGGTCGGAAAATGCCGATGGCCCCTTCTTCGGGCAGCTGGAGGATATCGGCGCGACCGATTGGAACGGGACGACCTGGTTCGATCGCACCAATTATTTCGAGACGGTGCCGACCGGGGCGCTGGACCGGGCGCTGTTCCTGGAGTCCGACCGCATGGGCCATCTGTTGGGCGCGGTGACGCAGACCAAGCTGGATACGCAGCGCGGCGTCGTTCAGAATGAAAAGCGGATGGGCGAGAATGAGCCCTATGGCCTGGTGGAATATGCGCAGCTTGACGCGATGCTGCCCGCAGGCCACCCCTACCGCCACTCCACCATCGGATCGATGGCGGACCTGAACGCGGCAAGCCTGGCCGACGTCCAGAACTGGTTCAAGACCCATTATGGGCCGAACAATGCGGTGCTGGTGCTGGCGGGCGATATCGATGTCGCGACGGCCAAGGCCAAGGTCGAGAAGTGGTTCGGCAATATTGCCGCTGGCCCGGCCCCCAAGGATGTGGACGCGGCCGTGCCGACGCTCGACAAGGATGTCGAAAAGCTGATGCACGACAATGTCGCGGCGACGCGGCTGTATCGCAACTGGATCGTGCCGGGTGTCAATTCGGACGAGTTGCAGCAGCTGGACCTGGCCATGACCGTGTTCGGTGGTTTGAAATCTTCCCGGCTGGACAATGCGCTGGTGCGCGATGAAAAGGTCGCTGTAGCCGTGAAGGCCAGCATCCAGCCGTTCGAGAAGCTGTCCATCGCAGAGATCACGGTGGACGTGAAGCCGGGCGCGGACCCGGTGGCGGTGGGCAAGCGGCTGGACCAGTTGCTGGCCGACTATCTGGCCAAGGGGCCGAGCGCCGACGAGGTGTTGCGCGCCGCGACCCAGCAGGCCGCCGGCACAATTTCGGGACTGGAGAAGGTCGGCGGCTTTAGCGGCAAGGCGGTGACGCTGGCCGAGGGGGCGGTCTATTCCAACGATCCGGCGAAATATAAGAAGGACCTGGCCGTCTATGCCGCCGCGACGCCGGCGACGGTGAGCGCCGCCGCGCGCAAATGGCTGGGGCGGCCGGTGCTGCGCCTGACCGTGGCGCCGGGCGAGCGGTCGGCCGCCGACAATGCGCTGGCGGGCAATGTTCGGGCAGAGGGGGCGACGCACAAGCCCGCTTTCTTCCGCAATCCCGATGCGGCAGCGCCCAAGGCGGCGACGCCCCCGGCCCCGACCAAGATCGCCGAGCCGCCCATCGAGCCGGTCAAGGATCTGGACTTCCCCGATGTCGAACATGCGACGTTGAAGAACGGCATCAAGGTGGCGCTGGCGCGGCGCACCACGGTGCCGACGGTGCACGTGTCGGTCGCCTTCGATGCGGGCAATGCGGCGGATGACAAGGCCAAGCTGGGCACGGCGGGGCTGACCGCCGCGTTGCTGGACGAGGGCACGACGACGCGGTCGTCGCTGCAGATCGCCGAGGAGCAGGAAAGGCTGGGCGCGTCGATCAGCGCGGCCAACAGCATGGACCGGACGACCGTCGGCCTGTTTGCGCTCAAGCCCAATCTGGACGCCTCGCTGGGCCTGCTGGCCGACGTGATCCGCAACCCGGCCTTTGCGCCCGCCGAAGTCGAGCGGCTGCGCGGGCAGGTGCTGACCGGTATCCAGGCGGAAAAGACGTCACCGATGTCGATTGCGCAGCGGATGCTGCCGCCGCTGCTGTATGGACAGGCGCACCCCTATGGCATCCCCTTCACCGGGTCCGGCACCGAAACTGGTGTCAAAGCGGTGACGCGGGCGGACCTGACGGCGTTTCACGACACATGGCTGCGGCCCGACAACGCAACCATCTTCGTTGCGGGCGACACGACCCTGGCAGACCTTATGCCGCTGCTGGAAAAGCGGTTCGGCGACTGGAAGGCGCCCAGGACGGCGAAGGGCGTCAAGACGTTCCGCATGGACAAGATGATGCGCCCGGCCAAGATCGTGCTGATCGACAAGCCGCAAAGCCCGCAGTCGATGATCCTGGCGGGGCTGTTGACCAACAAGGCGGGCACCGACAATCCGGTGACGTTGCAGACGGCCAATGAAGTGCTGGGCGGCGCGACATCCTCGCGCTTGTGGATGGACCTTCGCGAAACGAAAGGCTGGGCCTATGGCGTGGGCACGGCGCTGTCGGGGGTCAAGGAAACCATCCCCCTGCTGGTCTATGCCCCGGTGCAGACCGACAAGACCGGCGAATCGATTCAGGCGATCCGCAAGGATATGACCGAGTTTCTGACCACCAAGGGCACGACGGAGGCGGAGCGCAACCAGACGATCAACAGCCAGATCTTGTCGCTGCCCGGCAGTTTCGAGACGTCGTCGGACCTGCTGTCCGCAATGATGCGCAACAGCCTGATCGGTCGGCCGGACGATTATTATGAAACGCTGCCCAAAGTCTATCGCGCGATGACCGCGGCGGACTTCGACAAGGCCGCGCGTGAGTCGATCAACCCCGATCGGCTGATCTGGGTGGTGGTCGGCGACGCCAAGCTGGTGCGACCGCAGCTTGACGCGGTGGGCCTGCCGGTGGAAATGGGCACATTGGCTGATTGACGCCAACGTAAAGCATAGGAGAATAGAGATGGCAGTGGATGGCGCTTATGATTGCGTGGCCAAGACGCCGATGGGCGACCAGAAGGGCGTGTTCACCGTCGTCAGCAGCGGAGACCGCTTCAACGGCACGTTCGCCGGGATGATGGGGTCGCTGGACGTGGTCGACGGCAAGGTCGATGGTGAGAAGCTGACCTGGAAGATGGAAATGACCATGCCCATGCCGATGACGCTGGAGTGTGAAGCGCAGGTGGCGGGCGACGCCATCACCGGCACGATGCAACTGGGCGCATTTGGCGCGTCGGCGTTCAACGGGACGCGGCGGGCATAATCTCCCGTCATTGCGAGCGCAGCGAAGCAATCCAAAGGCGCGCCACTGGATTGCTTCGCTGCGCTCGCAATGACGAACATAGGCAATAGCGCGACAGCGAGCGAGACAGTTATACGATATTGATATTTTCCGTTAGTTAGCTATCTAATGGAAATGCCCTTATCAGACCCCAAGCGCGCTTTGGCGCACAAGATCGCCCCCGTCGCGCGCGCCTGGCGTCAGCTGGCCGACTCGGTCCTGGCCGAATTTGGCGTATCGAACAGCGCTGCCTGGTGCCTGATCCATATCGACCGGCTGGGCGGCGAAGTAGGGCAAAGCGCGCTGGCCGATTCGCTGGACATCCGTCAGCCTTCTCTGGTGCGCACATTGGACCAGGTGCAGGCAGCGGGCCTGGTGCAACGGGCGCAGCATCCAGACGACAAACGGTCCAACATCATCATCCTGACTGACGCCGGGCGTGAACTGGTCGGCCGGATCGAAACCAAACTCGACGCGCTGCGGGCCGAATTGCTGAAGGACGTGCCGGACGGGGCGATCGAGGTCACGGTATGGCTGCTCGACCTGCTGAGCCTGCGCATCAGCGAATGGAAAGGCGCGCCATGAACGCCGCGCGCTGGGGCGACCGGTTCGGCGTGCCGGCCGCGCTCTTTTCCGTGAAATGCCTCGCAGCGGCCATGCTGGCGCTGTATGTCGCGTTCAGCATCGGGCTGGAGCGGCCCTATTGGGCGTTCCTGACCAGCTATATCGTCGCACAGCCGATGGCGGGCGCTGTGATTTCCAAGGCGGTGTTTCGCGCCGTCGGCACGCTAGTGGGCGCGATGTTCGCCGTGGCGATCGTGCCGCCGCTGGTCAATGCGCCCGAATTGCTGGTGCTGGCGATGGGCGGCTGGCTGGCGCTGTGCGTGTTCGTGTCGCTGATGGACCGGACGCCGCGATCCTATATGTTCGTGCTGGCGGGCTATACCGCCTGCCTGATCGTCTTTCCCGATGTCGATACGCCCCAGACCATCTTCACCGTCGCGTCGTTGCGGGTGCAGGAGATTGTGATCGGCATCGCCTGCGGCAGCCTGGTCCACAGCGTCATCCTGCCCGGATCAGTTACGGCCACGTTGCTGGCGCGGGTGGAGGGGATGTTGCGCGACGCCGAACGCTGGTCGCGCGATGCGATCGCGACGCAGCCGGTCGCGAGCCTGGACGCCGAGCGCCGCCGTCTGGCGCAGGACGTGACCGAACTGCACCAGATGGCGGTCCATCTGCCCTTCGACATCAGTCGTCTGGCGCCGCGGGTGCGGACCGTGCGCGCGTTGCAGGACCAGTTGTCGATGCTGTTGCCGCTGGGCGCGGCGGTGGAAGACAGGCTGGCGCAATTGAAGGCCGCCTATGGCGGGACCGTGCCGACCCAGGTCGAGACGCTGATCGCCGATGTCCGCGAGTGGCTGGAATCCCCCGTGGTGGACAATGCCAGCCGGGCGTCGCTGGCCCAGGCACTGATCGACCGTTGCGCCGCGCTGGAACCGGCGGCGACGCCCGACATGGCATGGGCCGACATGATGCGGCTGAGCCTCTATGCCCGGCTCGCCACGCTTATCGCGGTGCATCGCGATTGCCGCGACTTGGCCGACCAGATGGCGACGCACAGCCGGGCCGCCGTGACGCCACGGGTCGCGCAACTGCTGGAGGGTCGCCGCAACCGCGAACTGCACCGCGACTATGCCCGCGCGGCGCGGGGTGCGTTCAGCGCCTTCGTCACGGTCGTGCTGGGCTGCGCGATCTGGATATGGAGCGGGTGGAAGGATGGCGGCACGGCAGTGATGCTGGCGGGCGTGTTCCTGGCCTTGTTCGCGGCGGTCGATAATCCGCTCGCGCCCTTGAAGGGCTTCATGATCGGCACGATCGCGGCGTCGGCGCTGGGCGCGCTCTATGGCTATGCGATCATGCCGCGGTTGGACGGTTTTGCGATGCTGGCGCTGGCCTATGCGCCTGCCCTGCTGCTGCTGGGCGCGATGATGGCGTCGCCGCGCTGGGCGGGGATCGCGCTGCCCACTTTGTTGGGGCTGGGCAGTCCGGTGCTGTTGTCGAGCCGCTATGTCAGCGCATTCGGCAGCTATGTGAACGGCGCGGTGGCGCAGATCGTCGGCATCTGGTTCGCGATCATCATGGCCGGGCTGTTGCAGTCGGCAGGCGTCGAAGGCGCGATCCGCCGCACATTGCGCGCGGGCTGGACCGACATCGCCAATCGCGCGACGTTGATGCGCCCGCCCGACCTGCGCGGCTGGATCAACCGGATGCTCGACCGCATCGCCCTGCTCGCCCCCCGGCTGGCAGCGACTCGCGCCGATAGCGGCAAGCCGCTCTACGACGCGCTGCGCGACCTGCGCACCGGGGTCGCGATCGGCGAGCTGCGCCAATTGCGGCTGGACCTGCCGATGCAGGAGGGCGCGCCGCTGGCCGCCGTGCTGGGAGGTGTGAGCCGCCATTATCGCGGGCTGGACCCGGATGGGCCGGCACAAGCCGATCCCGCGCTGCTGGATGATATAGACAGCGCCATCAGCGACATCAGCGCCCATCCGCGGCCGCCGGTGCGGCGGGAGGGGGTATTGGGGCTGGTGAGCCTGCGCCGCAACCTGTTCCCCGACGCCCATGCCTATCGAAGGGCCATCGCATGACCGGCGAAATCGCTTTGGGGGGCATCTATGTCCCCACCCTGTTGCTGCTGGCGCTGGTCGCGCTGGTGCTCAGCTGGGCGCTGACCCGGCTGATCGGCGCTTTGGGCCTCTATCGCTTCCTGGCCTATCGCGCCGCCGTGGACCTCAGCCTCTTCATCCTGTTGCTGGGCGCCCTTGCCCTGATCGTTCCCACCTTTGGAATCCGTCTATGAATCGCCTTTCGTCCACGCTCATTCGGAGCGCCGCCACCATCATCCTGGTCATCGCCGCGGCGCTGGTCGCGATATGGATGTGGAATCATTATGAGCGCAGCCCCTGGACGCGCGACGGGCGGGTGCGCGCCGACGTGGTGCGGGTGACGCCGGACATCAGCGGGCTGGTGACGTCGGTCGCGGTGCGGGACAACCAGCGGGTGAAGGCCGGCGACCTGCTGTTCGTGATCGACACGCCACGTTACGCGCTGGCGCTGGACCAAGCCAAGTCGCAGATCGCCAGCGCGCAGGCGACGCTGGCGCAGGCGCGGCGGGAGGCGCGGCGCGATCTGGCGCTGGGTGATCTGGTGGCGGCGGAAACGCATGAGCAGAATGTCGCGCGGGTCGAGACGGCGCAGGCCGCGCTGACCGAGGCGATGAGCGCGCGCGAGGGCGCGGCGCTGAACCTGCAACGGACGAAGGTCAGGGCCTCGGTCAATGGCGTGGTCACGAACCTGGACCTGCATCCGGGCGACTATGTCGGCGCGGGCGCCCAAGCGCTGGCCCTGATCGACAGCGACTCGATGCGGGTCGAGGGCTATTTCGAGGAAACCAAGCTGGGGCTGATCTGCGTCGGCGCGCCGGTGACGGTGCGGCTGATGGGCGAGGCGCAGTATCTCCATGGCCGGGTCGAGAGCATCGCCTTTGGCATTGACGACGACAGCCGCACCAATAGCGGCAATTTGCTGCCCGCGGTTGAGCCGACCTTTAGCTGGGTGCGGCTGGCGCAGCGGATTCCGGTGCGGGTGAAGCTGGACAAGGTGCCAGAGGGATTGCGGCTGATTTCGGGGCGGACCGCGACGGTGACGGTGCAGCCGGCGGCGAAGCACAAGGATGGCAAGGCGGGAGTTTGCCGTCATGGGTGAGCGCAGCAAAAAGCGAGGAACAGGGAGGGGGATTGCGGTCTCCTTGTTGGCATTGGGCCTGTCCGCCTGCGCGACCGCGGGGCCGGATTATCGGTCGCCTGAACAATCCGCCGCCACCGCGCCCGCCGCGACCGGGGCGTTTCATTCGGCGCAGGGCGGACCCTATAGCCACGCAGACCTGCCGGATCATTGGTGGCGGCTTTATGCCGATCCGCAGCTCGACGGCCTGATCGAACAGGCGCTGGCCGCCAATACCGACCTGCGCCAGGCCGACGCCAATCTGGCCCAGGCGCAGGCGGTGCTGCGCGAGGCGGAGGCCGGGCGCGCGATCACGACCGGGATCAGCGGCGGGGCGACGCTGTCGCGCCCGTCCAGCACCGGATATAGCCTGCCGGGCGTGGTCGGCTATGATCTGGGCCTGTCCGCCAGCTATCCGCTCGACCTCAATGGCCGGATCAAGCGCGCGATCGAGGCGAGCGGCGCGGAAGTGGAGGCGAGCGCCGCGGCGCGCGACTATGTGCGGGTCAGCGTCGCGGCGGCGACGGCGCGCGCCTATGCGCAGGTGTGCGCGGCCAATTACAGCCTGGGCGTCAACCGGCGGGTGGTGGCGTTACAGCGCGATACGCTGACCGCGACGCAGCGGCTGGCCAGAGGCGGGCGCGGCACCGCCTTCGACGTCAGCCGGGCGCAGGCGGCGGTGGACAGCAGCGCGGCCGCTCTGCCCGCGTTCGAGGCGCAACGGCAGAATGGGCTGTATTTGCTGGCGACATTGCTGGGGCGGCCGCCGGCCGATTATCCGCGCGCGATGGAGAGTTGCGCGGCGCTACCGGCGTTGCGGGCGCCGCTGCCGGTGGGGGATGGCGCAGCGCTGATCCGGCGGCGGCCCGACATCCGGCAGGCCGAACGCGCGATCGCAGCGGATACCGCACGTCTGGGGGTGGCGACCGCCGACCTCTATCCACAGGTCAGCATCGGCGGGTCGGTCGGCCTGTCCGGGCCGCTCAAGGATCTGGGGTCGGGTACGGCCTTCGGCTTCAGCCTGGGACCACTGATCAGTTGGAGCTTCCCCAACCGGCCGGTGGTGCGGGCGCGGATCGCGCAGGCCGATGCGACGGTGCAGGGCGACCTGGCCGGGTTCGACGGGACCGTGCTGGAGGCATTGCGCCAGACCGAGACGGCGCTGGAGACCTACCGCCGCGATGCCGAGCGGGCAGCGGCGCTGGACCGGGCGCGGGACAGCGCGGCGCTATCGGCGGCCCAGGCGGGCAAGCTGTTCCGATTCGGCCGGGGCGATTTCCTGTCGCTGCTGGACGCGCAGCGGAGTCTGGCGAGCGCGGAGGTTACGGCGGCGGCGGCGCGGACGCAGCTGGTGCAGGACCAGATTGCAATCTTTCTGGCGCTGGGGGGCGGTTGGGCGTGAGGGCGGCCACACCGCTACCAACTCCGTTCGTGCTGAGTAGGGGCTGAGCGAAGTCGAAGACCCGTATCGAAGCATCATACGCTGTGCATGATCCTTCGATACACCATTTCGACTTCGCTCAATGGCTACTCAGGACGAACGGAAATATTAGGATTCATTTGAATTAGCTGCCGTTGGGGCCGCCGCCGGTGTTGCTGCCGCCGCCACCGCCGCCCATGCCGCCAGCGCCGACCGCACCGATATTGCCGAAAATCTCGTCGAACAGGCTGCGGTTGCGGCCCAGCGTCGGGGTCTTGTCGCCCATGGGCGAGATATTGGCGACCTGGTCAAGCCCCATGCGATCGACCGCCGCGACATTGCCCGCGCCATCGAAGCGGACGCGCAGCACGGTCTGCTCCACAGGCTTTGGATTGGCGAAGGCCAGCGCGCGCATTTCGCGCGAGACATAATACCAGTCCTGCTCGCCAAATTGCGAGATGAAGCTGGGACGGCCCAGCGTCCCTTCCACCGAGGCGCGATTGTCGATGCCGGGCTGGACCGAATCGACCAGCAGCTTGTCGATCGAATAGCCCTGATGCGTGCGAATGCGGGTACAGCCAGACGCGCCCAGCACCAGCGCGCTGAGGCCGATCGCGAGCAGGATGCGCCCGCGTGGCGAATGACGGCTGAACTGACGCATGAACTTCTCCTGCGGGGGGCGACCCGCGAACCCAAGAAACTGATGTCGCCATTGCATTGGGCGACGCAGCGATCAATATGGAAATGCGCAAGCCCCGGCAAGGGGCGCAAAATATCGGACGGCGCGTCGCCATCCGATCCGTCACGAAAAGCTGTTGTCCGATGTCCGCTTCCCCGTCCTTCCTTCAGCGCCTGTTTGGCCGCACTGATCCCAAGGAGGGGCTACGGCCGCTCTATAACGCCGTGATCCAGGAGGGACGGCAGCCGCACTGGTATGTCGAGGGCGCCGTGCCCGATACGATAGACGGGCGGTTCGACATGATCGTCGCGATCCTGGCGCAGCTGCTGATCCGGCTGGAACAGCAGGATGGCCCGCAGGAGAGCGTATGGCTGACCGAATTGTTCGTGGACGACATGGACGGGCAGTTGCGGCAGGAAGGGATTGGCGACGTGGTGGTCGGCAAACATGTCGGGCGGATGATGAGCGCGCTGGGCGGACGCATCAGCGCCTATCGCGCGGCCTTGAACGGGACGGCCGATCTGAACGATGCGTTGCGACGCAATCTCTATCGCGGCGTTGATGTCGATGACGCGGCGGTCGCCCATGTCGAAGGCGCGCTGCGGGCGCGCTGGACGCGGCTGGGCTGCGTTTCGCGCGACGCGCTGCTGCGAGGAGATATCGGATGACCATCAACCTCAACCCCGAATTTTCGCGCACCCACAAAGTGGATCAGATCGCGCGGCTGGCGGGCAAGCTGCATATCGCGGCCAAGCAGCCGGAGCGCGACGCGCTGGCGCAGCGATTCGGGCTGTTGGCGCTCGATCGGCTGGAGGCCGATTATAGTGTCGCCACGGAGGATGGCGCGATCGTCGCACGGGGCCGGGTGCGCGCGGAGCTGGCGCAACCGTGCGTCGCGACCGGCGTGGCCGTGTCCGAGACGATCGACAGCGATTTCGTGCTGCGCTTCGTGGTCGAGAGCGAGGAGGCGCAGGCGGCCGACGAACTGGAGCTGGACGCGGAAGATTGCGACACGATCGGCTATGACGGCCATGTCATCGACATGGGCGAAGCGGTGGCCGAAACGATGGTGCTGGCGATGACCCCCTTCCCCCGCGCGCCGGATGCCGACGCCTATCTGAAGGAGGCGGGCGTGCTGAGCGAGGAGCAGGCAAGTCCCTTTGCCGTGTTGCTGGGATTGAAGGACAAGGACGCGCATTAAGGGACGCGCATTACGAGTCAGGCGTTTCCCTTTCGTTCCTGTCCGTGGCATAGGATGCGCCATGGACTCGGCCACGGACCCGGCGCTGCGCAAGATCATCCATGTCGACATGGACGCCTTTTACGCGTCGGTGGAGCAGCGCGACGACCCGTCGTTGCGGGGATTGCCGATCGCGGTGGGCGGCGGCGGCCCGCGCGGCGTGGTGGCGACATGCAGTTATGAAGCGCGCAAGTTCGGGGTGCGTTCCGCCATGCCGGGCGCGCGGGCGCGGCGGTTGTGCCCGGACCTGATCTTCGTGCCGCCCCGTTTCGATGTCTATCGCGCGGTATCCGGCCATGTGCGCGAAATTTTCAGCCGCTTTACCGACATCGTCCAGCCGCTCTCGCTCGACGAAGCCTATCTGGACGTGACGGTGAACAAGCCGGGGATCGCTTCGGCGACGCAGATCGCGCAGGAGATACGGCGGATGATCCGGGCGGAAACCGGCCTGACCGCGTCGGCCGGCGTGTCCTACAACAAGCTGATCGCCAAGCTGGCGTCGGACCAGAACAAGCCCGACGGCGTGTGCGTGGTGCGGCCGAGCGAGGGGCCGGCCTTCATCGCGGCGATGCCGGTGCGGCGCATCCATGGCGTGGGGCCAGTGACGGCGAAGCGGATGCAGGCGCTGGGGATCGAGACGGGCGCGGATTTGCGGGCGCGCGACCTGCGTTTTCTCCAGACGCATTTCGGCAGTGCCGCCGACTATTATTATCGCGCGGCGCGGGCGCAAGACGACCGGCCGGTGCGCGAGCGCGAGGGACGCAAGTCGGTGAGCGTCGAGGATACCTTCTTCGACGATCTGGTCGAGGAGGCGGCGCTGGTCGCGGAGATCGAGCGGATCGCGGCCAGCCTGTGGACCCGGATCGAGAAGGCGCAGGCCTGGGGCCGGACCGTAGTGTTGAAGGTGAAATTCGCCGATTTCCGCATCATCACCCGATCGCGCAGTTTTTCCACGCCGGTGCGGTCGGCCGATTTGCTGGCGCAGGCGGGGCGGGAATTACTGGTCGCGCAACTGCCGCTGCGCATGGGCGTGCGGCTGTTGGGGTTGGGGGTGCATAATCTGGAAGGCGAGGAAGAGGAGGAGGCGCAGGCTGGGCAGTTGGCTTTGGGGTTGTAGGGGCGCCCCGTGCCCACCCCGCTGCGACTAACGCGCTACGCGCATAAGTCTCGCTGCCCCTCCCGCGAGCGGGAGGGGTGTTTATCGGCGTTTAGAAAGGCAGCCAGGTGCGCTTTTCGCTGAACTTCATATAGCCGGCATTGACGCCGAGGCGGTAGCCGACACCGAGGCGTATGGGGATCAGCACGACATTGCCCCAGCGCAGATAGGAGGCGGTGAAGCCGCCGACCAGATAGGCCGTGCCCTCCGCGGCGGGGAAGCGGTGATAGAGATCCTGGGTGTCGTAGAGATTATAGACCAGGACGAAGGTGTTAGCCGCGTTGCCGCCGACGTCGAAGCCGATCGACGGACCGGTCCAATAGACTTCGCGCTTGCCCTCCACCTTATGGTTGAGCGTGCCCGACCCATAGCGCAGGCCGACGACAAAGGCGCCCGACGCTTCGCGCCCGGAAATATAGGCATTGGGACGGCCTTGATCCTTCAGCACCTTTTCGATGAGGCCGGCGAGGCCTTCGGCGCCCTTGCCGAATACCCCTTCGGCCGCGCCGATCAGGTCGTCTTCCTGATAGGAGTCGGCGGGCGGGAGAGCGGCGGGCGGCGAGTTGGGCGTGACCGGCGCGCCGGTGGCGGTGTTGCCGGTGGCGCTGCCCGCTGGGGCTTCATAGGGGGCGACGCCTGGGCTGACGCCTTGATCGACGCTGCTGTCGACGCCGGGATCGGTGGGCGTCGTATTGGCGGGCGGCGGCGGCGCGAGGTCGGAATCGATCGCGGTGTTGGGATCGATCGTCTTGACCTGCGCTGTGGCCGCGAGCGGCGTCAGCGCCATGCCCGCCAGCGCCGCGACCAGCGCCATAGCGCGCGTGATGCGGCCGCCCGTCTGCCCTTTGATGCCGATCATGCCCGATACTCCCCGAAAAACCCGCTTCCTAGTCATCATAGGGCATTGCGACCCGCAAGCTGAAACGACAATGAACGAACGGCGACACGAGTCGATTCCGCGCCGGAACGAAAGCGCGGAGGTTGCGAAAATTCCTGCAACAGCCCGTTGCCATGCCGCAAAGCCCTCGCTATAGCCCCTGCCAGCCATTGCTCTCCTGTCTGGGTGGGCAAATTTCGTGCGGAGACGTGGGTGAGTGGCTGAAACCAGCGGTTTGCTAAACCGTCGTGGCCTTAAGGGGCCACCGAGGGTTCGAATCCCTCCGTCTCCGCCACTTTCTATTGTTTTTGCTGGATAATTTTCGCTTCGGCGAAACTATGCCCATTTCTATGCCCACTATCTAAATGGTAGTTAGCGAACAGCGGCAGCCCGAACATCTGGTCACCGAGCGCAACAGATATTTCTAACCTCCAAAATTTGCGTGGCCGAGTGAGCGTTATTATCATAGCGCTCGTATACGCGAACTGAGCGAATCAACAGTCTGGTAGCACTCCCAGTCATTCTTAAGACTGTGCATCCAAGCTCGTCGAAGACAGCGGGTATTTTTATCCAAGCTGTAGATATAGTGTATAATGAATGACTTGCACGAAGCGGGCAAAAAGGACTTCCTTAAACCGAAACGGCGACCGGCTACCTCAAGCGCGGCGCTTACATGCTCATATGTGTGTATCTTGACGCAGGATACGGGCGTAACATCATACGCGTAGTCGAAAAAGATAACCGTGTGCCAAGGCGAGGCCCCTCGTTCGAGCAGAACCCCTTTCATTGGGGGCTGTGGGCCATGTTCATCAATGATAGCGTCATTGGTAAGGACGAGCGGTGGCTATTTGCAAGCCAGATCCTGTACGCCTTTCGGAACAATGTGCCCGAGCATTTTTTGGCCGGGTTTCTATATCAACTTGGGAAAACGCAGAAAATCTTAATTATGTGCGTTCAGATCGACGGGACCCTTGGCCTGCTGCCGCCGCACAACAGGGAGGGGAATGATTTGGTACTGCGCTTAGCTGCACCAGAATGGTATTCCCCCATGGAGGCCATACAAGTCGTGGAACACCACCCGGTCAGTTGGCAATTTAATTGCGTGGAAACCGCGATAGACCTGCCTTTGCATCCCTCAATTTGTGTCACGAACCATACGTCATACACGGTCGACATTTCGGTAAAGGCATTTTGAATCTTGGCGAGAAGACCCCTGATGACCTGCGGCCCTTTCAAGAGCAATCAGGCATCATCTGCCATCAAAGGTGGCGGTTGAGGATCAAGCTCGCCGAACGATATGGCGGGTTGGCTTCGATCATCCTAAATGTCCGGTGGATGGACGAATATGCCATATTCGCAGAATTCTATGAAAATTGGTCGCTGAACTTTGATGGCGGAGGGGGTTGGACATCCACGTTATAAATGGCCGGCCCTAACTCTTACCGCAGCTACCATGACATGCCGACGCTGTCGCAGCAGCCGGTGGCAGGACTGTCGTTGGTCAAATAACTGACAAACACGTGGGGCGTCCCTCCGGACGCTCCACCATGCAATGAGAAAACGACCCTTGCCGGACGCTCGGCGCTCCATTCAGATCCTCAGTTGCAGACGGTCGGCTATCGCATCGCTTCATGGCAAATGTCGGTGCCACGTCGGACAGGAGATCTTCGACAATTCGTAGCGATGGGGGGAAGAATGTACGTCACCACGACGGTGGATGACAAAGTCCGTCACGATCGCAATGCCGCTGGACAAGGGGCGGTAAGTCGCGATTGTGGCCAGCAGCGCTGGGGGGGAGCGAGATGGCCAAATATGCGCATTCGCTGGAGGACAGGCCGGAAACCGATTGGGAACCGCTGGCGCATCATCTTTCCAACGTCGGCGATCGGGCCGCAGGATTTGCCGCGCCCTTTGGTGCCTCCACATTGGCGCTGGCCATGGGCTTGTTGCACGACATCGGCAAATGTTCGGCTGCCTATCAGACTTATATCCGCAAGGGCCGCTTGCCCGGCGGGCTGAAGGGACCGGACCATAGCAGCGCAGGCGCACAGCAATCCTGCGCCCTCTATGGCACCGGGCTGGGCCGCCTGATGGCCTTTGGCATTGCGGGCCACCATAGCGGCCTGATGGATGGCGACGGCCATGGCGCGAGCGACCTCAACGGGCGACTGAGCAAGAAACTGGAGCCGCATGACGATTGGCGCGACCATGTCATCGACCTGCCTGCCGCCGCCGAGTTGCACGCCAGCATCGCGCCCCCCAGGGTCAATGCCATCGACCGCAGCTTTTCCGCCGCCTTCCTGCCCCGCATGCTGTTTTCCGCACTGGTCGACGCCGACTTCCTCGAAACCGAAGCCTTCTATGCCCAGGCCAACGGAGAAGAACCACCGCCGCGCGGCGGCACGCTGACGGCCCGTCATCGCGACACGGTCCGCGCCTTCCTTGCCCGCCATCGCAGGGCTGATACGCCGGTCAACAAACTGCGCTCCGACATATTGGACCATGTCAATGGCAAAGCCGCGTTGCCGCCGGGGCTATTCACCCTGACCGTGCCGACAGGCGGCGGCAAGACGCTGACATCGCTTAGCTTTGCGATGGAACATGCCCTGGCCCATGGCTTGGCGCGGATCATCTACGTTATCCCCTTCGCGGAGGCGTGGATCGAAACTTCAAGAAGCCCGACAAGGAGCATGACTGGAAGTCGCCTCGTCGCCTCCCACGCGGAGGCGTGGATCGAAACTTCCCGCCCGCTGCAAACATAGACCGTCGCATCAGTCGCCTCCCACGCGGAGGCGTGGATCGAAACCCATTGTTGGCGAAACCGTCAATGCGGGCCGCCGCGCCGGTGTCGAGTCGCCTCCCACGCGGAGGCGTGGATCGAAACAAGGTGCAGGTCAAGACTGTAGCCGGGGCGAACGTCGCCTCCCACGCGGAGGCGTGGATCGAAACTGGGAACACGGCACGCGCCCGAACTGGACCACATGTCGCCTCCCACGCGGAGGCGTGGATCGAAACGAGATGATAGGTGCCAGGAGGGAGCGGAGCGTCGCGTCGCCTCCCACGCGGAGGCGTGGATCGAAACATACCACCAACCGTTGCGGCTGTCATCGACAAGCGGGTCGCCTCCCACGCGGAGGCGTGGATCGAAACGCTTTATCCTTGGACGGATGAATTCACTGAACCGGTCGCCTCCCACGCGGAGGCGTGGATCGAAACATCGTCGAGCAGCACCGGAAGCGGCTCGCAACCTGTCGCCTCCCACGCGGAGGCGTGGATCGAAACCACCGGGGAGCGCGGTGAGGGTCGGGGCCATGGTGTCGCCTCCCACGCGGAGGCGTGGATCGAAACGATATCGTCGCGACGTTGCACTTGGGTTACGGGCGTCGCCTCCCACGCGGAGGCGTGGATCGAAACGTCACCGCCGTCGATCTGTCGCGCCTACCAGCGCGTCGCCTCCCACGCGGAGGCGTGGATCGAAACGTTACCCTCCCGACGGCGACGCTACGGCGCCGCTGTCGCCTCCCACGCGGAGGCGTGGATCGAAACATCGTCGAGCAGCACCGCAGGCGACCCGCCACCTGTCGCTTCCCACGCGGAGGCGTGGATCGAAACCCATATCCCACCGGCTCGCCCCGGCAGTCCCCCAGTCGCCTCCCACGCGGAGGCGTGGATCGAAACTCTGCTGGGACTTCATCTATCAGCAATCGACTGGTAGTCGCCTCCCACGCGGAGGCGTGGATCGAAACCGAACCCGCTTAATATAGCGGGTGACCTCTTCGGGTCGCCTCCCACGCGGAGGCGTGGATCGAAACCGACGGCGACGCTACGGCGCCGCTACATGCAGGAGTCGCCTCCCACGCGGAGGCGTGGATCGAAACATTGACGGGTCTTGCATCGTAGGTGGCGATGACCGTCGCCTCCCACGCGGAGGCGTGGATCGAAACAAGAACAAGCCGATCCCCGACCTGGCGAAGGAGGTCGCCTCCCACGCGGAGGCGTGGATCGAAACGCTGGGCAAGCGGGAGACTGCTCGTATCACGACCGTCGCCTCCCACGCGGAGGCGTGGATCGAAACCTGGTGGGCGCTCAGTTCGCCGTTGCCCTTGCGGGTCGCCTCCCACGCGGAGGCGTGGATCGAAACTGCGAATAAACCCTCCACACCCAGAGAGCCACCCGGTCGCCTCCCACGCGGAGGCGTGGATCGAAACTTGTCCTGATCGTGCTGGGCATCGCCATCGTGGCGTCGCCTCCCACGCGGAGGCGTGGATCGAAACGCAATATCGGCCTGGGCAAAGTCCGCGCTGGCGAGTCGCCTCCCACGCGGAGGCGTGGATCGAAACCCCATCACCTGCAATGTCACCGCGGCGCCAACGGTGGTCGCCTCCCACGCGGAGGCGTGGATCGAAACCTTACCGCCCAGCCGATCAAAGCTGTCCGGGTCGTCGCCTCCCACGCGGAGGCGTGGATCGAAACACCTAGTGCGACGCGCCCCGCGGGTCGTGATCCGAAGGTACAGCCCTCCGCCGTCCGATGTCGACCCGGCTCCTTCAAGGCCGAAACCGCCCTCGCCGTTAATATGTTGATCGCCCGCGCCATGATATTACTTCCCAATACTCATGGCCCACTATGCCCACTTTCAACTTGGCATGAAGCGGTCTGTGGCGAATAACGGCGGACGATGAATACCTATAAACCTCAATATAATGGCCATTTTCTGATAAATGATCGCGAGATTCCGAAATGGGTCGAATCCCTCCGTCTCCGCCACTTTTCATAGGTTCCGCGCGTTGATCCGACCCCGCTTCGGCACCTTTCGCGGGCTTGTCCGCCTCGCCCTTTCCTATCCCCAGCTGTGGCTCGGCCGGTCGGGCAGCCGCGCGCCTGATCCCGCGCAGGTTCGGCGGCTGGTGTTCGTGTGCCAGGGCAATATCTGCCGCAGCGCCTTTGCCGATGTCGCAGGTCGGCGTGCGGGGCTGAACACCGCGTCCTTCGGCCTGTCCACCACCACCGGGCGGGCCGCGCATGACGCCGCGATCGTCGCGGCGCGGGCAATGGGCCATGACCTGTCGGACCATAGGGCGATCGACCTGAAGGATTATGCACCGCAGGACGGCGACCTGTTGCTGGCGATGGAGGTGCGGCAATTGCATCGGCTGGCGGCCGATCCGCGCCTGTCCGGCCTGCCGCGGGTGTTGCTGGGGCGCTGGACGCGGCCGATGCTGCCGCATCTGCACGATCCCTATGGGCTGGACGATCGCTATATGGCGACCTGTCTGCGCCGCATCGACCGGGCGGTGCCCGGATTGGTCAGCGCCTTTCCCGGCGCACGGCTTTCCTGACCATCTGCGCCATGTCGCGCAGCCAGGGTCGCATGTCCGTGGCGCTGAAGACATAATAGCGCGCGCGCGGATCGAAGAAGGCGAGCAGGTAGCTGGCGAGGTCGTGCAGCGGGCGACGCCGGAAGAAAGGGGCACCGATGCGGCCGGGCGCCAGCAGGATGCGCCCCAGCCGCTTGGTTTCCGGCACCATGTAGCGCGCGCGCAAGTCGTCGCGCGGCGGCGGGGCGGCGGCCGTCTGGCCCAGCACCTTGCGGCGATAGGCTTCCCAGGCGAAATGGGCGCCGCAGTGGCGCGCGAGCGGCAGGCTGCCCCAGAAGCGGCCATTGACCTCCATCAGCCAGTAGCGGTCGTTGTCCGGTTCGTAGCGATATTCGACCATCGCTTGGCCCTCCCAGTCGAGCGCCCGCAGCAGCTTTTCCGACAGCGCCATTTGCGCGCCATGGGCGGCGGCCGGTTCTGCGCGGCACAGCGTGGATACGCCGCCTTCGGGCGGCCATTCGTGCAGGCGGCGATGCTGGAAGCGAAGCGTGGCCTGGCCATCCTGCATGTAGAGCATCTGGCCGAGGCCAACGCCGCGGCAATATTGCTGGACCAGCGGCCAGCACCCGACCGGGGCATAGCGGTCCAGCAAGGCGACCAACTGGTCGGGCGTGCGGACATAGTCGGTCTTGATCCACTCCAGGCCCGCCTGCTCCAGCACCGCCATGATTTCGGGCGGATTGGCCCATTTGGCGACGAGCGGGTAGCGCATCTGGGCGGCGCGGGCGGCGAAATCCTCGCCCGCGCGTGGTTGCCAGGTTTGCGGCACGCGCAGCCCGGCGACGGCCGCGGCGTGGAGCGTCTGCAGCTTGTCGAGCACCCGGCCCAACGGTTCGGGCCGGGGGACGAGGATATGGCAGTCGCCGATCATCGGCGGCAGGGCGGCCAGTTCGATCAGGTCCGATTCGGAAATAGCCAGCACCGCCCGCGCGCCGGTGCGGGCGATCAGGGCGGGCAGCCAATCGGCGATCGGCCCGGCCGGGCGCAGCGTCCAGTCGGCGCAATGGCGCGATACTGTCCCGATCGCGGCGGCGCTGCGGACGATGCCATGGACCGGCACGCCATGGCCGCCCAGTTCGCGCACGACCGTCAGGGCGATCGCATTTTCCAGACCTAGCAGCAGTACGCCCGGTAACGCGGTCACGCAGGGACCAGCCGATGTTCGTAACGCCAGGTCGCCCAGGCCTGCTCCGCCATGCGCAGGCCGGTGCGCCACTGGCTGGGCGCGGCGCGGCTGAGGCTCCGCGCGGGGCGGTCGGGCAGGTCGGTGGGCAGGTCGTTAAAGCCCGCGCCCTGCATGTCGGGCAAGCGCGCGGCTTCGCGGCACAAGGCCTCGAACCGGCCCATCACGGCGCGGTTGGGGCGCTGGCGATCGCGGGAGAGCATTTCGAAACTATGGGTGACGACGATGAAAGCGTCATGCCCTTCGCCCACGGCATGACGCAGCCCGGCGCGCATTTCGGCCGCCGACATGGCGCAGATCTGGGCCGGGCGGAAACTGCCGGGGCGGTCGGCGATGCCGGAAACGGGCAATTCGGCGACGCCTTGCAACCGGGTCGCGCCGATCTGCGCCGGGTCGGCGGTGATGGTACATTCGCGGCCGAGATAGGCGGGGTTCACGCTGCTGTCCCAGGCGACGCCAAGGGTCGCCAGCGCGCGCAACGTGTCGTCACTGGCACCGAAATTGCCGGCGCGGAAAGCGGTGATGGCGGGGGCGCCTGCATCCTCCAACAACTGCTTGGCAAGGCCGAGAAGGATGATCTGGTCGGCCAACGAGAAATCGCCGATATTGCGGCCCTGCCGACCATCGACCGGCGAATCCTTCGCCCAGGCGAGCCATTCGCTGTGAATGTGCATCTGCACTTCATGGCCCCGCCCGACGATGGCGGCCACGATCGGCGCCAGGAAATCGGCACCATGGACCAAGGCAGGCATCGGATCGAGGAAGAAGACGCCTTTGAGAGCATAGCGTTCGAGCAGGTCCATCTGCCAGCCGATGCCGTAGGCCCCGCCCTGCACTTGGCCCCAGATCGAGCGATCCACATTGTCCGCCAGACCCATGCCCCGCTGATGCAGCGAGGAGGAGAGTTCGGTGTCGACGGTGATGAGCAGCGCGGTCGTGGGGGCGGTCATGGGGCGGTCCGGTCAGGGGGTGACAAGCCTGCAGTAGAGGTGGGGAGTTAAGGAGCAGTAATGGTTGCGCCGATGTCCTGTCGGACAACGGCCTGACGCCTCTTTCGATCCCCATGTTTCCAAGACGGCGCGGCGCACGCCATTCCTTCATTCCAGCAGGGAAAATTCCCCGTAATTGCCCTGGAAGAAGAGCAGCGGACTGCCCGGACGGTCCACTTCCAGCGCGACGACGCGGCCCAGCACGATATCATGATCGCCCGCTTCATGCACCGCTTCGAGCGTGCAGTCGATCCAGGCGACGACATCGTCAAGGATAGGCGAGCCGTTGGCCGATACACGATGGGCGATGCCGGCGAACTTGTCCGGGCCGGGCGCAGCGATCTGGCGGCAGAGCGGCTTCTGGTCGCTGGCGAGGACATTGACGCAGAATTTGCCGACCGCCTGGATGCGCGGCCAGCTGGTCGAGCTTTTGGCGGGGAAGAAGGCGACGAGCGGTGGGTCGAGCGAGACCGAGGTGAAGGAGCCGACCACCATGGCCACCGGCGCGCCGTCCGCCTCGACCGCGGTGACGACGCACACGCCGGTCGGATAATGGCCCAGCACACGCCGGAAGGTCGCACTGTCGAAACTGGCCATGCTCATATCTTGCTCCCGAAAGGGTCCTTAATCTCTTCGCGCGCGCAACATGCCCCCTGCAAGTGCAAGGCACACATATCCGACGGGGGGTAAACCGCAGACGGCGCGCCCCGGATCAGAGCGCAACCCCGCCCGCCGCCAGCACCGCCAGTGTCAGCAATTCGGACGCATTGGACGACATGGTCGCGATCTGCACCGATTTTTCCATGCCGACCAGCACTGGCCCGATCATCGACGTGCCGCCCAGTTCGCGCAGCAGCTTGGCCGAGATATTGGCCGATTGCAGCCCCGGCATGACCAGCACGTTGGCCGGGCCGGACAGGCGGCTGAACGGATAATTTTTCATGACGGCGGGATTAAGCGCGACATCGGCGGTCATTTCGCCCTCATATTCGAAATCGACGTCGCGCTCGTCGAGCAGCTTCACCGCGCCGCGCACATTTTCCAGGAAGGCGCCGGGCGGATTGCCGAAATTGGAATAGGAGAGAAAAGCGACGCGCGGATCGACGCCCATACGGCGGGCGACCGCCACGGTGCCTTCCGCAATATCGGCCAGTTCGCTGGCGGTCGGGCGTTCGTTGACGGTGGTGTCGGCCAGGAACACGGTCTTGTCCTTGGCCACAATCACATGGATGCCGAAGGGGGTGCGACCGGCCGCCGGGTCCATCACCCGCTTCACTTCGCGCAGGGTCTGCGCATAGGGGCGGGTCATGCCGGTAATCATGGCGTCGGCCACGCCCATCTTGACCAGCAACGTGCCGAAGATGTTGCGATCGCGATTGACCATCCGCTCGCAATCGCGGCGCAGATAGCCGCGGCGCTGGAGGCGGTCGTAGAGCATGTCGACCATATCGGGCACCAGCGGCGAATTGACGCTGTTGTGCAATTCGAAACTTTCGGGATCGCGGACGCCCAGTGCCCGAAGCTTTTCGACCACCTCGCCGCGGCCGACCAGCACCGGGATGCCATAGCCGAGGTCACGGAACTGGATCGCCGCGCGCAGCACCACTTCCTCTTCCGCTTCGGCGAAGACAACGCGCTTGGGATTGGCCTTGGCCACTTCATAGGCGGTGGTGAGGACGGTGGTGGTCGGGTTGAGCCGGGCCTTCAAGGACTGGCGATAGGCCGCCATGTCCGCAATCGGCTTTTGCGCGACGCCACTTTCCATCGCCGCCTGGGCGACGGCGGCGGGCACCACCTCCATCAGGCGCGGGTCGAACGGCGCGGGGATGATATAGTCCGGGCCGAAACTGTGCGATCGGCCATAGGCCTTGGCCACTTCCTCCGGCACCTGTTCGCGTGCAAGATTGGCGATGGCGTGGGCGGCGGCCAGCTTCATCGCTTCGTTAATACCGGTCGCCCGCACATCAAGCGCGCCGCGGAAGATGAAGGGGAACCCCAGGACATTGTTGACCTGGTTGGGGAAGTCCGACCGGCCGGTGGCGACGATCACGTCCGGGCGCACGGCATGGGCGTCGGGCGGCAGGATTTCGGGATTGGGGTTGGCCATGGCGAAGATGATCGGCTTCGGCCCCATCGACTTCACCATATCCTGGGTCATCGCGCCGGCGACCGACAGACCCAGGAACACGTCCGCGCCCTTGACCGCTTCCGCCAGCGTCCGCGCGTCGGTGCGCACGGCATGGGCCGACTTCCACTGGTTCATGCCCTCGGCGCGCCCCTGGTAGATCACGCCCTTGCTGTCGCACATGATGACATTTTCATGGGGCACGCCCAGCGCCTTGATGAGTTCGGTGCAGGAGATGGAGGCGGCGCCCGCGCCGTTCACCACCACCTTCATATCCTTCATCTCCCGCCCCGTCAGCAGCGCGGCATTGATGACGCCGGCGGCCGCGATGATCGCGGTGCCATGCTGGTCGTCATGGAAGACCGGAATGTTCATCCGTTCTTTGAGCGTCTGTTCGATGATGAAGCATTCAGGCGCCTTGATATCCTCAAGGTTGATGCCGCCGAAGGTCGGCTCCATCAGCTCGACCGCGTCGATGAAACGATCGACATCCTCGGTCTTCAGTTCGATATCGATGCTGTCCACGTCGGCGAAGCGCTTGAAGAGGACCGCCTTGCCCTCCATCACCGGCTTGGACGCCAGCGCGCCCAGATTGCCGAGCCCCAGGATCGCCGTGCCATTGGTGATGACCGCGACCAGATTGCCCTTGGCGGTATAATCATAGGCGCAGGCCGGGTCTTTCGCGATCGCCAGCACTGGCACCGCGACGCCGGGCGAATAAGCAAGGCTCAGGTCGCGCTGCGTCGCCATCGGTTTGGACGCGATGATCTCGATCTTGCCGGGGCGGCCGGTCGAATGGAAGAACAGCGCCTCGCGCTCGGAAAATTCCACATGCGATCGGTCTGACATGGCGGGCACCCATATATTGGAACAACAGCGCGGCCCTAGCGGTAACGCTATCTTGTGGGCAAGTGCGAGACGCGCAATTTTACTGCGCCTGGGCGAAGCGCTGGTTTCGGTGCGAGGTTCAGGCTATCGGCTTTGGCCATGGCCCCTTCGACCGATATAGCCGCCCCGACGCCGATGATGGCGCAATATCTGACGCTCAAGGCACAGGCGCAGGACTGCCTGCTCTTCTACCGCATGGGTGATTTCTTCGAGCTGTTCTTCGATGACGCGAAACTGGCGGCCGCGACGCTGGACATCGCGCTGACCAGCCGGGGCGAACATGGCGGCGCGCCGATCCCGATGTGCGGCGTGCCGGTGCATAGCGCGGAGGGCTATCTGGCGCGGCTGATCAAGGGCGGGCATCGCGTCGCCATCGCCGAACAGACCGAAACGCCAGCGCAGGCCAAGGCGCGCGGGGGCAAGACGTTGGTGGCGCGGGCGATCGTGCGCTACGTCACCGCCGGCACGCTGACCGAGGAGACGCTGCTCGACAGCCGACGCGACAATATGCTGGTGGCGCTGGCGCAGGTCGGCGGGGAGGGCGCGGGCGAGGTTGGCATTGCCGCCGCCGATATTTCCACCGGCCGGTTCGAGACGATGACCTGCCCGATCGGCGACCTGCCCGCCGAACTGGCGCGGCTGCGGCCGAGCGAGACGGTGGTGGCCGAAGGATCGGCGCTGGACGTGGCGGATGGCCACCCCTTCGATCGTGCGGCTTTTTCCAGCACGCGGGCGGAGGATGCGTTGAAGCGCCTGTTCGGGGTCGCGACGCTGGACGGGTTCGGGCAGTTTGGCCGCGCGGAACTGGCGGCGATGGGCGGCCTCGTCGCTTATCTCGACCATGCGGGCAAGGGCACCCTGCCCTTCCTGGCCCCGCCGCTGCGCAAGACCAGCGGCGGCCATGTCGCGATCGACGCGGCGACGCGCGAGAGCCTGGAGATCGTGGCGACCATGGCGGGCGCGCGGGCGGGCAGCCTGCTGGGCGCGATCGACCGGACGGTGACGGGCGCGGGCGCGCGGCTGCTGGGGCAGGATCTGTCCGCGCCGCTGATGGACCTGGCGACGATCGAGGCGCGGTTGGGGCTGGTGCAGCTCTTCCATGACGATGCGGCATTGCGCGACCAGCTGCGCGGCGCGCTGCGGGCGTTGCCGGATATCGGCCGGGCGCTGGGGCGCGTGGCGGTGGGGCGTGGGTCGCCCCGTGATCTGGGGCAGTTGCGGGACGGTTTGGGCGAGGCCAGGCTGTTGCGCGAGCGGCTGGGGCGGATCGCCGAGCCGCCGCTGTTGCTGGCGCGGCTATTGCCCGCGCTGGACGGCCATGGCGCGTTGGTCAATGCGCTTGCGCGCGCGCTGGTGCCCGCCCCGCCGACCGAGACGGCGAGCGGCGGCTATATCGCCGACGGCTATGATCCCGCGCTGGACGAGCTGCGCCGCATGGCCGGCGACGGCCGCCGCGCGATCGCCGCGCTGGAGGCGAAATATCGTGCGCAGACCGGCATATCGGCGCTCAAGATCCGGCATAATGGCGTGCTGGGCTATCATGTTGAGGTGCCGGCGCGCGCCGCCGATACGCTGATGGCGCCCGACAGCGGCTTTACCCATCGCCAGACGCTGGCCGGAGTCGTACGCTTCAATTCGATCGACCTGCATGAGGAGGCCGGGCGCGTGGCGCAGGCGGGCGCCCATGCGCTGGTCGCCGAAGCCGCGCATCTGGAGGAGCTGATTTCCGCCGTGCTGGACCGCAAGGCCGACATCGCCCGCGCGGCCGAGGCGCTGGCGCGGCTGGACGTCGCCGCGTCGCTCGCCGAACGAGCGGCCGAGGGCGGGTGGCAGCGGCCGCATTTCGTGGTCGAGGACGGCGCAGGTCCGTGCCTGGACATCGTGGGTGGGCGGCATCCGGTGGTGGAGGACGCGCTGCGCAAGGATGGCCAGCCTTTCGTCGCAAACGACTGCTGCTTGAGCGAGAGCGACCGGCTGTGGCTGGTCACTGGGCCGAATATGGGCGGTAAATCGACCTTCCTGCGGCAAAATGCGCTGATCGTCATATTGGCGCAGGCGGGTGGCTATGTTCCCGCGCAGTCCACGACGCTGACGTTGGTCGATCGCCTGTTCAGCCGGGTCGGCGCGTCGGATAACCTCGCCAAGGGGCGATCGACCTTCATGGTCGAGATGGTCGAGACGGCCGCGATCCTGGCCCAGGCGACGCCGCGCAGCTTCGTCATATTGGACGAGGTCGGGCGCGGCACGTCTACCTATGACGGGCTGGCGCTCGCCTGGGCGGTGGTGGAAGCGGTGCATGAGGTCAATCGCTGCCGATGCCTGTTCGCGACCCACTATCATGAGCTGACGCGGTTGGCCGAGACGCTGCCGTCGTTGTCGCTGCATCATGTGCGGGCGCGAGAGTGGAAGGGCGACTTGGTCCTGCTGCACGAACTGAGCGACGGGCCGGCCGACCGTAGCTATGGGCTGGCAGTAGCGCGGCTGGCGGGGCTGCCCCAACCGGTTTTGAAGCGGGCCAAGGACGTGCTGGCGCGGCTGGAGGCGGGCAAGGCGAAAACCGGCGGGATCGCTGCGGGATTGGACGACCTGCCGCTGTTCGCGGCCGTCGCGGCACAGGAGGAGGAGGCGCCCGATCCACTGCTGGCGGCGATCGCGGCGATCGATGCCGACGCGCTGTCCCCGCGCGAGGCGCTCGATCACATATATCGATTGAAACAACTGGCCGCTGAGCGGCGGTCCGACTAGAGAAACCAAATGGTCATGCAGTTCCCCGCGCTGGGATCGCGCCGCGCGATCATCGACCGGCGCGCCATTTCCGACACGATCAACGCCCTGGCGATAGAGCATCGGGGCGATAGCGCTCGGCTGCGCGCCGAAATCGTCAAGGAATTGAAGGCGGCGCTGGAGCAGGGCCGGGCCGAAGTCGCCAAGCGGCTGGAGGCGAAACCGACGCGCGGGCGCGAATCCGTGACCGCCTTCGCCTTCCTGATCGACCAGATTTTGCGGCTGCTGTACGACGCGACGACGCATCATCTCTACCCGTCGGGCAATCGCAGCACCGGCGAACGGATCGCCTTGATCGCGGTGGGCGGATACGGCCGGGGCGAAATGGCGCCGCATAGCGATGTCGACATCGGCTTCATCACCCCCTGGAAGCCCACCGGCTGGACCGAGCAGGTGATCGAATCCATGCTTTATTCGCTATGGGATCTTGGGCTGAAGGTCGGGCATTCGAGCCGATCGATCGACGAGACGATGCGCATGGCCAAGGCCGACCTGACGGTGCGCACCGCGCTGCTGGAGGCGCGCTATGTCTGGGGCGACCGGGCGCTATACGAGGAAACATCGGTCCGGTTCGATGCCGAGGTGATGCAGGGCAACGCCCGCGCGTTCGTGACCGAAAAGCTGGTCGAGCGCGACGAGCGGCACAAAAGGATGGGCGACAGCCGCTATGTCGTCGAACCCAATGTGAAGGAGGGCAAGGGCGGCCTGCGCGACCTGCATACGCTCTTCTGGATCGGCAAATATGTGAACCGGGTGCGGTCGGTCGCCGAGCTGGTCGATGTCGGGCTGCTGACCCAAGTGGAGTTGCGTCAGTTCCAGAAGGCCGAGGATTTCCTGTGGGCGGTGCGATGCCACCTGCACACCATCACAGGGCGCGCCGAGGACCGGCTGACCTTCGATCTGCAGCTGGAAACCGCGACGCGGATGCGCTTTACCGGGCGGGCCGGTCAGTCCGGGGTCGAACGGTTCATGCGCTATTATTTCCTGAACGCCAAGATCGTGGGTGACCTGACCGCCGTGTTCCTGGCCCATCTGGACGATCAGATGGCGGAAAAGGGCCGGCGCTACATCCCGTCCATTTTCCGCCGGCCCAAGAAGCTGGACGGCTTCGTGCTGGAGCGCGGGAGGCTGAGCCTGCCGAGCGACGATTTTTTCCAGGCGGACCCGGTGCGGCTGCTGGAAATATTCGCCGTCGCGGACAAGCATGGGTTGCAGATTCACCCCAGCGCGATCCGCGCGGCCAGTCGCGACGCGGGGCTGATCAATGCGAAGGTGCGCAAGGACCCGCGCGCCAATGCCGCCTTCATGGAGGTGCTGACCTCCCCGCGCGATCCCGAAACGGTGCTGCGCTGGATGAACGAATCATCGGTGTTCGGCCGTTTCGTGCCCGATTTCCGCCGTGTCGTCGCGCAGATGCAGTTCGATATGTATCATCACTATACGGTGGACGAGCATACCATCCGCGCCGTTGGCCTGCTGTCGCGGATCGAGAAGGGCGAATTGCCGGAGGATCATCCGCTAGCTAGCGACCTGATGGGCAAATTACTGTCGCGGCGCGCGCTCTATGTGGCGGTGCTGCTGCATGATATCGCCAAGGGGCGCGGCGGCGATCATAGCCTGCTGGGCGCGGAGGTGGCCGAGCATCTCTGCCCGCGCCTGGGCTTGACCCCGGCGGAGACGGAAACGGTCGCCTGGCTGGTGCGCTATCATCTGCTGATGTCGGCCACCGCCTTCAAGCGCGACCTGTCCGATTATAAAACTATCCTCGATTTCGTGGACGTGGTGCAAAGCCCGGAGCGGCTGCGGCTGCTCTTGTGCCTGACGGTGGTGGACATCCGCGCGGTGGGACCGGGGGTGTGGAACAGCTGGAAACGCCAGTTGCTGGGCGACCTGTATGACAGCGCCGAAGAATTGCTGCGGCTGGGCCATAAGCAGAAGGGGCGGAGCGAACGGGTCGTCGTGAAGCAGGAAACGCTGCAACGGGCGCTGGGGATTGATGACGCCGCCTTCGCCGCGTTCAGCAAGCGGCTGCCCGAATCCTACTGGATCGCCGAACCCGACGACATCCTTTTCCACAACGCGCAGCATATATTGGCGGCGGGCGAATCGCCTTTGTCGATCGCGGCGCAATATTATCCGCAGCGCGGCGCGACGCTGGTGACCGTCTATGCCGCCGACCATCCCGGTCTGTTCTACCGGATCGCGGGCGCCATCCACCTGGCGGGCGGCAACATCATCGACGCGCGCATCCACACGACGCGCGACGGTGTGGCGATCGACAATTTCCTGGTGCAAGACCCGCTAGGCGGCGCGTTTCACAGCCCCGACCAGTTGCAGCGCATCCGCAACGCGATCGAGGATTCTTTGTCCAACCGGCACCGGATGATCACCAAGCTGTCGGCGCGGCCCCTGCCCCGCACCCGCGCCGAAGCGTTCCGCATCGAACCCAATGTGCTGATCGATAACAAGGCGTCGAACCGCTTCACCGTCGTGGAAGTCAATGCGCGCGACCGGCCCGCACTCCTGTTCAGCCTGGCCAATGCGCTGTTCCAGTCGAAGGTCACGGTCCACAGCGCCCATGTCGCTACCTATGGCGAGCGGGCGGTGGATACATTTTACGTCACCGACCTGTTCGGCGGGAAGATCGAGAGCAAGGCGCGGTTGCAGACTTTGGAGCGGCGCTTGCTGGAGGCCGCGGGCGGTGAAGTGGGCGAGGCGCTGGAGCGGGCTTGAGACATCAACATCCGTTCGTTTCGAGCGTAGTCGAGAAACGAGGCAGAGCAGAGTTCAGCGATGTTAAGCGCACGCGATGCGCTAACCGCTTCTCGACTTCGCTCGAAGCGAACGGGTTTATTTATGATGCCGTGCTTTAGAGCACGATCTCCACCGCATCGCCCGGCGCGAGCAGCGGGAGCAGGCGCAGCATGTCAGGGCGGTCCACCGCGACGCAGCCGGCGGTGGGGCGGCCTTCGGACAGATGGAAGAAGATGGCGCTCCCCTGCCCCGGCGCCGGCGGCGCGTCATTATGGCCCAGCACGACGATGACGTCATAAGCATCATTGGTGCGGATCAGGCTTTCGGCGGAGAAGGGACGCGGCAGGCGGACCGGGCGGTTATAGGCGGGATCGGCGATGTCGTCCGACCAGCCATCATTGGCCCGCACCCAGCGCCAGGGCAGGCTGACGCCGCGCGCCGCGACCTTGCCGGGGCGCAGCAGGACGCCGCGGATCGGCCAAAGGCCCAAGGGCGTGCACCCGTCCCCTTCCCGCTTGTCCGCCGCCGGGCAGGCGCCGCTGCGGCCGATGGTACAGGGTATTTCAAGATCACCGAAAGTCAGGCGGCCCGCACCGCAATCGACGCGGATGACGGTCACAGCTGGTGGCCGGTGCGGTCGCGCTTTGTGGCGAGATAGCGTTCATTGTGCGGGTTGGTGGGCAGGATGATCGGCATGCGTTCGGTGACCTTGATCCCCGCCGCTTCGAGTCCCGCGACCTTGTTGGGATTGTTGGTGAGCAGGCGCACGGCACCGACGCCCAGCAGGTCGAGCATCCGCGCCGCGACCGAAAAATCGCGCGCGTCGATCGCGAAGCCGAGGCGCGTATTGGCATCGACCGTATCGAACCCCTGATCCTGCATCGCATAGGCGCGCAATTTGTTGACCAGGCCGATGCCGCGCCCTTCCTGCCGCAAATAGAGGAGGATGCCCCAAGGCGCGTTGGCTATTCTGTGCAGCGCTTCATGCAATTGCGGGCCGCAATCGCATTTGAGGCTGCCCAGCACGTCGCCGGTCAAACATTCGCTGTGCAGGCGGATGACGGGCGGCGAGGCGTTTCGCTTGCCCACGACCAGCGCGATATGTTCGCGCGGTTCGTCCGGGCTGCGGAAGGCGATGATTTCGCCGCTCTCGCTGGCCGACACCGGCAGGCGCGCGCGGGTGGCGATGGCGAGGCGGGTGGCGTCGTCATAGGCGGCGATGGCGTTGGCGCTGAGCGTCGCTTCGACGGGGCCGTCGCCTTCGATCAGGAAATAGGCAGGCAGGATACCGGCGAGCCGGGCGAGGCGCAGCGCCGCCTTGGCGGCTTGCGGCGCGGGCAGCGTGCGGGCGCGAAACGGGCCTTTCAGGGGCGACGCCAGGTCGAGCACCGGGTCGGATATGGCGGTGGCGACATCGGCGTCGATCCACGGCGCGCGTTCGACCAGCACCGGCAGGTCGGGGTCCGCGGCGGCCAGCTGGTTGGCGAGCTTCAAGGTTTCGGCGCGGGCGGCGGAGATAAGGATGTCGGCGCGGCCAAGCGGGTCGAAATCCGCCAGCGTGACCGCGTCCGCGCCCTCGATCGCCATCAGCCGGATCGCGCCGTCGGGGGCGGCCAGGCGGATCGCCCAGCCGCGGCGCAGCGCATCGATCGCGCGCGCGGCGTCCCGCCCGTTAGCCCCGCCGATGTGTAGCCCCGGCATCAGAAGGCGAATTCGGTGATGATGGGGATATGGTCGGATGGCTTGATCCAGCTGCGCGCGGGTTCGACCACGCGATGGCTGACCGCCTTGTCCGCCACATCCTTCGTCATCCACATATGGTCCAGGCGGCGGCCGCGATCCGATTCCGCCCAGTCCTTCGCGCGATAGCTCCACCAGGTGTAGAGGCGGGCGGGCGCAGGATAGAAATGACGGCCGATATCGACCCAGTCGTTGGACGCCTGCAACCGGGCGAGAATTTCGCATTCCCCCGGCGTGTGGCTGACAACGTTCAGCAATTGCTTGTGGCTCCAGACGTCACATTCCAGCGGGGCGATGTTGAAATCGCCGGTCAGGATGGCGGGCTGCTTGTCGAGCGCGGACGACCACTGGATCATCCGTTCGAGGAAATCCATTTTCTGGCCGAATTTGGGGTTTAGCTCCCGATCGGGGATGTCGCCGCCAGCGGGGACATAGACATTTTCGATTCGCACGCCATTGTCGAGCCGCACGCCGACATGGCGCGCTTCGCCATTGGCCTGCCAGTCGAACCGGTCATCCTCATGCACGGGCACCTTGCTCATGATTGCGACGCCATGGTGCATCCGCTGGCCATTCAGCACCTGATGCACATAGCCCATGCGGCGGAACATTTCGGCGGGGAAAGTCTCGTTCACCACCTTGGTTTCCTGCAGGCACAAGATGTCGGGCGCTTCGAGCCGCAGCAGATGTTCGACGATGTCGATGCGCGCGCGGACGGAGTTTATGTTCCAGGAGCAGATGGAGAGGGTGTCGGCCATGCGATTCCACCTAGGAGGCCGCGGGCGGACGCGCAAGCGGCTGGACAGACGCCGCACAAAGTAAGACCCCCGCTCCGGGGGCGTGGAACGGGGGTCTCGATCGCGCCCTTGAAGCGCTTCGCGGCGAGAGAGTGGGCCGGGTAACAGGGGGGAAATCCCGGTTTGTCTCTCGCCTTGAGTTGTAATTAGCGCCCGCCATATGAGCGGCAGATGAACGAATGGCGTAGTTTTTCCATCCGTCGCGCAGAGCGCTCGGTCAGCCGCCCGCCGACCGGCCTCTGGGTCGTGGATCGGTCCAGCGAAAGGCGGAATCGGCCACCGCAGCGCCATAGACCTGATTGCTCAGCCGGACCGCGGTGCGGTTATTCTGCGAATCGAGCGCCACCCAGCCATAGAGCTGAAGGCCCGCAGGACCGGAGGCATTGCGTTTGAAGATCATGGTAAAGGTGCCATATTCCGGCCGCTTGGGATCTCGCGCCTCAACGCTCAACACCGATGGATCGCCGGTCGGCACCACCTTCCCGAATTTCGACAGATCCTTGTTCGGATCGATGAGGACGCCCAGCGGCGAGTTGCCGATCGGCCAGCGCTGCACCTGCCGCACTTCATAATCGATCATGGTCAGCGCCTTGCCATCGCCCACGATCAGCAGCGGCACGCCCTTTTGATATTGGAAGCGGATCTTGCCCGGCTGCTTGAGGGTCAGCTTGCCCGTCAGGGTCTGGCCACTGCGGTCGGTCTGGGTGAAATCGGCGGTAAGGGTGGTGACGCCGCGAATATAGGCGTTGACCTGGGCCAGGTCGGGCGAGGCCGACTGCGCGGCGACGGGCGCGGTCGGCACGATGACCGACAGGGCGGCCGGCGCGGCGGCAAGGGCCAGGATCAGGGGCGCAAGGCTGCGCTGCATGGCGTTCAACTCCGGTTGTTCAGGAATATGGGAGGTAGAAGGTCGGGCTTGAACCCGTTGTGAACCCGGCTGTTCCGAAATAGCAAGATTTGGGGGAGTGATGGGGAGAGCATCCACAGACGGCCGGACAGCTCCATCCCCCATGCTCCCACCTCGCCCTGCCGGTCTGACCGGCGGCACCGCTCCAATTATGTTATCGGCGCGGCAGCAGCGGGATTGGACTAGCCCGATTCGCGGACAAAAAAAAGGGCCGATCCGAAGACCAGCCCGAAAAGTTTTAGGAGAGGATGCCTGAAAGGCCTGATCCTATTGCCCGGTCCCGTCTCATGCTGCAAATGCGAAGGGCGTAAGAGCGATTGCATGATACGCAATCGTAACCATTTTTCGGCTGGCGATGCGGCCCGTCAAAGCGGATTGCCATTTTCGTCGCGCAGCACTTCGCGGCGGCCGACATGGTTGGGGGCGCCGACCAGGCCTTCTTCCTCCATACGTTCGATCAGGCGGGCGGCACTGTTGTAGCCGACGCGCAGTTGGCGCTGGAGCCAGCTGGTCGAGGCTTTCTGATTTTCGAACACCAATTGGCACGCCTTGCGGAACAGCTGCGCGTCGGGGCTGTCGTCGCCCAGATCGACGCCGTCGAGCGCAAAGCTGCCCTCCTCCGGTTCTTCGGTGACGGCCTGGATATAGTCGGGCTGGCCCTGTGCGCGCCAATGGTCGGCGACGACGCGCACTTCATCGTCGGACACGAAGGGACCATGGACGCGGGTCAACCCCTTGCCGCCATGCATGTAGAGCATGTCGCCTTTGCCTAGTAATTGTTCGGCGCCCTGTTCGCCCAATATGGTGCGGCTGTCGATCTTCGACGTCACGAAGAAGCTGATCCGGGTCGGCAGGTTGGCCTTGATGACGCCGGTGATGACGTCGACCGACGGGCGTTGGGTCGCGAGGATCAGATGGATACCAGCCGCGCGTGCCTTTTGCGCCAGGCGCTGGATCAGGAACTCGACTTCCTTGCCCGCGGTCATCATGAGGTCAGCGAGTTCGTCCACCACCACCACGATCTGCGGCAGCGGCTGGAAATCGAGCTGTTCCTCCTCATAGATGGGCTTGCCATTTTCGGGATCGTAACCGGTCTGAACCCGGCGGCCGAGCGGCTTGCCCTTGGCCTTGGCGGCGCGGACCTTTTCATTATAATTGGCGAGGTTGCGGACGGAAATGGACGCCATCATGCGATAGCGATCCTCCATCTGTTCGACCGCCCATTTGAGCGCGCGGATCGCCTTGGCTGGCTCTGTGACGACAGGCGACAAGAGATGGGGGATGTCGTCATAGGTCGACAATTCCAGCATCTTGGGATCGATCATGATCAGGCGCAGCTGGTCCGGGGTCATGCGGTAGAGCAAAGACAGGATCATGGCGTTGAGGCCGACCGATTTGCCCGACCCGGTGGTGCCCGCGATCAGCAGGTGCGGCATGGGGGCGAGGTCGGCGATGATCGGTTCGCCGGAAATATTCTTTCCCAGGATGATCGGCAGGGTCGCTTCCTGCATGAATTGTTCGCTAGTGATGAGTTCGCGAAACGACACACCTTCGCGATGCGCATTGGGCAGTTCGATGCCGATCACGGTGCGGCCGGGAATCGTCGCCACGCGGGCGGAGAGCGCCGACATGTTGCGGGCGATGTCGTCCGCCAGCGCGATCACGCGGCTCGCCTTGATACCCGGCGCGGGTTCCAGTTCATACATGGTGACGACCGGGCCGGGGCGGACTTCGGTGATGTTGCCCTTCACATGGAAGTCGTCGAGTACCGATTCGAGAAGGCGGGCGTTGCGCTCCAGCGCGGCCTTGTCGATCTTGCCGCCCTGGTTGGCGGGCACGGGGTTGAGCAGGTCGGGCGAGGGCAGCGAGCTGTGCCCGAACAGGTCGTCCTGACTGACCGGGGCCATGGCGCGCTGCACCGGGGCGGGCTTGGGCGACTGAATGGTGATGGGTGGCTTGGGTTCGTGCGACACCTGCTTGCGCGGGGCGATGACCCGCTCGGCCAGTTCGTCGTCGCCATCGTCGTCGGCATCGGCCGCGTTGGCGTTACCGGCAAAGCCCAGTGTCGGGCGTGGCAGAGCGAGCTTGGGCAGCGAGGGGCGTCGCAGCGCGATGATCGGCTTTTCCAGCGCCAGGCTGCGATAGCAGGCGAACAGGCCGGTAATCAGGGCGATGACGATAAGGACGCCGGTGATCCAGGGCGCGGCGGCGGGCGCCTGCGCGCTGAGGCTGGCGATGCCCTTGGCGACGACCAGGCCGATTACGCCGCCCCAACCGGCAGGCAGGCCGACCAGCGGCGCGCTCTGAAACAAGGCGAGCGCGATGCCGATCAGGACGATGCCCAGCAGGCATTTGCCGAACTGCCCTTTCCATTCGCTCATATCCTGGTCGCCCCACAGGCGGCGAGCGGTGACGGCCATCAGCGGCAGGATCAGCGCGACCGGCACACCCAGCAGCCAGAGCAGGAAATCGGCGGTCCAAGCGCCAGGCGCCTGCATGATATTGGCGACATGATCGCCCGCGACGGTGTTCATCGACGGGTCGCTTGGCGCGTAGCTGAGCAGCGCCAGCGCCAGGAACAGGGTCGCCAGCATAAGCGTGATCGCGCCGATCAGCGCGCCGCTGCGCATAAGGCTGCGCTTCAACATTTCGCGCCATTCCGGCGTACGTTTCACGGTGCGGCCGACGGCCATAATCCTGCTTGTCCCCCAAATGTTCCGTTTCGGCACAATGAACCCGACGGCGAGTCCGCGTCAAGTATGCGTCCGATCGGCTCGTCCCGCGCGCACGATCAGAGCGCGGCGAGCGCCGCCAGCGTGTCGCCATCGACCCGCTGCACCGTCCATTCGTCCATCGCCTTAGCGCCTAGCAACCGGTAGAAGGCGATGGCGGGTTCGTTCCAGTCCAGAACCGACCATTCGAGCCGGGCGCAATCGCGCTCGATCGCCAGTGCGGCCAGGCGCGCGAGCAACGCCTTCCCCGCGCCCAGGCCGCGCGCATCCGGCAGGACGAACAGATCCTCCAGATAGATGCCCGGCCGCGCTTCGAAGGTCGAGAAATTGTGGAAGAAAAGAGCGAAGCCGACCGCCCGGCCTTGATGCTCCGCGATCAGCACCTCCGCCATGGGGCGCGGACCAAACAGATAGCGGGCGAGCGTGGCGCGATCCGCCTTCACCGCATGGGCGAGCCGCTCATAGTCGGCCAATGCCAGGATGAAATCGTGTATGGTGCCGATATCGTCGGCCTGCGCGTCGCGAATGATGATGCCCGTCATGCCGTTCCCGCTTCCACATGGGCAACCGCTGCCCCCTTGCTGCGCGCGGCGATAAGGCAGCCGGCGACGATGAGCAATGCGCCCGCGACGGTCGTAAGCGTCAGCCGCTCGCCAAAGGCCAGCCAGCCGACGATCGCCGCCCAGAAGAACGCGCTATATTCGACCGGGATCAGCCGCTGCGCTTCCGCCCGCGCATAGGCCCAGGACAGGGCGGCCAGCGAGGTGAACGCCAAGGTCGCCGCCAGCAGCACAAGGGGGGCGGCCGTGATGGGGGGCGCATGGGCAAGCCACGGCGCACCGAGCGAAAAGACGCCGAGCATGACGAGATGCTGGAAGAAGGCGACCTCGATTGGGGAAGCGACCTGCGCCTGTTGCCGCTGGATGATGAGGTTCCAGGCGAAGAGGATGGCGGACGCCAGCACGGCGCCAGCCCCCAATAGCGCGTCAGCGTCATAGACGCCCTGAAGCCGGCCCGACAGAATGACCGCTACCCCCACCAGCCCCAGCAGCGACGCCATGACAGCCTGTCGGCCGACGCTTTCCTTGAGCAGCAGCGCGGCCAGATAGAGGGCGATCAGCGGCGCGATGAAGGACAGCGCGATCGCTTCGGCCAGCGGCATCCGCATGAGCGCCCAAAAGAAGAGCGCGGCCATCAGCGCGACCACCGTTCCGCGCAGCAGATGGATGCGCAGCACCGCGCGCGACGGCCAGCGCTGGCGGGTGAGCAGCATCAGGACGAGGCCCAGAATGGTGCCGGTGACCGCGCGCCAGAACAGGGCGTTGTACAGGCCGATGGCCAGGCTAAGCCCCTTCATCGCCGCGTCCATCACCGAGAAGAGCGCGACGCCGGCGCAGCAGACGGCGAAGGGAATGGCGAAGCTGTGAGCGGTGCGCATCAGGAATCAGCGAATCAGAGATCAGCGAATCAGGCGGATATCGACACCGATGTCGAGGTCGGCCCAGAGGCGATCGGCGGTCAGGACCGGCACGTTCAATGTCTGTGCCAGCGCCAGGCAGGCGCGATCCCCCAAGGACAGCCCCCTATGTCGGGTGAGGGGCCGCAGATTCGCAGCCGCGATCGCCTGATCGCGATCAAAGGCGTTGATACTGACGCCAAAGCGTTCGATTTGCAGGGTCAGCCCGTCCGCCGAATGTTCGTTAGCGACGCCGCGTTCAATGACTTCCGAGAGATTGACGGAAGACATGACGGCATTGCGTGCGACCGGAAGCACGACTTCACCGCCCCTTTCGTCCAAGAGCAGCGCAAGCAAGGCGGAACTGTCGAGAACGATCAATCCGCTTCACCCCACATGGCCCGTCGTTCAGCCAAAAACTGATCGACCGAATAATCATGACCTACTGCGGCGCGAATCTTCGCCTGCACGTCGCGCACCACCTGAAGATAGGATTTCAGCACTAAAGAGCCGGACATGTCCCGCTCGATGACAAGGGTGTCGCCGTCCTTGATTCCGAGTTCGCGACGCAGTTCCGCTGGAATGACGATCTTTCCGCCCGATATGACTTTCGCGCTGTAGGACATGATGACCTCCCGATACCTGAGTAATAGCATAGGTCCGAAAGACGAAACAGGTCCTACTCCGCCGCCTCCGCCTTGCCCGCGTCGGTCATGTCAGCTTCCGCCTTGGCCGCCTCGATCTCCGCCGCCTTGGCTTCGACCAAGCGGACGATATGGTCGACCATGCCTTCGTCCTGGATCACATGGTCGGTGATGCCCGACAGATAGACCATGTGCTTGCCCGCCCCACCGCCAGTCAGGCCGATGTCCGTCTCGCGCGCTTCGCCGGGGCCGTTGACGACGCAGCCCAGCACCGAGAGCGAGAGCGGCGTGTGGATATGCTGAAGCCGTTCCTCCAGCGCCTGCACGGTGCGGATGACGTCAAAGCCCTGGCGCGCGCAGGAGGGGCAGGAGATGACTTTCACGCCGCGGGTGCGGATGCCCAGCGACTTGAGGATTTCATAGCCGACCCGGACTTCCTCTTCGGGTTCGGCGGAGAGGGAGACGCGGATCGTGTCGCCGATCCCGGCCCAGAGCAGGTTGCCGATGCCGATCGCGCTTTTCACCGTGCCACCGATCAGGCCGCCAGCCTCGGTGATACCCAGATGCAGCGGGCAATCGACCGCGTCGGCCAGTTGCATATAGGCGGCGACGGCAAGGAAGACGTCGCTGGCCTTTACCGCAACCTTATATTCGTGGAAATCCTGATCCTGCAGCAGCTTAATATGGTCGAGCGCGGATTCGACCAGCGCTTCGGGACAGGGCTCGCCATATTTTTCGAGCAAATCCTTCTCCAGCGACCCGGCATTGACGCCGATGCGGATCGAGCAGCCATTGGCCTTGGCCGCGTCGACCACTTCCTTCACCCGCTTTTCCGACCCGATATTGCCCGGATTGATGCGCAGGCAGGCGGCGCCGGCGTCGGCGGCTTCCAGCGCGCGCTTATAATGGAAGTGGATGTCGGCGACGATCGGCACGCGAACGGCACGGACGATCTGTTTCAGCGCCGCAGTGGACTCTTCGTCAGGACAGGAGACGCGGATGATATCCACGCCCGCTTCCTCGCACCGGCGGATCTGCTCGATCGTACCCTTGACGTCATGGGTCAGCGTGTTGGTCATGGTCTGGACCGTGACCGGTGCGTCGCCACCGACGGGCACATTGCCGACCATGATCTGGCGCGATTTCCGCCGCGCTATGTCGCGCCAGGGGCGCAGGCCGGGATTATGGTCGGACATGCAAAAGGGGCTCCGTAAGCTACGGAGCCCCTATAGGGATGTTCCGATCCGATTAGAAGCGCAGCGTCGCCGATGCCGCGATCTGGTCCGCATTGCCACTGGTTTGGGCCAGCGTCGTGGCGGTGACGGTAGCGGGCAACGGGAAATAGCTGTCCGGGCGGATGATGTTCGCCTTTTCCACGAAAGTATGGGCGTAGCTAAGGTTGAGGGCGAAGGCATCCGACATGTTCCACGTTGCGCCGCCGGTCAGCCAGACGCGATCGCCGTCGGGGACGCGCGTGGTCAGATATTGCGGATTGGTGGGCGACCGGTCGAACATTGTGCCTGCGCGCAGGGTGAAGGCCGGGCTGACATCATATTCGCCGCCGACGCTGACCGAATAGCTGTCCTTATAGTCCAGTTCCTTGTTGGTCGTGCCGGCGGCCGATGTGACGGCGATGCCCTTGAACTTCGACCAGTTATACCATTTGCCGGTGACCATCGCGCGCAGTTGCGGCGTCAGCTTGTGCATCATGGAGACGGTGACGATGTCGGGCAGGTCCAGCGGCGCGGTGGCGGCGAAGGATCCATTGCCTGCCGCAACCGGGCCGATCAGGCCCGACACGATCTGGGTGCCGGCCAGCGTGTGGCTGACGCCGGACCGATAATGGACGCCCCAATTGGTGTCGCCGGTGGTGTAGAAGAGGCCGGCGTTCCAGCCGACGGACCAGTCGTCGCCCTTCAGACTGGCGAAGCCGTCAGTGGTGGCGAGCGGGGACAGCTGCGGCAGCGCATTGGTCAGCGTGGCCTTGACATATTGCACGTCGACGCCGCCGCCGATCGACAGATTGTCGGTCAGCTTATAGGCAGCCGATGGCTGGATATTATAGGTTTTAAGGTCGGTGTAGAGCGAATCGTAACGGCCGAAAAAGCCGTCATCATATTCCAGTTTCAGGCCGAACGGCGCGTTGACGCCCAGGCCAACCCAGAGCCGGTCGCTGACCTGCGCGCTCGCATAGAAGCTGGGGATGGGGATGACGCTTTCGAACGGATTGCCGCCGTCATTGCCGCCCACTGGGACCGACAGGGGCGATCCGGGGATAGTGCGGCGGGTGCCGCGGTTGGTCTGGTGCGCCGATGCGAACAGCGCGACGCCGCCGACCGAGGTCTGGATGCCATCTAGCTGCGTCATCGCGGCCGGATTGAAATAGATGGTGGACGGATCGTCGCCAGCCGCGGCACCGCCCGACAGCGCGCGCCCGGTTTCCTTGGGCGATTGTTCCTGCAGGTAGAAGCCGCCGGCGAAGGCCGGGGTCGACGCCAGCATGGCGCCGGTCAGGAGAAAAGCGGAAAAATGGCGACCGCGAAGCAACATGGCAGATCCTCTACTGGGCATGATCTGGGCCTTCGTCTGCAGCGCTCGAACGCCCGACCGGCCCTTTGGACGCAGACCGATTATCAGGATTGTGGTTAAATTCCAGTAAGCGGATCGCCCGATTCATCGCATATCCAGGCCCCTGGCTATGGTCGTATCAGTGCGACGCTACGGCAACAGGGCAGGAATGCTGTCTGATCCAGACGAAAAAAAAGCCGCCCCGAAGGACGGCCTTGAAGTTTTAGGAGAGGATGCCTGAAAGGCCCGATCCTTTTGCGGTGCAGCGCAGATTGTCGCAAATGCGAAACATGGAAGGACGATTGCGTTTTCTGCAATCCTTGTCTGCGGCGCTTCTTTCCGTAAGGGAAAGTTGCGACACAAAACGCATAACGACGCCAAATTATCAGACGTCTATAGGTATTTTTCAGGCCGATATGGCGCGCACTACGTTCGAATCGGCCAGTTGCGCATCCATTTGCGCGACTAACCGGGTCAGGCCCGCCGCATCGGACGATTCGGCGCGCGCCACCAAAGCCGCCTCGGTATTGGACGCGCGCAGCAGCCACCAGCCGTCGGCGGTGCGGACCCGCGCGCCGTCGATGGCACAGATATCGGCGCCCGCGGCCTGCAACCGGGCGAGGATTTCGGCGATCACCGCGAACTTGCGCGCTTCGGCCACGGGGAAGCGCCACTCGGGGGTGATGACGCTGGTCGGCATCGCATCGTGCAGCACGGTCAGGTTCTGCCCCAGCGATCCCACGGCACGGATCAGCCGAACGGCAGCGTAAAGGCCGTCGTCATAACCGGGATAATCGTCGGCAAAGAAGAAATGGCCGGTGGTTTCACCGCCTAGCGGGCTGCCAATCTGCTTCATTCTGGACTTGATATGGCTGTGGCCGGTCTTCCACATATCAGGCCGTCCCCCCAGCATCGCGATGCGGTCGAACAGGGTCTGGCTGGCCTTCACATCCGCCACGATCGGCGCGCCGGGCCGCTTTTCCAGCACGATCTGCGCGAAAAGTCCGAGCAGTTGATCGCCTGCGATCGTCCGGCCCTGCCCGTCGATGACGCCGATCCGGTCGCCGTCGCCATCGAAAGCCACACCGAAATCGAGCCTTTTGGCGAGGACGAGCGTGCGCAGGCCGGCCAGGTTTCGTTCCTGGGAAGGATCGGGATGATGATTGGGAAAATGGCCGTCTATATCGGTGAAGAGCAAATGATGCTCACCGGGGAGCAATTGCGTCAGGCGCTCCACCACCGGGCCAGCGGCGCCATTGCCCGCGTCCCAGCCGATGCGGCAGGCCGGCCCATCGAACCCAAGCATCAGGCGCGCAACATAGGCGTCCATCACGTCAGCCGTTTCGACCGCGCCGGTGCCCTGCTCCCAGTCGCCCGCCGCCGCGATAATGCCCAAGCGCTGAATGTCGTCCCCGAAAAACGGCGCATGACGGTGGACCAGCTTGAAGCCATTCTGGTCGCCGGGATTATGGCTGCCGGTTATCTGGATGCCGCCATCCACATCGCCGGTCACTTCGGCATGATATAGCATCGGCGTCGGGCCAAGGCCGATGCGCAGCACGTCGATGCCGGTGGCGATCAATCCATCGACCAGTGCGCTTTCCAGCATCGGCGAACTCAGTCGCCCGTCATAGCCGACCGCGATATGTCGGCCCCCGGCGCGGGCGACGATCGTGCCGAAACTGCGGCCGAGCGCCCAGGCATCGGCGGCGTGCAGCGTATCGCCCACCCGGCCGCGCAGATCATAGTCGCGCAACAGCGTGGGATCGAAACGGTGGGTCAAGGCTGCATGTGTTCGTCGAGCAGCAGGTCGCGCGCGGCGTTGATCTGGGCGGCGAGCGCTTCGGTGCCGCCCTTGTCGGGATGGACCGAGGCGATCAGGCGGCGATGGGCGGCGCGGATGGCGTTGGCGTCGGCATCAAGCGTCACGCCCAGCAGCGCGCGCGCCCTGGCGACGTCATCGGCAAGCGGCGGGGCAACAGGCGCAGCGGGGCGCTTGCGGGCTTTTGCCTTCGCTTTTCTATTGCCCTGCTTGGCGAAGAACAGCGCCGCGCCAATCAGCAACGGCGCGCCGATCACCGGCTTGCCCTTGGCCGCCAGCACCGCGCCCACCAGCGCCACGCCCAACGCCATGCCATCCTTCGCCGTCATGCGTTGCAGCTTTCCCGTCCAGATCAGCCAGATCGCAACAGCGGCGATAAGGAGTGTCAGCACGCCCATCAGGCCGCGCCGATCAGGTCCATCGACGCCACGCCATCGCGCGTCGGCAGGGCGAGGCCCGCGACCATTTCGCGCAATTCCTGGCGCGCGGCGATATGGCTGACCCCCAGTTCGCCCAGATGCCCCTTGTCGAGCAGGGTGAGGCCGGAGGGAAAGAGTTCGCGGAAGATGACGCGTTCCGACAGGCCGGGAATGACGCGGAAGCCAACGCGACGCGACAATTCCATCAGCGCGTCGCCGACCCGCTTCTTGTTGCGCGCATCATGATGCTGGACGCGGTTGCGCAGCACCACCCAGTCGATCGCCACGCCATCGACCTTCGCCCGCGTCTTGCGCGCTTCGAAGATGAGTTCGGAATAGAAGGACAGGCGGCGCACCTTGAAGGTTTCCGGGTCGACCTGGCCGATCAGGTCGAAATCGACAAAACTATCGTTCATCGGCGTGACCAGCGTGTTGGCATGAGGTGCCAGATGCCGGGCGAAGACGTCGTCGCGGCCCGGCGTATCGACCACCAGGAAATCCTTGTCGGCCGCCAGGGTCACGACCTGATCGTCCAGCGCGGCGATGCTGTCGCCGGTGAAGACGGCGAAATCGGGCGTGGGCAATTCGATGCTGCGGCGACGCGCGGTATCCAGCCGATTTTCCATATAGCGGGTGACGGTGCGCTGGCGCGGATCGAGGTCGATCATGCCGACGCGATGACCGAGCGCGGACAAGGCGATGGCGGTATGGACCGCCGTGGTCGATTTGCCGGTGCCGCCCTTTTCATTGGCGAAGACGATGAGATGCGGCTGCGGATTGCCCATGGACCCCAGATAACCCCGTTGATTGTCGCAATGTGTGTTGACGGTCGCGCCGGCGCGAGCCTAGCAGGACACCCCTATCCTGTCGCCCTTATCGGAGCCGTTCCTTCCGTGCAAACGCTGCGTGACCTGCCCGCCCTTCGCACCGCCGTCGATGCGCTGAAAAGCGACGGAAAGCCGCTGGCATTGGTGCCAACCATGGGCGCGCTGCATGACGGGCATATGGCGTTGGTGGAGGAAGCGCGGCGACACGGCCGGCATGTGGTCGTGTCGATCTTCGTCAATCCCCGGCAATTTGGTCCCAACGAGGATCTGGACGCCTATCCCCGGCGCGAGGCGAAGGATGCGCAGATGCTGGCCGCGGCGGGCGTGGACATCCTCTGGATGCCGCCTGTCGACGTCATGTATCCGGTTGGCTACGCCACCAATATCGGCGTGTCGGGCGTAAGCGAGGGGCTGGACGGCGCAGCGCGACCGGGCCATTTCGATGGCGTATCGACCGTCGTCGCCAAGCTGTTCAACCAGGTGAGGCCCGACGTCGCGATCTTTGGCGAGAAGGATTATCAACAGTTGGCGGTAATCCGTCGCATGGTTATCGACCTCAATCAGGGAATCGATATCCTGGGCATGCCGACCCAGCGGGCCGAGGATGGCCTCGCCCTTTCCTCCCGCAACGCTTACCTCAGCGAGGAAGAGCGCAAGGCGGCGCTGGCCCTGCCCCGCGCACTGGGCGAGGCGAAGCGGCAGATCGAAAAGGGCGATGCCGTAGAGGGGGCGCTGGCCAAGGCGGTCGCCACGCTGGCGGCACATGGCTTTGATCCGATCGACTATGTCGCGCTGTGCGACGCGGCGACGCTGCAACCTATGGCGGTGCTGGATCGGCCGGCGCGGCTGCTGGGCGCGGCAAAACTGGGCAAGACCCGGCTGATCGACAATATTGCAGTCGATCCAGCCTGATAGTCAGGCCAGTCGCCGCCACAGGATGCAGGCGGCGATGAACAGGCCGATCACCGCCCAGCCCTCGCATGTCCGCGGGCCATAGCCCCAGCCGATGCGCTTGGGACCGAACCATATGCGGGGATCGTTCATCGGACCTGCTCCATCGCTAAGCCTTAACTTCGCACTTTTCCCGCCGATTCTGACATTTTGTTGCGTCGGCGTGATCCTATCGGACATGCACGCCCGAAGAATAGCAAGAGCGTCCGGTGTAGGACAGTCTGTTTCCGCGCAGGCGGGAATCCAGTCTCACGGTCAGGACCAGGCTCCGGCCGGAGCCCGATGCGCCTAGAAGGGCTTCACGATCACGGCGATGACGATGACCGCCGCGGCGACGCCAGGGATTTCGTTCATCATGCGCAACTGCTTGTCGCCGAGCGGGCGTTGGCCGCGCGCCAGTTTCTTCGTATAGCTCGCGATCCAGCCATGATAGCCCGACAGGCCCAGCACGAAGAGCAGTTTCAGATGAAACCAGCCGAAGCTCCATGCGCCGATTTCCACCATCAGCATCAGGCCGAACAGCCAAACCAGCGCGAGCGAGGGATTGAGGATGATCTTGAGCAAGCGCCCTTCCCGCTCGATCCATCTCAGGTCTTCGGGCGACCCAGGCACGACTTCCTGATGATAGACGAAGAAGCGCGGCATCATGAACAGCCCCGCCATCAGGAAGATGACGAAGATGACATGGGCGGCCTTCACCCAGAGATAGGCGGCGCCAAGATAGGCCATCAGACGGAAACTCCCTTAAGCGGCTTCATGCCCTGCGCACATAGCTAATGAGCGCTTCGACATGCGCAATGGGGGTGTCGGGCAAAATGCCATGACCAAGGTTCATGATATGCGGCCGGTCGGCAAAGGCGGCGCGAATCGTATCGACTGCTTGCTCCACCGCGCGGCCGCCTGCGATCAGCGCCAGCGGATCGAGATTGCCCTGGACCGGCATGCCTGCAGGCAACGCCTGGTTCGCCCAGTGCGGATCGATGGTTTCATCGACGCCCACGGCATCTACCCCGGTCTGGGCCGCATAGTCAGCGAGCTTCGCGCCCGCGCCCTTGGGAAAGCCGATGATCGGGATAGTCGGGTGCAGCGCCTTCAAGCGCGCGACGATCGCCTTGTTGGGTTCGATCACCCAGCGTTGGAACTGCGCAGGTGACAGGCTGCCGGCCCAGCTGTCGAACAGTTGCACCGCTTCCACGCCCGCTTCGATCTGGCCGCACAGATAGACGACGGTCGCATCGACTATAGCGTCGATTAGCGCGGCGAATTTTTCTGTCTGCTGATAGGCCATGCGGCGTGCGGCGCCATGATCTTTGCTGCCCTGCCCCGCGACCATATAGGTCGCAACGGTCCAGGGACTGCCGGCAAAGCCCAGGAAGGTGACCGAAGGGTCCAGGGCCGCCTTCACCAGCCGCACCGTCTCATAGACCGCCTCGAAGCGGCTGAAATCGGGTGTCAGCGCCGACAGGTCGGTCTCGGCCAGGATCGGGGCGAGGCGCGGGCCTTCCCCGGCCTCGAACCACAAATCCTGTCCCATGGCGTAGGGCACGATCAAAATGTCGGAAAAGAGGATCGCGCCGTCGAAACCGAAGCGACGGAGCGGCTGGAGCGTCACTTCGGCGGCGGCGGGGCTGTCATAGACCAGTTCGAGGAACCCGCCCTTGTCCGCCCGCAGCGCGCGATATTCGGGCAGATAGCGGCCTGCCTGGCGCATCAGCCACATGGGCGGGACGGCCGCACATTCCCCCTTGAGGACGGCCATGAGCGGCTTGAGGCGCGACGGATCGGAACGGTCGCTCGGCGCGTCGGGGCTCATCTATACTCTCTCTTATATTAAGATTCTAAAGGGATGATGGAGATAGTAGGGCGGTTAGCAGCGGGGTTTATGCGTTGCGCCCGGATTTGCCAACAGCTTGACTCAGGGACGCCGCGCTTTGCCGTCCGAGTCATCATGGTCATCCACGCTATCCACAGGCTGTGGATGGAAATAAGGGTCTGTTGGGGGCATGTGGATAAGATTCCCGGCTCTGGGGATGGCGGAAAGGCGGGATTTTATCCCCTATTTCGTCCCTTGCTTTATCCACAGCCTGCCCACAGAGATATGCCCATGGCGCGCATCCACCTTCATCTCCTGTCCGACTCCACCGGCGAAACGCTGGAGAATATCGCCAAAGCCGCGATCGGCCTGTTCGAAAATGTCGAGGCAATCCGCCATTTCTGGCCGATGGTGCGGTCCGACGTCCATCTCGATCGGATTATGGAGGAAATCAGCGCCAACCCCGGCCTCGTCCTCTTCACCCTGACCAATCATCCGTTGCGCAAGCGACTGGAAACGCGTTGCCGTGCGCTTGGCCTGCCCCATGTCGCGGCGCTCGACAGCGTGGCCGACGCTCTGTCCAACATATTGGGGCAGGAAACGCGGACCCGGCCGGGACGCAAACATATATTGGACGAAGCCTATTTCGCCCGGATCGAGGCGATCCAGTTCACCATCGCCCATGATGATGGCGTGGGGCATGAAAATTGGGAGGAGGCCGACATCGTGCTGGCTGGCGTGTCGCGCGCGTCCAAGACGCCGACGTCGATCTATCTTGCCAATCGCGGCTATAAGACCGCCAATATCCCGCTGGTCCCGGAATCGCCGCCGCCGCGCAATCTCTACAGCCTGAAACATCCCATGGTCGTGGGCCTGACCGTCAGCCCCGAACGGCTGATCCAGATCCGCCGCAACCGGCTGCTCTCGCTCAACCAGGCGCCCGAAACCGCCTATGTCGATAATGAGAAGGTGCAGGAGGAACTGGCCTTCGCCCGGCGCATGTTCGCCGACAATGGCTGGCCGGTGATCGACATGACACGCCGGTCGATCGAGGAGGCCGCCGCGGCGATCATCAACCTTTTTAACGACCGTGAACTGGCGGAGGGGGAGGCATGATCGTGCTGGCCTCCCAAAGCGCGAGCCGCAAGGCGATGCTGGCCGCGGCGCAGGTGCCGTTCGAAACCCTCTCGCCCGGCGTCGATGAGGAAGCCGCCAAGGACGCGCTGCGCGCCGACGGGTTGGACGCGCGTGCGCTGGCCGATGCGCTGGCGGAACTGAAGGCGCTCAAAGTGTCGCGCCGCGTGCCGGGCGCGCTGGTGTTGGGGTGCGATCAAACATTGAGCATCGGCGATGGCGAGGATCGCGGGCAGATGATCGACAAGGCGGTCGATCAGGCTGACGCCGCGCGCATTCTCCGCCTATTGTCGGGCCGGGTGCATCACCTCCACAGCGCGGCGGTAATCGTGCTGAACGGCGAGCCGATCTGGCGCCAGGTCGAGCGGGTGCGCATGACGGTACGGCCGCTGTCGGACGCCTTTATCGCATCCTATCTCGACGCGGACTGGGAAGAGCTGCGCTGGTGCGTGGGTTGCTATCGGATCGAAGGGCCGGGCGCACAACTGTTCAGCAAGGTCGAGGGCAGTCAGTTTGCGATTCAGGGGCTGCCGCTGCTGCCGCTGCTTGACTTTCTGCGCGTGCGCGGCGTTTTGGCGGCATGACCGACAAGCTGCCCTATGCCGAAGTGATCGGTGATCCGATCGATCACAGCAAATCGCCCCTGATCCACAATTTCTGGCTGAACGCGCTGGACATCGAAGCGGAATATAAGAAGACCCATGTGACGCCACAGGGGTTGTCCGCCTATTTCCTGATGCGGCGGAGCGATCCCGATTGGCTGGGCTGCAACGTCACGATCCCGCACAAGATTGCGGTGATGGATTATGTCGATGATCCGGGCGGCGTGCGGGAACGGATCGGCGCGATCAACACCATCGCCAGCGAAACCGGCGGACCGCTGATCGGCACCAATACCGATGCGGGCGGCTTTCTCCAGCCATTGCTGCGCGACAAGTGGAAGGGGCAGAGCGCGGTAATCGTGGGATCGGGCGGCGCAGCGCGCGCGATCCTGTTTGCGCTCACCAGCCTGGGCGTGGCCGACATCACCATCATGGCGCGCGACCTGGCCAAGGCGCAGGCGTTGCTCAGCCGCAGCGGCGCGAAGGGGCGGGCGATCGGGCTGGGCGATCCCCTGCCTGCCGCCGATTTGCTGGTGAATTCGACCTCGCTGGGCATGATCGGCCAGCCGGTGCTGGACCTGGACCTCGCCCCGTTGGCGGAGGGCGCGACGGTCTATGACATCGTCTATGCCCCGCTCGACACCGGGCTGCTCAAAGCTGCGAAAGCGCGAGGCCTCAAGACACTCGATGGCCTGGAAATGCTGATCGGCCAAGCGGCGCTCGCCTTCGACATCTTTTTCGACGCACAGGCGCCGCGCGACCTGGACGCGGAATTGCGCGCATTGCTGCTCGCTACAGACTGATGAAAGTCTATGGCCTGACCGGATCGATCGGCATGGGCAAGTCGGCGGTGGCGGCGATGCTGCGGCGCGAAAGGGTGCCGGTGTTCGACGCCGACGCGCAGGTGCATATTTTGCAGGGACCGGGCGGCGCGCTGCTGCCCGCGATTGAGGCGCGCTTTCCGGGCACCACTGGCCCAAAAGGCGTCGATCGGGTTAAGCTGGGCGCGGCGGTGTTCGGCCATCCGCAGGAGCGCCGGGCATTGGAGGCGATTGTTCATCCGGCGGTGCAGGCGGCGCGGCGGCTGTTCCTGCGCCGGCACCGGTCGCGCAAATTCGTGGTTCTCGACATTCCCTTATTGTTCGAAACCCATGGGCATAGGCGGCTGGACGGCGTCATCGTCGTCACGGCGCCAGCCTGGAAACAGCGCAAGCGCGTGCTGGCCCGACCCGGCATGACGGCGTCGAAATTCCGCCAGATTTTGCGCCTGCAAACCCCCGACGCGCAAAAGCGGCGGCAGGCGGACCATATCATCCACACCGGCACCACCTTTACCGACACCCGCGCGCAGGTGCGCCGTCTGGTCGCTTGCCTTGGCGCGCAGACAGGTCGATAAGGGTTGGCCCACAGAGTCGAAACGAAGAGGGCGATGCGCGAGATCATTTTCGATACCGAAACGACAGGATTTGATCCGGCATCCGGCGACAGGATGGTCGAGATCGGCTGCATCGAACTGATCAACCGGGTGCCATCCGGTCGCACTTTCCACGCTTATTATAATCCGCAGCGCGACATGCCCGCCGCCGCCGAAGCGGTGCATGGCCTCTCGACCCATTTCCTGGCGGACAAGCCTTTATTTCATACCGGCGCGGCCGACCTGCTCGCCTTTCTGGAGGACAGCCCGCTGGTCGCGCATAATGCGCGGTTCGACTTCGGCTTCCTGAACCATGAGTTGCGCCGGTGCGGCCACGCGGAAGTGTCGCTGGACCGGATGATCGACACGGTGGCGATCGCCCGTACGCTGCATCCCGGCGCCAAGCACAGCCTGGATGCGCTCTGCACCCGCTACGGCATCGATCGCAGCCATCGCGTCAAGCATGGCGCGCTGCTCGACGCCGAATTGCTGGCGCAACTCTATATCGAACTGACCGGCGGCCGTCAGATCGGCCTGGGTCTGGCACAGGAGGAGGATAAAGAGATCGTCGGGGTGGAACTGACGGCTGGCACCGTGGTTCGCCCTGTTCGTCCTGCGCGCATCTTCACAGCCAGCGCGCAGGAACTGGAGCGGCATGCGGCGTTCATCGCGACGCTGACCAGGCCGCTCTGGCTGGAGGAGGCATGAGACAAGCCGGTCATTGACCGGGCCCCATGGCTCCAGATCAACCGGGCCGTCGTCCTGGCGACCCGGCAAGAATAAGGAGAAGATATATGGACATTCGCATTTCCGGGCATCAGGTCGAGACGGGTGAGGCGCTCAAAAGCCATGTCACCGACCGTTTGGAGGCCATGGCCGAGAAATATTTCTCCCGCACGATTTCCGCCCAGGTGACCTTTCGCAAGGCGCCCCATGGCGCATTCCACTGCGATATCGTGTGCCATGTCATGACCGGCCTGATCCTGAAAGGGGCCGGCGAAGCGCAGGAAGCGCACCCCGCCTTCGACCAGGCGTCCGAACGGATCGAAAAGCAGCTGCGCCGTTACATGCGCCGCCTCAAGGATCGCAGCAGCCAGGCCGCCGCCGCGGAAGCGCAGCGGACCAACGGCTATAGCGTCGATGATATCGACGGGGCCGGCTACACCATCTTCGCGAGCAATCAGGAGGATGAGGAAGAGGCCGCTGACGCGCCGCTGATCGTCGCGGAAACCCGCGTCGACATTCCCGAAGCCAGCGTGTCGGACGCGGTGATGATGCTGGACCTGCGCAACACCAATGCATTGCTGTTCCTCAACGCGGGCACCGCGGCCTATAATATGGTCTATCGCCGGCATGACGGCACGATTGGTTGGGTGGAGCCGCGCGCTTAAAAAGGCGCCGCTCTGCACAAGATACCGTGCCGTTGATGGGCGGGGGCCAGCGTCGATCGCCATCGAACCTTGCCCCCACCTCGCCCATGCCCGGCCCCGGCCGCCTGTTGACCTGATGGTGCAGGCGGCTTATGGGGCCGGGCTTTCATTGTCCGAGGAAAGCGCGAAGACTGTGCCGCGCGGCTCGGCCGTTTCGGATTGACCATGGTTCACTTCAACGACATCGTTTCGCCCGAAGCGCTCGCCACGGGCCTGTCGGCCAACGGCAAGAAGCAATTATTCCAGAAGATCGCCACGCTGGCCGCCTGCGCCTATGATCTGGACGCAGACGAGGTTGGCGACGCCCTGTTCGAGCGCGAGCGGCTGGGATCGACCGGCTTTGGCGGCGGCGTCGCCATTCCCCATGCCAAGATTGCGGGCCTGACCAAGATGTGCGGCGTGGTCGTGCTGCTCGATCCGGCGGTGCCGTTCGATGCGGTGGACGAAGCGCCGGTCGATGTGGTCTTCGCCCTGCTGTCCCCGGTCGACAGCGGCGCCGAGCATTTGAAGACGCTGGCGCGGGTATCGCGCTATCTGCGCGACGAAGGGCAGGTCACCCGGCTGCGCGGCGCACAATCGACCGGCGCGCTCCATGCACTGCTGGCGGGCGGCGAGGCGCGTGACGCTGCCTGAGCCAGCGTCTGGCGCGAGCGGCGAGACCGCACATTTTCGCGCGCTGGAAAATCTTTACCGCTCTGCGCCGATCAACCGGCTGTTCCGGTCGGAGCTGACGATCAGCGAAGCGGGCCGGTCCGTGATCGACTTCGATGTCGATGAAAGCCAATTCCACGCCGCCGGCGCGGTCCATGGCACGGTCTATTTCAAGATGCTGGACGATGCGGCCTTCTACGCCGCCAACAGCCTGGTCAGCGACCGTTTCCTGCTGACCACCGCCTTCAACCTGCTCTTCACCCGGCCGATCGCGCCGGGCCGGATTCGCGCGGAAGGTCGCTGGATCAGCGGCAAGCGCCGGGTCTATGTCGCCGAAGCAAGCCTGATCGATGCGGACGGCGAAGAGGTTGGGCGTGGCACCGGCACCTTCATGCGATCGCAATTTCCGCTCTCTTCGCTGCCGGGCTATGGCGCCTGACGCCCGGCTCACCAGCGCGATGCTGGTGGGCGCGTTGCGGCGGCGGGTTGCTGCGGCCGGTGGTTTCGCCACGATCATCGTCAAAGGGGACGAAATCAGCGGGGTGATTCTGGTCCAGACGCTTGAAAAGGGACAGGAATCGGGGCTTTTCGAACGGGTGTCGAACTTTGCCGGGGGTCATGCGTTAATGCGTTGTGGTCCTCCGGTGGAAGAAGGGCCGGAAGCGCTCGCCCAATATGTGGCGCGCCGGCGCAGGTCCGACCCCGACCTGTGGATAATCGAACTCGACATCCCGGAAGCGGAACGGTTTGCCGCGGAAACACTCTGCTGATCGTTGACTCATCGCAATGGTTTGGGCACAGGCCGCCCACGCCAACGCGCAGGTTGCCGAATTCGCCCATTGGGGGGCGGGGCCGGTAAACACGCAGACGGGGGGCGGCCGAACGTCATAGAATATGTGTTAAAAACGACGTTGCTGGCCAATAACCGCATGTTTTTGAGTAATAATGAGTTTTCGTCTGAAAGCTGCGATCGCCGCAGCCTTTGCCCTGTCCGCCGCCGCCGCGGTCACGGCGTCCGACATGTCGATCGCAGGCGAATCGATCGCCACGGCCACCTCTCTCCCCCAGACGTTCCCGCAAACGTCCCCGACAGGCGCGCAGTCCGCCGTCATTTTCGCCGCGCCGCGTGAAATCACGCAGCCGCTGGCTTCGGCCAATAAAGCCGACCCCGATTTTTCCAACCCATCCGATGCGCAGGCAACCAGCCTCGCTGCTCTGGTCGACGCCCAAGGCGCGCCTGAGGAGCTGGACGGCGACATGCAGTGCCTGGCCGGAGCGGTCTATTTCGAATCCAAGGGCGAAAGCCTGGAAGGCCAGCTGGCCGTCGCGCGCGTGATCATCAACCGCGCCAGGTCCGGCCGCTTCGCCGACAGCCTGTGCGGCGTCGTCTATCAGCCCAGCCAGTTCAGCTTCGTGCGCGGCCACGCGATGCCGGCCGTGCGCGCCGACAGCCGCAGCTGGCGCGAAGCCGTCGCCATCGCGCAGATCGCGATGAACGATAGCTGGGACAGCCGCGCGGAAGGCGCGCTCTTCTTCCACGCCCGCCGCGTTTCGCCGGGCTGGGGCAAGGCCAAGCTGGCGATGATCGACAATCATATCTTCTATCGGTGAGGATCGGGCGCGGAAAACGTGCCGGTTCGCGATGGCGAAACTTTGTAAGGCCGGTTCGGTTCGTCCGAATCGGCCTTTTCATATGTTCCTGTCCTGTTCTAAGATGGCAGAATGAGTAGCGCCCCGATTGACACCTGTTCGCCGCTGACTGACGGCACTGCCCTCGCGGTGGCGCGCGGCACGCTGCGGCTTTTCTTCCGCCACGACATGAGCGGGATATTGGAAGTGCCGTTGCCCAACGGACGGCGCGCCGACATCATGGCGATCGACGGCGCCGGGCGGCTGACCATTGTCGAGATCAAGTGTAGCCGGGCGGACCTGCTGGGCGACATGAAATGGCCAGACTATTTCGACTATTGTGACCGCTTTTTCTGGGCGGTGCCGGCGGGATTCGACCTGGCCCCGTTCGAGAGCGAGGCGCTGTGGCCGGCGCGCACCGGCCTGATCGTCGCGGATCAATATGATGCCGAACTGGTGCGCCCGGCCCCAGTGGAGCCGCTGGCGGCCGCGCGGCGCAAGGCGGAAACGCTCCGCTTTGCCCGCCGCGCCGCCCGGCGCTTGACGGCGCTCAGCGACCCGGATCATGTGTCGGAACTGGGCTGGTAGGTGGAAGGCATAGACGGCCAAAGGCGACCTAGTTAGGTTGCGGCGAGCCGCTGCCCCTTATCGTCACCCCAGCGAAGGCTGGGGTCTCAGGCGACGACGCGATGCGGTTGAGTAAGTGCTAAGCCGAACCGCGGCGTGCCCCCGCACGAGACCCCAGCCTTCGCTGGGGTGACGGGTTTTTACGTCGCCTTTCGCTTGAAGTCTGGCGCAAAGCGAATGGCAGAAAACTACCCAAATCAACCTTATCGCCACGCCCTCAAAACACCGGACCCTGCACCGGACCCTTGGGCGCGGCGGCGGGCTTGGCGGCGTCGAGCGCTTCGGTGAGGCCAGGCGTGCGGCCGTCGCGCTTGGCATAGTCGCGCGCGGACATGCCGGCGAGGGTGTCGCGCTTTTCGGGGTTCGCGCCCTGCGCCACCAGCAGGCGGACCAGGCCGACGTCGCGCAGCTGCACGGCGCGGATCAACGGCGTTTCGCCGCTGTCATTTCCTTTATCGACCTGCGCCTTGTAGGCGAGCAGCGTACGTACGCCCTCCTCGAACCGGCCCTGCACCGCGTCCATCAACGGCGTGTTGCCGTCATTGTCGGTCAGGTTGGGATTGGCGCCTTTGGCCAGCAGGAAAGTCAGCCAGGTCGCATCACGCCGGGCGACGATGATGTGCAGAGCATTTTCGCCGGTGGACACGTCACGGCTGTTGATGACGGTGGAGCCGGGCTTCTGGATCAGGTCGGTGACCTTCTCACCATCCTTGTCCTTCACCGCCTTCAGGAAATTATAACTGTCCGAAAATTGCGCCTGTGCGGGGCCGGGCGTCAGCAGCGCCAGCGCCATCGAACCCAGCAATGTGGAAATCAGCTTCGTCTTCATCTTGGCGCCCCGTTGCATTTGCAAATCGCGTCCTAGCAGGGCATGGCTGGCCATGCCATGAACAAAGACGCCGCGCGCTCCATCCTGCCTTCCATCGCCCTGCCCTTCCTCACCCTGCTGGCTGCCTGCAATATGGGGCCAGGCGGGAACGCATCAAGCGGCGACAGCGAGCAGGGTGAATTGACCGGCGCACGGATCGGCGCGCCCTTCACCCTGACCAATCAGGACGGCAAGCCGACCAGTTGGGACGATTATAAGGGGCAGTATCGCCTGGTCTATTTCGGCTACACCTATTGCCCGGACGTTTGCCCGGTCGATCTGCAACGGATCATGCAGGGCTTTGCGCAGTTCGAGAAGGCCAAGCCGGCGCTGGCCGCGAAGGTGCAGCCGATGCTGATCAGTGTCGATCCGCAGCGCGACACGCCCGCGGTGCTGAAACCCTATGTCGCGGCCTTCCACCCGCGGTTGATCGGGCTGACGGGCACGAAGGAGCAGATCGCCAAGGTCGCCAAGGATTTCGTGGTGATCTACAATCCTGAAGAGGGGTCTGGAAAGGCTGGGGGTGCGAGTGACTATCTGGTCAGCCATAGCCGCACCCCCTATCTGTTCGACGGCGACGGCAAGCCGGTGGCGCTGGTGCCGGTGGACGATCCCGCCACGGCGGATGTGGATGAAGGCGCGCCGGACAAAGTGCTGGCCTTTCTGGAAAAATGGATCAAGTGACGCCCTTCTGGGAAAAACCGCTCGACAAGCTCGACAAGGCCGAGTGGGAAGCGCTGTGCGACGGCTGCGGCAAATGCTGCCTGCACAAGGCGGAGGATGAGGAGACGGGGCGGATCTATCCCACCAATGTCGCCTGCCGCCTGCTTGATCGGCAGAGCGGGCAATGCAGCAATTACAAGGACCGGCATAAGTTCGTCCCCGATTGCGTGCGGCTGACCCCGACCAAGGTGAAGCAGATCGGCTGGCTACCCAGAACTTGCGCCTATCGGCTGCGCGAAGAGGGATTGCCGCTGCCCGATTGGCATTATCTGATCTGCGGCGACCGCGAAGCGGTGCATCGCGCCAAGGAATCGGTGCGCGGCTGGACCATTGCGGAGGCCGATGCGGGCGATTGGGAAAATCATCTTGTCGACCGCGAACTCTGATCCCGATGCGGCGATCCTGGTCGACGGCGTGGCGATGCCGGTGCTGGTGCGCCGGTCTGCGCGGGCGCGGGCCTATCGGCTGACGATCGACAGCACGCGCGGGGCGTTGCGTCTTTCGCTACCGGCAAGCGCGAACCTCAAAAAGGCGCTGGGCTGGGCGCAGAACCATGAAGGCTGGGTGCGCGCGCAAATGGCGAAGCAGCCCGCTGTCACCAGGCTGGAGCATGGTGCGGTCTTTCCGTTGGAGGGGCGCGACGTGACGATCCACTGGGTCGCGGGCGCGACCCGCACGATTTGGTTGGAGGGCGACCGGCTGCTGCTGGGTGGTGCCGCGGAATCGGTGGGCGCGCGGGTGCAGCGCTGGCTCGTCAATCGCGCCAAAGCAATGCTGGAGACGGAAAGTCATGCCATGGCGCAGGACCATGGCCTGATCGTCTCATCGGTCGGCGTCGGCGATACCCGCAGCCGCTGGGGCAGTTGCGCGTCGTCCGGGGCGATCCGCTATAGCTGGCGACTGATCCTGGCCCCGCCGGAGGTGCGCCGCGCCACGGTGGCGCATGAACTGGCGCATCTGCTGCACATGGATCACAGCCCTGCCTTTCACGCGGCCCATGCGCGCATTTACGGCGCGGACCCGCGTCCGGCGCGGGCATGGCTGCGGGCGCATGGCGCGGGCCTGCATCGCTATCGGGGTTAGGCATGGCGCGCCGGAAGCGTTACCTGACCGCCACCATGGCGGATGGCTATGTCAAGACGATCGGGCCGACGGCTGATCCCTTCACCCATTATTGGCGGATCGTCGCCGTGCTCGACAATGGCAAGACCGAGGTCTTCTGGGGGCATGTGCGCTCGCTGGCCGAGGCGAAGAAGAAGCGCGCCGCCGCCGCGGACGGGGCGAAGATGCGCGGGTGGAAGCGGTACGACTTCGAGATAGCGGAACTGGTGGAGACGCCTTCTTCACCATGATCGGTTCGTTTCGAGCGTAGTCGAGAAACGTAGCGCACAGGTTTCTCGACTGCGCTCGAAACGAACGGATGTCGGTGTTCTAACCTCTATGCGGCCAAACACCGGACGCGTCACCGGCGCAATCATGCGTGCCATCACGTAAATATGGCAGGCCACAGTCCTTGCAGGTGACATAGTCGCCGGGTTTCAGCCCATGGCCGACCGCCACCCGCTCATCGAACACATAGCAGTCGCCCTGCCAGCGGCTCTCGGCCTCCGGCATTTCCTCCAGATAGCGTAGTATGCCGCCCTTGAGGTGATAGACGTCATCGAAACCGCGCGCCTTGACCAGCGCGGTGGATTTCTCGCAGCGTATGCCGCCGGTGCAGAACATCGCGATCTTGGGTGCCCGGCCCTGCGCTTTCAGGTCGGCGGCGAAGGCGTCGAACCAGCCAGGAAATTCGCGGAAGGACCGGGTTTCGGGGTCGATCGCGCCTTCGAACGTGCCGACCGCCACCTCATAGGCATTGCGCGTGTCGATGACGACCGTGTCGGGATCGGCGATCAGCGCGTTCCAGTCGACAGGATCGAGATGGGTGCCCGCCTGGCTCGCCGGGTCGAGATTGCCCACGCCCAGCGTGACGATTTCCGCCTTCACCTTCACTTTCATCCGGGCGAAGGGGGCCGCGTCGGCCCAGGAATATTTGACATCGACATCGGCGCAGCCCGGCAGGGCGCGGATATGGGTGACTAGCGCGGCGATCGCCTCCGCGTCGCCAGCCACCGTGCCATTGATGCCCTCCCCCGCCAGGATCAGCGTGCCGCAGGTTCCAAGCGCAGCGCAGCGCGCGCGCAGTTCGGCGGCCAGCACCTGCGGATCGGGAAAGCGGGCGAAACAATAAAGCGCAGCGACGGTATAAGCGGGCGGTGTGGCGGACATGGCCAGCGCCTATAGGCCTTTGCGCGCCCTCTTGAAAGCCGGGGCGTAGAGGCGCATAGGCGGGCAATGGTTCCCCTTTCGTTCGCAGGTCAGGCCTTCATGGCGCTGCCAGAGGCCGCGCTCTACTGGCCGGCGCAGCGCGCGCTGCTGGTTGCCGACCTGCATTTCGAAAAAGCGAGCTGGTACGCCCGCTTCGGCCAGTTCCTGCCCCCGCATGACAGCCAGGCGACGCTGGACGTGATTGAGGCGCTGGTCGCGCGCACGGGCGCGCAAGCGGTCTGGTCGCTGGGTGACAGCTTCCATGACGCTCATGGCGCCGCGCGGCTCGACCCGCGCGCGCGGGATCGGCTGCACGCGCTGACGCTGCGGCTGGACTGGCTGTGGATCACTGGCAATCATGATGTCGGCGTCGCCGCGATGCCGGGCGGACGACGGGTGGCTGAGGCGGAGGTCGCGGGCATATGGCTGCGGCATGAGGCGGAGGCGGACGATCCGGCTCCTGAGATATCGGGCCATTTCCACCCCAAGCTGCGCCTGTCGCTGCGCGGTCGGCATGTGTCGCGACGTTGCTTTGTGGGATCGGCGACCAAGCTGATTCTGCCGGCGCTCGGCGCGCTGACCGGGGGGCTGGATGCAGGCCATGGAGAGATTCGGCGTGCCGTGGGGCCGGGCGCCGCCGCTTTGGTGCCAGTCGCGGACCGATTGCTGCGCTTTCCCTTATCGTAAGGCGACGTTACGGAAAGCAGATGTTAAGCCGTTGCCGATAAGCAACAGGCCATGACCATTCTGTCGACTTCACGCTTAAAAGTCGCAGAAAAGCTGGGCTCTATTGCCTTCGCCCTGCTGTGTCCGCATAATCACCACACAGTTCCGACGCGGCGAAAAGTCGCGCGGACCAGGAGAGGATAGACCTATCATGACAGACAAGAGTCTCTGGACATCTGCCGCCATCGTCGCCCTGGTCATGGGCGCGTCCAGCGCGCAGGCGCAGGAGGATGCGACGCCGCAGCCGGTCGTGGACGACGGCAGCGCCAATATCATCGTCACCGCCACCCGCCGCGCCAGCCCCCTGTCCGACGTGCCGATCGCGGTGTCGGCCGTGGGCGCGGTTGCGATGCAGAATAGCGGCGCAAGCGACATCCGCACGCTGAACCAGCTGGCCCCGTCCCTGCTCGTCTCCTCGACTGGGTCCGAAGCCAATGCGTCCGCCCGCATTCGCGGTATCGGTACGGTCGGCGACAATCCGGGGCTGGAAAGCTCGGTCGCGGTGTTCATCGACGGCGTCTATCGCTCGCGCACCGGGTCAGGCCTCAACGAACTGGGCGAAATCGAGCGGGTCGAAGTGCTGCGCGGGCCGCAGGGCACGTTGTTCGGGCGCAATGCGTCGGCGGGCCTCATCAACATCATCAGCAAGGCCCCGGAAAACACCTTCCATGCCAAGGGTGAGATCACCTACGGCAATTACGATTATTGGCGACTGTCGGGCCGCGTCACCGGGCCGATAGCCGATGGCATCGCGCTCAGCCTGGATGGCGTCTGGTCCAAGCGCGACGGCTTCTACAAGCTGGTCGACGGCACGGGCGCGACCGTTGGCGACACCAATGATCGCGACCGCTATTTCGTGCGCGGGCAGGCGCTGATCGAACCCAATGACGCGCTCTCCATCCGCCTGATCGGCGATTATACCAATCGCGACGAAAGCTGCTGCGGCGCGGCCTATATCGAATCGCGCGAGCGGCGACCCGCAGCAGGCGGCGGCTACACCGACGCCCCGTTCAACCGCATCGCCGCGATCCTGGCGGGTCAGGGCAGCGTCATCCCGGCCGATCCCTATGATCGCGAACTCGCCACCACGCCGGGCCGCGACTATGTCAGCAAGCTCAAGGATTGGGGCGTGTCGGGCGAGATCAATTATGATTTCGGTGGCGCCAAGCTGACCAGCATCACCGCCTATCGCGATTACAAATCCCGCGACTATGGCGATTATGACTATAATCGCGCCGACCTGCTCTATCGCGATCCCAACACCTATCGCCAGTTCAAGACCTTCACGCAGGAATTGCGGCTGCAGGGATCGGCCTTCGCCGACAAATTGGACTGGCTGGTGGGCGGCTATTACGCCAATGAACGGCTGACCCTACAGGACAATATCCGCTTCGGCGCGGATTACGGGCGCTTTGCGGCCTGTCGCCTGATGGCGGGGGCAAGCCTCAACAGCAATTTCACCGCGCAGCAGCTGGCCGCATGCGGCAGCGGCCTTGCCACCCAGCCGCTCATCAGCGGCACGCAGGCGAACCTCAACGCCGGGTTGACGGCGGCGCTTATCGCCGGCGGCGTGCCGGCAGGGATCGCGGCGGCGCAGGCAGGCGCGATCTCCACCGGGCTTGGCAATGGCCTGCGCGCGCTGGCGGCGATTCCGTCCGGCACCGGCGACGTGGCGTCGCTCTATCGCCAGAAGAGCGAGAATTGGGCGCTCTTCACCCATAATATCGTCCACATCACCAACCGGCTCGATCTGACTTTGGGCCTGCGCTATACCCATGAAAGCAAGCGTTTTTCGTCCGATTTCAACAACAATAATGCGACCTGCGCGGCGTTGCAGTCGTCGGCTCTCCCCGGCCTTGCCACCAACCCAGCGCTGGGCAGCGCGGCCACGCTGGCGGGCGGCATCCTGACGCTGGGGTGCCTGGGCAATGCGTCCACTGGCCTCAACGCGCTCGACCTCAACGACAAGATCAGCGACGGCGAATTTTCGGGGACGGCGGTGCTGTCTTGGAAGCCGATCGACGAACTGCTGCTCTATGGCAGCTATTCGAAGGGCTATAAGGCGGGCGGCTATAATCTGGATCGATTCCAGCTGGGATCGACCGGCCTGAACGCTATTCCCGCCGTTTTTGCGCCGCGCACCAATGCCGACGTCGCCAGCCTGCGCTTCGCCGCAGAAAAGGTGGATTCGTTCGAAGTCGGCCTGAAATTTGCGCAACCCAAATGGAGCGTGAACATCGCCGCCTTCCGGCAGGAGTTCAAGAATTTCCAGCTGAACACCTTTAACGGCACCAGCTTCGTCGTGCAGAATATCAATGGCTGCGACAGCGCGCTGAGCGCCGCCCGCACCTGCGACAGTGGAGACGTTGGCCCCGGCCTCATCAGCCAGGGCGTGGAACTGGAAGCGTCGGTCAGCCCGGCGCGCAACTTCCGCGTGTCGGGCGGCGCGACCTATGCCCGCGCCAAATTCGCCAACCGGCTGGTGGGCAGCAGCAACGGCGCAGTGCCGCTCGACCCGGCGCTGTTCCTGTTGCCCGGATCGATCAACAGCAACGCGCCGCAACTGGTCACGACCGCCAGCATGGCCTGGACCCCGGACATCGGTGCATCGGGCCTGTCGGCACTGTTCTACGTCGATGGCCGCCTGACCAGCGACTATAATACCGGGTCCGACCTGTTCCCCGAAAAGCGGCAGGACGGCTATGCCATCGTCAACGCCCGTGTCGGCATCCGTGGGCCGGACCAGCGCTGGGCGGTGGAATTCTGGGGCCAGAATATCTTCAACCAGAATTACACTCAGGTCGCCTTCTCCAGCCCGCTCCAGTCGAGCAGCCCGGCGACGTCGACGACGGGTCAGTTTTCAGCAGGCGCGCCGATGGCGAACCAGCTGATCTCCGCTTATCTGGCCGAACCGCGCACCTATGGCATCACCTTGCGCGGGAGTTTCTAGGACGGTCGCCATTCAGTTCTGGCGGCCTGCAAATGGCGACTTGCCGCGCTTCCGGTGCTCACGACCTTAACGGTCGCTCCGCTCCGGGTCGCGACAAGTCACCATTTTCGTCACGCCATCTCCTGAATGGCAATCCGTCCTAGTGCGATGAATTTCGGACCATCCCTCTCCCGCTCGCCGGAACCGGACGGGCGGGAGAGGGCCTTTGCCCGAAGAGCGCGGTGCCGACGCGAATGTCCGTCGCACCCAGCATGATCGCCGTTTCATAATCGCCCGACATGCCCATGGAGAGGCGTTCCAGCCCCTCCTCCCGCGCGATCTTCGCCAATAGCGCGAAAAAGGGCGCGGCCTCGATATCGGCCGGGGGCACGCACATCAGACCGGGGACCAGGATGTCGGCGGCGCGCGCCGCCGCGATCAGCGCGGGCAGATCGGCAATGGCGCAGCCGCCCTTCTGCTCTTCCGCACCGATATTGACCTGGATGAAGCAGGGGACGCGCCTGTCCGCCGAATCCATCGCCTTGGCCAGCGCGGTCAGCAGAGACGGACGGTCGAGGCTGTGGATGACGTCGAACAGCGCGACGGCGTCGGCCGCCTTGTTTGACTGGAGCTGGCCGACCAGATGCAGGGCGACGCCGGAAAATTCTTCGCGCAGGGCGGGCCATTTCTCCTGCGCTTCCTGCACCCGATTTTCGCCGAACGCGCGTTGCCCGGCATGGAGCAGCGGGCGGATCGTGTCGGCGTCGTGCGTCTTCGATACCGCGATCAGGTTGATGTCGTCGGCGGTGCGCTGCGTCAGGCGGGCGGCGCGGTCGATGCTGTCGCGCAGAGTGGCGAGGCGTTCCGCGGCTTCGATTAGGCTGTCTGTGGTCATGCGCGCTGCTATAGGCGAAGGCCATGGATGGTCGCCACCGCAAAAAACTGCCTACCCTCTGGCTGATGACCGACGAACGGGTGAACGATGCTGCGTTGCTGGCCGCGGCCGCGCGCCTGCCCAAGGGGCGCGGCGGCATCGTCTTTCGCCATTATCGCACCGATGAGAAGGCGCGGCGGGCGTTGTTTATGGCGTTAAGGGCGATCGCGTGGCGGCGACGGCTGGTGCTGTTGCTCGCCGGTTCGGCGCGGGACGCGGCGGCATGGCGGGCCGATGGCGCGCATGGGCGGGACGTCAGACGCACCGCCCGTCCTTTGCTCCGCAGCCAAGCCGTGCATGATGTGCGGGAAGCGATGACGGCGCGGGGTGCGGATTTTTGCTTCGTCTCGCCCCTTTTCCCGACCCGGTCGCATCCAGGCGCTGGCGCGCTCGGTCCCGTGCGCTTCGCCGCCTTGGCGCGGCAGGTCGATGCGCCGGTGATGGCGTTAGGCGGCGTGCGCCGGACACACCGGCCCATGCTGCGCAGGATAGGAGCGGATGGTTGGGCCGCGATCGACGGGTTGACGCTATAGGCCCACACCGTTCGGTTCGAGCTTGTCGAGAACAGCGCGCTTAGGTTGTCGACAAGCTCGAACCGAACGGAATTTCTAAGTCAGTTCCAATCCACCCGCGTCCAGCCCCGCTCTGCCGCCAGCCTGGCCAGCGACTTGTGCGGGTTGGCGGCGAAGGGAATATCTGCAAACTCCAGCATCGGAGCGTCCGACACATGGTCGGAATAGGCCCGAATATGGGCCTGGCCTCGGTCGATCGCCTGGGACGCCATCCATGCCTTTATCATCCGCAGCTTGCCGGTGTCGTAGCAATTTTCGCCGGCGATTCTGGCGCGGACATAGCGCAAATCCTGGCTCAGATGATCGGTGGCGATCACCGCGTCGAACCCCAGTCGCCGCGCGATCGGTTCGACATAGAGGCGGTAGGAGGCGGTGGCGAGCACCAGCGTGTAGCCATCGGCCCGGTCCTGCGCGATCTGCGCCACCGCGCCGGCGCGCAGGTTGCGGGCGATCACCCGGTCGGCATAGCTTTCGACATGCGGCATTAATTTCGCGCGCTCGACGTTGAAGCCGATCATCAGCGCCTGATTATATTCCTTGAGCCGCTGGCGGCTGATGAGCTTCACCACATAGGCCAGCATCAACAGGATGACGCAGGGGAAAAGCACCAGTCGCCACGGCGCCATGTTGCCCGCCACATGGATCAGGAAGCCGGTATAGGTGCCCTTGAAGGTCACCGTGCGGTCCATATCGTAGATGGCCAACTTGTGTATCGTCATGCCGTATCCGAAACTTTTCGTCATGCCCTTCGTTCTGGCTTGCGGATGGGCCGTTTCGGCTTGCCGTGCAACCGATAATGGATCACTAATCCCATCGCATGAATAAAGCCGCCGAACTAGTCGAGGAACAGCGCGACGGCAGCAATGTGGTCCGGCTTTCCGGGTCGCTTGCGATCGCCTGTCTGGGGGATCTGCCGGGCCGGCTGGACGCCGTGCAGCAGCCTGTGGGCGCGATCGACCTGTCCACCGTCGACCATATGGATACGATCGGCGCCTGGACCGTGCATCGCACCGCCAAGAGGCTGGGCTGCGAGGTCACCGGCGCCAGCGACGACGCACGCCGCCTGATCGACGCTGTTGGCGAACTGGACGATCCGGTGCCGATCCGGCCCGATCATGTCCATCCGTTGCGCCGCGTCGTCGGCCAGATCGGCGACGCCGTCATCGCGTCCGGCGCGACCCTGATGGGGCTGCTCGGCTTTTTCGGCGCCACGCTGATCGCCATGGGCGCGGTCATCCGCCATCCGCGTCGCTTCCGCGTCAATGCGGTGGTCCAGCGGTTCGAGGTGGTCGGCGTGTCCGCTCTGGGCATCATCGGCCTGATGAGTTTCCTGATCGGCATCGTCATCGCCCAGCAGGGATCGGTGCAGCTGCGCCAGTTCGGCATGGAGATGCTGACGATCAACCTGGTCGGCCGCCTGACATTTCGAGAGCTTGGCGTGCTGATGACCGCGATCATGGTCGCGGGCCGCTCCGGCTCCGCCTTCGCTGCGCAGCTGGGCACGATGAAGCTGACCGAGGAGATCGATGCGATGCGCACCATCGGCGTGTCGCCGATGGAGGCGCTGGTGCTGCCCCGCACGCTGGCCGTCGTCATCATGATGCCGTTGCTGGGCTTTTACGCATCGGTGATGGCGGTGATCGGTGGCGGCTTCCTGTGCGCCATTGCCCTCGAAATCCCGCCGATCACCTTCATCCAGCGGCTGCGGGAGGTCGTGCCGATCACCGACCTGTGGGTGGGCCTTATCAAAGCGCCGGTCTTTGGCATCATTATCGCGCTGTCGGGCTGCTACCAGGGCATGCAGGTCAAGGGCAATGCCGAGGAAGTGGGGCTGCGCACCACGGCCGCCGTCGTGCAGGCGATCTTCATGGTCATCGTCATCGACGCGTTCTTCGCCGTCTTCTTCACCTGGGTAGGCTGGAACTGATGGGCGAGGAAGACATCATCGGGGCCGAGGAACGGCGCATCAACGAAGCGGTCCAGACCGCCGACATCGCCATTTCGGTGCGCGGCCTGCGCAACAGTTTCGGCGACCAGCTGATCCATGACGGGCTGGATCTGGACGTCCGAAGGGGCGAGATATTGGGCGTCGTGGGCGGTTCCGGCACCGGCAAGTCAGTGCTGATGCGCTCGATCATCGGGCTTCAGACACCCGATGAGGGCGAAGTCCAGGTCTTTGGCGAGTCCATGGTCGGGCGGTCGGATGATGAGGCGCTGGCGATCCGCAAGCGTTGGGGCGTGCTGTTTCAGGGTGGCGCGCTGTTTTCGACGCTGACCGTCGCCGAAAATGTCGAAGTGCCGATCCGCGAATATTATCCCAATATTGGGCCTGAGCTGCGCGATGAGATTGCCGCCTACAAGATCCGCATGACCGGCCTGCCGACCGAGGCCGGTCCCAAATATCCGTCCGAACTGTCCGGCGGCATGAAGAAGCGGGCTGGCCTGGCCCGCGCGCTGGCGCTGGACCCGGACCTGCTGTTCCTGGACGAACCGACGGCCGGTCTCGACCCAATCGGTGCGGCCGCATTCGACGACCAGACGCGCAAATTGCAGCAGACGCTAGGCCTGACCGTCTTCCTCATCACCCATGATCTCGATACGCTCTATTCGATCTGCGACCGGGTGGCGGTGCTGGCGGACAAAAAGGTGACGGCGGTCGGCACGATCGACGAATTGCTGGCGACCGATCATCCCTGGATACAGGAATATTTCAACGGTCCGCGCGGCCGGGCCGCGACTGCGGCCGTGTCGCGCCATAAGGACCGCGAACAGACAGAGGCGGCGCTCAGCCCGTCGGACGGAAGGCGATAGGATATGGAAACCCGCTCCAATCACGTGCTGGTCGGCGCAGTCACGCTGCTGCTATTGGCTGCGATCATGGCCGCCGCCTTCTGGTTCTCGCGCATCTCCGATGGCGAGAATAAGGAATATGACATCTTCTTCAAACAGTCGGTGAGCGGCCTGGCGAAGGGATCGGCGGTCAATTATGCCGGCGTGCCGTCGGGCAAGGTCGAGACGATCGAGTTGTGGAAGCGGGATCCCAGCTTCGTGAAGGTCCGCATTTCGGTGAAGGACGGCACCCCTGTTCTACAGGGCACGACCGCCACCATCGCTGGCGTCGGCTTCACCGGCGTCAGCGAAGTGGTGCTGGACGGCGCGGTTAAGGGCGCGCCGCCGATCGCCTGCCCGGCCGACAATATACTGGCCGCCTGCCCCGATGGCGTGCCCGTGATCCCGACCAAGCCCGGCGCGCTGGGCGAACTGCTCAACAATGCGCCGCAGCTGCTGGAACGGATTTCGACGTTGACCGAGCGGTTGACCGAATTGCTGAACGACAAGAACCAGCAATCGATCGCGGGCATATTGGCCAATGTCGAGCGGGTGTCGGGGGCCCTGGCTGATCGCAGCCCGGAAATCGCCGCCACCCTGGCCGAAGCGCGCATCGCGGTGCAGCGCACCGGCGTCGCCGTCGAGCAGATCGGCAAGCTTGCCGCCACCACCGACACGATGCTGAACGAGGAAGGCCGACCGCTGATGAGCGACCTGCGCAAGAGCGTGCAAGCCGCGACCCGCAGCATCGAGACGCTGGACAAGACCATTGGTGAAGCACAACCGGGCGTGAAGGCGTTCAGCACCCAGACCATGCCGGAGGTCAACCAGCTGGTCCGCGACCTGCGCGAAATGTCGCGCTCCTTCCGCGGTGTCGCGGAAAAGCTCGACCAGCAGGGCGCTGGTTCGCTGGTCGGATCGCCCAAGCTGCCGGACTATAAGCCATGATCGCGGACAGGATGATGAGAGAGATGCTGACCATGTTCCATGTGAAACACCCCGGCCTGAACCGGACAGGCGCGCTGACCGCGCTGACCGCCGCCTTCGTGCTGTCCGGCTGCGTGTCGTTCGGCCCCAAGCCGCCGGCGCAATTGTTGACGCTGGACGCGGCGCAGAAGGTGCCGTCAGGCGCGACGCGCGTGGCCGGCAGCGGGCGCACGCTCATCGTGGCCGATCCCGATGCGCCCAAGATGCTGGATACGGTGCGTGTGCCGGTGCAATTGGGGCCGACCTCCGTCGCCTATGTGACCAAGGTGCAATGGGCCGACACGCCGCGCCACCTGTTCCGCCGTCTGCTGGCCGAAACCATTTCTGCCACGACCGACCGTGTGGTGCTGGATAGCGGACAGTTTTCGGGCGACGGCGGTCAGCGTCTGGGCGGCGAACTGGTCGCTTTCGGCTTGGACGCGGCCAGCAACAACGCCGTTGTGACCTATGACGCCGTGCTGAGCACCCCCAATGGCGTGGCGCTGGCGCGGCAGCGATTCACCGCGACCCAGCCGGTGGGCGGCAAGATTGAAGCGGGCACGGTCGGCGGGCCGATCAATGCGGCGGCGAACAAAGTTGCGGCCGATGTCGCGGCCTGGGCTGCGTCCGTGAAAGAGTGAGAACCTCCTTCGGTTCGCGTCCCGCATAGGGGCGGCGCGGACCGACAACGGGCGTCAGTCCAGGCTCTTGCTCGTCTGTTCGGTCACATCCTTTGACAATCCCGGTTGCGCTAGGATGCGTTGCAGTTCTGCCCGCATGAGCGCCGCGCGCCCTTCTTCGAACCGTTTCCAGCGCCCCAGCGGCGGCACCAGTTTCGCCGCCGTCTGCGGATTGAGCTTATCCAGCGCGATGATGCAGTCGGCCAGCAGGCGATAGCCCTTGCCCGACTTATGGTGGAACGCCCATTGGTTCCCGGCGAACGCGCCGAACAGAGACCGTACCCTATTGGGGTTGGCGAGCGTAAAATCCTTGTGCTCGCTAAGCTGCGCCACCAGTTCCACGGTATCGGGATGAAGCGCGAAAGCCTGGGTCTGAAACCATTTGTCGAGGGTCAGAGCGTCGGCGGCGTAGCGGTTGTAGAAGATATCCAGCGCCGCCTCGCGCTCCGCGCTGGCAGCATTGGCCAGGACCCCCAGCGCCGCCTGACGCTCGGTCATGTTGTCGGCCTCGCTGAACTGGGCGAAAGCGACGGCGGGGCCGTCCTCAGCCCCGGACGCCACCAGATAATGGAGCGCCGCGTTGCGCAGCTTCCGGGCGCCCTTGGCAGCCGGTGACAGGGAGAAAGCGCTTGCTTTGGTCCCAGCATGGATATCGCGCCAGAGCGGCGCCAGCGCGCCGCCGATCTGCTGTTGCAGGGCATCGCGTGCGGCGTGGATCGCGTCTGGATCTACCAACCGCATCTGATCGCCTAGATAGGCTTCGCTGGGCAGGCGGATCGCCTCCGCCACGAAAGCGGGATCGAGCAGCGGATCGGTGATGATATTGCGCACGGCATCGACGACGGCTGCGTCGTCCGTGGCGTGCCCCGCGATGCGGCCGATCAGCACATTGACCATCAACTGCTGCATCGCTTCATAGCGCGCGAAAGGATCGTCGTCGTGCGCCGACAGGAAGGCCAGATCGGCCTGGCTGCGGTTCGTCTCGACGATCACTGGCGCGGAAAAGCCGCGGTTGATCGACAGGATCGGCGGGACCGGGAAGCCGGTGAGGGTGAAGCTCTGCCTGGCCTGCGTCAGCATGAGCAGTTCATCACCGGGATGCTGCCCGTTAATGGGATCGAACAGGGCGGTGCGCAGCGGGATCGCCATCGGCTGTTTGTTGGTCTGGCCCGGCGTCGGCGGGATCGTCTGTTCCAGCACTAGTTCGACGCTCTGGCTCACCGGATCATGGGTGATGAGGGCGCGAACATGCGGGGTGCCGGCCTGCGCATACCATAGGCGGAACTGGGTAAGGTCGATGCCCCCGCCCTCCTCCATCGCCAGCACGAAATCCTCGCATGTGGCGGCCTGTCCGTCATGACGGTCGAAATAGAGATCGGTGCCCGCCCGGAAACGCTCGGCGCCCAGCATCAGCGCCATCATACGGATCAGCTCGGCGCCCTTGTTATAAATGGTCGCCGTGTAGAAGTTGCTGATTTCCATATAGGATTCAGGACGCACCGGATGGGCGAGCGGTCCTGAATCCTCCTGGAACTGGGCGGCGCGCAGGATGCGCACATCTTCGATCCGCTTGACCGCATGGCTGCCCATGTCGGCGGAGAAATTCTGGTCGCGAAAGACGGTGAAGCCTTCCTTGAGACTGAGTTGAAACCAGTCGCGACAGGTGACGCGATTGCCTGACCAGTTGTGGAAATATTCATGCGCCACCACGCCCTCGACCCCGTCATAGTCAATGTCGGTCGCCGTTTCGGGGTCAGCCAAAATATAGCGCGAATTAAAAATGTTGAGGCCCTTATTCTCCATCGCGCCGAAATTGAAGTCGGCCACGGCGACGATGTTGAACACATCCAGATCATATTCGCGGCCATAGACGCGCTCGTCCCAGGCCATGCTGTTCTTGAGCGCCTGCATGGCATGATCGGTCCGGGCCAGATCGGCTTCGCGCACCCAGATTCCAAGCTGCACCTCGCGCCCGCTCATCGTTACGAAGCGGTCGCCATTGCAGGCGAGGTCGCCCGCGACCAGCGCGAAAAGATAGCAGGGCTTGGGGAAAGGATCGTTCCAACGCGCCCAGTGGCGGCCGTCCAGCAGATCACCCTGCTCGATGGGGTCGCCGTTGGAAAGAAGGACAGGGAAGCGCGCCTTGTCCGCTTCCATGCGCACGCTGTAGCGCGACAAGATGTCCGGCCGATCGGGGAAAAAGGTGATGCGGCGGAAACCCTCTGCCTCGCACTGGGTGCACAGCAGCCCACCGCTGGCGTAAAGACCCATCAGCTTGCTGTTGCCCTCCGGCGACAGCTCGACCAGCGTTTCGACGCTATGCGCGCCGCCGGGCAGCGCGATGATAAGCGCGCCCGCCTCCAAATGCCATTCGTCCTGCGCCAACGGACGGCCATCGACGCACACGACCAGCGGCACGAGGCCTTCGCCATCAAGGCGGAGGGGGCGGTCATGATCGCCATTGCGCGTGACCGACAATGTCGTCCGCACCCTGGTCAGCGCGGGATCGAGATCGAAGTCGAGCGTGACGTCAGGCATCAGCCAGTCGGGCGGACGATAGTCCATCCGGCGAATGACGGTGGGCGCAGCGGCGTGGGTGGAGATCATATCGGCCATCCCCGCAATCTAAGGAGCAGGGGGACAAAAGACCAGCGGGCTTTATGGACACGGCGTGCCGAACTTCTTGAACTTCGCGCGTATGCGCTGCGACGAGTGGGGCCGCCGTCGGTCCTAGATGCGCTCGCCCGACAGACGCTGGCACAGCATGTCCAGCTGGTCGAGGTTGGAATAGCGCAACGCCAAAGTGCCGCCGGTCGATGCGCCCTCATGCGCGATCTCGGCCTTCAGGCCCAATATGTCGGCCAGATGCTGCTCCAGCGCCGCGATGTCCGGGTCTTTGTCGCCAGTGCCGACGGCGCGCCTGGCCGCTGGCGCTTCGACGCCGGTCTTGACGCGGCGCACCAGTTTTTCGGTATCGCGGACGGACAAGCCCTTATCCTCGATCTGCCGCGCCAGCGCCTCGCAATCGGGCAGGCCGATCAGCGCACGGGCATGGCCCATGCTGATCCGGCTTTCCATCACCTGCTGCTGCACCGTCTGCGGCAGTTCGAGCAGGCGCATCAGGTTGGCGACATGGCTGCGCGATTTGCCGACGATACGACCCAGTGCGTCCTGGCTATGGTGAAATTCGGCGATCAGCTTGCGATAGGCTTCCGCCTCTTCGATCGGGTTGAGATCCTCGCGCTGGATGTTTTCGATCAGCGCGATTTCAAGCGTTTCCTGCTCGTCGAAATCGCGCACGATCGCAGGGATGCGGTGCATCTGCGCCCGCTGTGCCGCACGCCACCGGCGCTCGCCCGCGATGATCTGGAACCCGCCGCCATGGGGGCGCACGATGATCGGCTGGATGACGCCGCGCTTGGCAATGCTCTCGGCCAGTTCCTGCAAAGCGCCTTCGTCGAAATGGCGACGCGGCTGTTCGGGGTGCGGCTGGATCAGCGAGACTTCGATGCTCTGCACCGCCTTGCCATTGGCGGGGATGGCGTTGGGCGCAACCGGCTCCTCGCGCGCGACATCCCCCAACAGGGCAGACAGCCCGCGGCCCAGACCATGGGGGCGCTTGGCGATCTTGGGCTTGTCGGTCGTTTCGTCGCTCAAGCAGCAACCTCCTGTCGGGGCAGGCGCGCGATCAGTTCGCGCGCCAGACGCATATAGGCTTCGGACCCCGAACAGCGGAAGTCGTAGATGAGAGCGGGTACGCCATGGCTGGGCGCTTCGGACAGGCGGACATTGCGCGGGATGACGGTCGAGAAGACGAGATCGCCCAGGCACGCGCGCACATCGTCGGCGACCTGATCGGTCAGGCGATTGCGGCGATCATACATGGTCAGCGCCACGCCCATGATCGACAGGCCGGGGTTGAAACGGCCACGGATACGCTCGACCGTCTGGAGCAGTTGCGAGAGACCTTCCAATGCAAAAAATTCGCATTGGAGCGGCACCAGCAGATATTGTGCGCCCACCATCGCATTGATTGTGAGCAAGCCCAGCGAAGGCGGGCAGTCGATCAGGCAGATGTCCCAACGCCCCGGCTGGGCTTCGGCCAGCACGCGCTCCAGCCTGTGAGTGCGCTGCTCATAATCGATCAGTTCGATTTCGCAGCCCGATAAGTCTTGCGTTGCAGGAACCAGGTCGAGCTTGGGAACCCGCGTGGCGATGACCGTGTCGTCCAAAGCGCAATTGCCGACCAGCAGGTCGTAGCTGGATTGCGCGCGGTCGGCATGACCGACGCCAAGACCGGTAGAGGCATTGCCCTGCGGATCGAGATCGACCAACAACACGCGCAAGCCCGTGGCTGCCAGACCAGTCGCAAGATTGATCGCGGTGGTGGTCTTACCCACGCCGCCCTTCTGATTGGCGATGGCGATACGGATCATCCTCAGCCTTTCCTTTTGGCGGGCTTTACGGCGTGGGCCACGATGATGGCGCTGTCGTCATCCGTTATGCTGGGTTCCACGTGAAACACACCTTGCCATGCCGGACGCGCCGCCTCCAGTTCATTTTGCGCATTTCGTCCTTTGGGCAGCACCCAAAGGCTGTTTTTGTCGGAAAGATGCAGTGCTGATTCGAATAGCTTGGGCAAAGGCGCGTAGGCGCGGGCGCTGATGACGGCGGCTCGCGCGGGCGGGACCATTTCGACACGACCGCCAAAGACGCGGGCATGGGTCAGGCCCAGTTCGGCAATCACGCTTTCCAGAAAATCGATCCGCTTGCGCCGGGATTCGACCATTATCAACGGGCGGTCGGATAGGCAGGCGAGCACGATACCGGGAAGGCCAGCGCCCGATCCAAGATCGATCCAGTGCCCCTCGGCCGCGTGTTCGGTGTGACGGAGCAGCTGCGCGGAATCGACGATATGCCGCACCCAAATATGGGGACGAGTCGATTGTGCGATCAAATTCTGCTCGTCCATGGCGGACAGGAGGATGGCGACATAGCGTTCGAGCCTGCCCCATGTTTCACGTGAAACATCGCAATGCGCTGTCAGCCAAGCGCGGGCTTCCTCTTCGGTCACGCAGCCACCCGGCGGACATGGATCAGGATCGCCGCCAGCGCCGCCGGGGTAATGCCGCGGATGCGACCGGCGGCCGCCAGCGTGTCGGGACGGGCGGCGTCGAGGCGCTCGATCATCTCGGTCGATAACCCGCCGATGGTGCGGAAATTAAAATCGACAGGGATGATGACACGCTCATTGCGGCGCAGTTCGGCGATCTCGCTATCCTGTCGTTGCAGATAGGGGGCGTAATGGGCGTCCTCCAATATTTCGTCGCGCAGGTCGGCGGGGGCAGCGCGCAGCGTCGGCGCGAGCGCGCACAGCAACGCCCGATCGACTTCGGGGAAGCGCGCCCATTCGAACAAGCTGCGTCGTGCACCATCCTGCCGGACCATCGCGCCCGCACGCGCCATCTCACTGGCGGTCCTGGGCTGGGCGAGTTCCGCCTCGATCGCGGCGCGCCGCGTCTGGCGCTCGGCCAATCGGGCTGCGCGATCGCGACCAATCACGCCATGGGCGAGACCGATCGGACCCAACCGCGTCTCCGCATTGTCGGCACGCAACCGCAGCCGATATTCGGCGCGGGCCGTGAGCATCCGATAGGGCTCGGTGACACCCTGCAAAACGAGGTCGTCGATCATCACGCCGATATAACTGCTGGCACGGTCCAGGATCATCGGTGCTTCGCCGCGCGCACGGGCGGCGGCATTGGTACCGGCGACCAGCCCTTGCGCGGCTGCTTCTTCATAGCCTGTCGTGCCGTTGATCTGACCGGCGCAGAACAGGCCGGTCAGTTGGCGCACTTCCAGCGTGGAATCGAGCGCGCGCGGATCGACATGGTCATATTCGACTGCATAGCCCGGAACGGCGATGATGGCCTGCTCCAGCCCGGGCATCGATCTCACCATGGCGATCTGCACGTCGGTCGGCAGCGAGGTGCTGATGCCATTGGGATAGACGAGCGGATCGTCCAGCCCTTCCGGTTCCAGGAAAATCTGATGCCCGTCCCGATCGCCGAAGCGCACGACCTTGTCCTCGATAGACGGGCAATAACGCGGTCCCCGCCCCTCGATCGCCCCGCTGAACAAGGGCGACCGGTCCATGCCATCGCGGATGATCGCATGGGTGGCGTCGTTGGTGCGGGTGATGGCGCAGGCAAGTTGCGGCAGCACGCGGCGCGACGAGAGAGGCGACATGGTCCACGCCTCCCCGTCCGACGGCTGCGTTTCCAGACGCGCCCAATCGATGGTGCGGCCATCGAGGCGAGGCGGCGTGCCCGTCTTGAGCCGAGCGATCGGCAGGCCGAGGTCGCGCAACTGAATACCCAAAGCGCTAGCGGCCCGTTCGCCGATCCGCCCGCCGGTCTCGCGCTCATCCCCGCGGAAGAGCTTGCCGCCAAGGAATGTGCCGGTGGCCAGCACCACCGTCGGCGCAGCGATGGTCCGGCCGTCGGCCAATGCGATGCCTGCGATCGCGTCTCCGTCGATCAGCAAGGCGTCGGCTTCGCCCTCAACAATCTCCAGCCCCAACTGCGCGTCGAGCATCTGGTGGATGGCGGCACGATACCGTTTACGATCTGCCTGCACGCGCGGCCCCTGCACGGCGGCACCCTTGCTGCTATTGAGCATCCGATAATGGATGGCGGCGGCGTCGGCGGCGCGCGCGATCAGCCCATCGAGCGCATCGACTTCGCGCACCAAATGACCCTTGCCCAACCCGCCGATCGCCGGATTGCAGGACATGGCACCAACGGTATCGCGGGCGAAGGTGAGCAGCGCCACCGACGCGCCCTTGCGCGCTGCGGCAGCGGCTGCCTCACAGCCGGCATGGCCGCCCCCGACCACGATCACATCATAACGTCTTTGCATGGCCGCCCCTTATCAGAATGAAGGGGGGTGGGTCAAAAGCGTTCCACGTGGAACATGCATCATTTGCCGATGCAGAAACCCGCAAAGAGACGGTCCAGCATATCTTCGGTTCCCGCCTGCCCGGTCAGCGCATCGATGGTGCGGCGGGCTTGTCGCAAATCTTCAGCGATGACGAGCAAATCATCGGTCGCACCAGCCGTTGCGAGATGCGCGTATAACTGTCCAACTTGCTGTCTCTGGCGCGCGTGCAGGGCATAGTCGCCCTCCCCCGGCAGAAGTGCCGCAGCGCGTTCCTGAAGCGTGGCGATCAGCCTGTCCATGCCTTCGCCGGTGCAGGCGGACAGGCGCAGGCCGGGACGATCAGGACCGCTACGGTCGGACTGCGCGGCAATCAACAGGGCATCGGCGTGGGGCAGTTCAGCCGCGTCGCCCAGCCACAGGATGATGTCGGCCGCGTCCAGCGCGGCGCGGGCGCGGTCCATGCCGATCGCCTCGATCACATCGTCCGTTTCGCCGCGCAGGCCGGCGGTGTCGGTGAAGAGGAAGGCGGTGCCGCCGATCGCGGCCGGCACTTCGATACGGTCGCGGGTGGTGCCCGCGATTTCGGATACGATCGCCGCGTCGCGCCCGACCAATGCATTGAGCAGCGTCGACTTGCCGGCATTGGGTGGCCCGGCCAGCACGACGCGGATGCCATCGCGCAGCCGCTCGGCCGATGGCGCAGCCAGGACGGCGGCGACGTCTTGCGCCAATGCGGCGATCCCCGCGCCGATCCGCGTTTCGATCGCGGCGTCGGGCACATCATCCTCGTCCGAGAAGTCGAGCGCCGCCTCAGCCATGGCGGACAGGTCGAGCAAGCCAAGCCGCCAGCCGTCGATGCGGCGCGAAAAATGCCCTTCCGCCATCAGCAAGGCGGCGCGGCGCTGGCCCTGGGTTTCGGCGGCGAGCAGGTCGGACAGGCCCTCTATCGCGTTCAGGTCCATGCGGCCATGAGCGAAAGCGCGGCGAGTGAACTCCCCCGCCTCGGCTCGCCGTAATCCGGGCATGGCCGCCAGCGCCTCCTCCACCGCCGCCACCACGGCGCGACCGCCATGGCAATGGAGTTCGGCCATATCCTCGCCCGTGACGGTCGACGGACCGGGCAACCACAGCACCAGCGCACGATCAAGCGGCGCATCGTCGCGCGGGTCTTTCAGCAACGCCAGGCTCGCGCTGCGCGGTGAAGGCAAGCGACGGGCCAAGGTCGCAAGCGCCGCCCCCGCCTGCCCTCCGCTTATCCGTATGACCGCAATCCCTGCCGGCGGCGCACCGCTGGACAGGGCGAATATCGTGTCGCCATCGGGACCGGTCACAGGCTTATTTCTTTTCGCCGCCGGACATGCCCGCCAGGCCCATATTCATCATCTGCTGAAACAGACGCATACCTGCATCGCCCATCGGCGAGAAGCTCTTGAACAGTGTTTCCATCTGCTCGACATTGGCGACGCCGTCGAAGCCGTCCAGCATCGTCTTGATATATTTGTCATGGATGGGGGTGACATCGGGCAGGCCCAGGAAGGAGCGCGCTTCGGCCGGTGTGCAGTCCACGTCGACGGTAACCTTCATGTCGCTGCCCTTTCCTTCGGCCTGGCATTATTGCGGACCGTCATGCCGCAACTGGCCGCATCAAAGCAAATTTTTAACGCGCCTTGCGGTTGCGCGCTGATCCGGATCGGCCAATATGCGCGGCATATTTCATGACAAAAGGATAGCGACATGGGCGATTTCATTCCGATCAAGACACTGGAAGGCGATGCGCAGTTCGACACCTATGTGTCGAAGCCCGAAGAGGATGCCACCGCGGCGATCATCGTCATCCAGGAAATTTTCGGGGTGAATGAAGGTATCCGCGCGAAATGCGATAGCTGGGCCAAGGCCGGTTACCTTGCCTACGCGCCCGATCTGTTCTGGCGGATCGAACCGCATATCGAACTGGACGCCGATGTGCCGGAACAGATGGACACGGCGCTGGGGTTGATACCCAAGTTCAACCAGGATCAGGGCATCCGCGATATCGAAGCGACGATCAAGGCGGCGCGCGCGGCGTTGGGCCACGATAGCAAAGTCGGCTTGGTCGGCTATTGCCTGGGCGGGCGTCTGGCTTTTATGAGCGCCTGCCGCACCGATGGCGATGCATTCGTGGGCTATTATGGCGTCGGCATCGACGGCCTGCTGGGCGAACAGCAGGCGATCGGCAAGCCCGTGCTGCTGCATGTGCCGACCGCCGATCACTTCGTCCTGCCCGACGCGCAGAAAGCGATGCATGAGGGTCTAGCCGACAACCGCCATGTGACGCTGTATGATTATGAAGGGCTGGACCATGGTTTCGCCGCCGAGATGGGCCAACGTCGCGACGAAGCCGGCGCCGAACTCGCGGACGGCCGCACCGCCGATTTCTTCGCCGAGCATCTCGCCTGATGGGCGGCGCATGGCGCATGGTCGCCCGCAGCCATGGCGGGCCGGAGGTGATCGCGCGCGAGGATTTCGATCCCGGTGCGCCAGGTGAAGGCGAAATACTAATCGCGCAGGATGCCGTCGGCCTCAATTTCATCGACACCTATTATCGCACCGGCCTCTATCCCGCGCCCCTGCCCACCCCCTTGGGGTCGGAGGGCGCAGGCCGGGTGGCGGCGGTCGGGCCGGGGGTTACCGGCTTTGCAGTCGGCGATGTCGTAGGCTGCGCCAGCGGGCTGGCGTCTTACGCCACCCACCGGATCGTTGCGGCGGATAAGGTCGTGCGGATTCCCGATGGCGTATCGACACAGGATGCGGCGGCGATGATGCTCAAGGGCATGACCGCCTGTTATCTGGCCGAAGATACGATCGCGCTGCACGCCGGTCAGGTCGCGTTGGTCCATGCGGCGGCGGGCGGGGTCGGCTCTGTCCTCGTCCCGTGGCTGCGCGATAAGGGCGTCATTGTTATCGCCCATTGCGGGTCGGCGCAGAAGGCGGCAAGCGTTGACGCAGACCACAGCTTGCACGGTCCATTCGATGAGCTGGCCGTGCGGGTGCGCGACTTGACGGATGGCAAGGGCGTGGACGTGGTCTATGATGGCGTGGGTGAGGACAGCTGGGCCGCCTCACTCGCCAGCCTCAAACGGCGCGGGCTGATGGTCAGCTATGGCAACGCGTCGGGCGCGGTCCCGCCGGTCAGCCTGCTGGACCTCAGCCGGGGTGGTTCGCTTTACGTCACCCGCCCAACCTTGTTCGACTATATCGCGACGGCGGAGGCTTTGGCGCATACCGCCGATCGCCTGTTCGACCGGATGCGGCGCGGCGTGGTCAAGGCGGTGATCGGTCAGCGTTTCGCGCTGAGTGATGCGGCGGAGGCGCACCGCGCGCTGGAAGCGCGGCAGACGACCGGGGCGACCGTGCTGATCCCCTAAATCACAAGAACAAACCGTTCGCTCGAAACGAACGGCTATTGTGTAGAAACAACAAAAAGGGGGCGGAACCTGTCAGGTTCCGCCCCCTTTTTTGCGCGTCAGGCCGGTCAGCCGAACAGCGTCAATATCCCGACCTGATGGTCGACGAACCCTTCATAAATCATCTTGACCGCAACATAGACGATGACGGCGAGACCGATATAGGCGATCCAGCGGAACCGCTCGATATATTTGGCGATGATGTTCGCGGCGATGCCCATCAGCGCGACCGACAGGATCAGCCCGATGATGAGGATACCGGGATGGTCCTTCGCGGCGCCCGCGACGGCCAGTACATTGTCCAGGCTCATGCTGACGTCGGCGACGGCTACGGCCCAGGCGGCAGCGGCGAAGCTTTTGGCCGGGCGCAATCCCGACACATCGTCGTCGCTGGTGTCGCCCGGCGTGTCGCCACCCCGCTTGGGGTGCAATTCGCGCCACATCTTGAAGCTGACCCACAGCAGCAGCAGGCCACCGGCCAGGATCAAGCCGACGATCTGCATCAACTGGCTGACCACCAGCGCAAAGGCGATGCGCAGCACCAGCGCGGCGATGATGCCGATCAGAATCACCTTCTTGCGCTGGGCTGCCGGAAGCCCCGCCGCCAGCGCGCCGACGACGATGGCGTTGTCACCCGCCAGAAGAATGTCGATCATCAGCACCTGACCAAAGGCGGCCAGCGCACTAGGCGAAGTTATATTGCTGAAATCATTGACGATGTGCTGCCAGATATCGGCAGGAGAGCCGAGGCCCTGGGCCGCGGAGGCGGCGGTGGCGAGGAGGTCGATCATGGCGGCCTGCTAACGTCCCTGTCTGTAGGAAAGGAGAAAGCCGGACCATATACATGGCCCGGCTCTCGCGGCAAAATTTATGATGGATCTGCGCGCGACCGGAAGGATCGCGAGCGTCCCTTACTGGTTCATCGAATCGAAGAAGTCTTCGTTGGTCTTGCTGTCCTTCATCTTGTCCAGCAGGAACTCCATCGCGTCGATCGTGCCCATCTGCATCAGGATGCGGCGCAACACCCACATCTTGCTGAGCTTGGCCTTGTCGACCAGCAGCTCTTCCTTGCGGGTGCCGGACTTGCCGACGTCCAGCGCTGGGAAGATGCGCTTGTCCGCGACCTTGCGGTCCAGCACGATTTCGGAATTGCCGGTGCCCTTGAACTCTTCGAAAATCACTTCGTCCATCCGGCTGCCGGTGTCGATCAGCGCGGTGGCGATGATGGAGAGCGAACCGCCCTCCTCGATATTACGCGCCGCGCCGAAGAAGCGCTTGGGCCGCTGGAGCGCATTGGCATCGACACCGCCGGTCAGCACCTTGCCCGAAGAGGGGACCACGGTGTTGTAGGCGCGACCCAGACGGGTGATCGAGTCGAGCAGGATGACGACATCCTTCTTATGCTCGACCAGCCGCTTGGCTTTTTCGATCACCATTTCGGCGACCTGGACGTGGCGGGTAGCGGGTTCGTCGAAGGTGGAGGAGACGACCTCTCCCTTCACGCTGCGCTGCATGTCGGTGACTTCTTCCGGGCGCTCGTCGATCAGCAGGACGATCAGGAAGACTTCGGGATGATTGTCGGTGATCGCCTTGGCGATGTTCTGCAGCATCACGGTCTTGCCGACGCGCGGCGGGGCTACGATCAGCGTGCGCTGGCCCTTGCCTTGGGGCGATATGATGTCGATGACGCGGGCCGACTTGTCCTTCTGTGTCGGATCATAGGGGTCGAGCGTCAGCTTCGATTCGGGGTAAAGCGGCGTCAGATTGTCGAAATTCACGCGATGGCGGACCACATCGGGATCGTCGAAATTGACGGTATTGAGCTTCACCAGCGCGAAATAGCGCTCGCCATCCTTGGGCGCGCGGATTTCGCCGTCCACCGTGTCGCCGGTGCGCAGGCCGAAACGGCGTACCTGATTGGGCGAGACATAGATGTCGTCGGGACCGGCCAGGAAGTTCGCTTCCGGGCTACGCAGAAAGCCGAAGCCGTCGGGCAGCACTTCGATCGTGCCCTCGCCCATGATCTGTTCGCCATTCTCCGCCTCGGCCTTCAGGATCGCGAACATCAAATCCTGCTTGCGCAGCGTCGATGCGCTTTCGACGCCCAACTCTTCGGCCATGGTGACCAAATCTGCGGGCGCTGTTTTCTTGAGGTCCTTGAGATGCATTGCGAGTCGGTCCGATGGCGAGAGGGTGAAGTAGGGCAGAAAAGGGAAGGATTTCAGAACCGGGCAGGACGCCGGTCGAGTCCCGTGCCGGACGGTCGGGAGCTATCATCTGGCGTGTAGCGATCCGCCCATGGTCAAGTCAAGGCATGAGAGCAGACCGCAGTGGTGGAAAATCGCCTTTTCGCCGCAATCCGCGCCGGGCGGTGGCGCTGGTGCGACAATGGCCTGCCATGATATAAGCGCGGCATAAAATGGAAGGATGAGGATATGGGACGGCTCCCTCTCTGCGTGAGGGTGTTGCTGGGTGTGGGGCTGACGATCGGCGGCGCGCCGCTTGCCGCGCAGGATTCGCCCCTGCCCGCCCCCGCAATCCTCGATCCCGCCCTTGATCCCGACATCCCGCCCACGGTGGTCCAAACCGGTCCCGCGCTGGACGAACGGGTGACCATCCCGATCTCGATCGACGGCAAGGGGCCGTGGAACTTCATCATCGACACCGGATCGCAGCGCACCGTGATCGCGCGCGACCTGGCGGAAAAGCTGGCGCTGTCGCCGCGCGCCAATGTCACCATCATCAGCATGACCGGCCGGTCGGAGGCCGGGACGGTCGCGGTGCCGCGGCTGGGCTTTGGCGGCGGGACGATCGACGATATCGAGGCGCCAGTGCTGGAAGGCGTGGATCTGGGAGCGCCGGGCCTGCTGGGGCTGGACAGCCTGCACGGTAAGCGGCTGACACTGAATTTCCGCACCGGGCGGATGGAAATCGGCAGCAGCAACCCCCGTCGCCGCCTGTCGGCCGATCCCGATACCATCGTGGTAGAGGCGCGGCGCAAGCGCGGCCAGTTGATCCTGCTCGATTCCGAGGTCAACGGCATGCGGGTCAACATCATGCTCGATACCGGCACCCATTTCAGCATCGGCAATATCGCGCTGCGCGACCGGCTGATGACGAAGAAGCGCGCGCCGGCGATGTTGACGGCGGCGCTGACCAGCGTCACCGGCGGCACACTGACGGGGCAGGTGGGACGGATCAAGTCGGTGCGCATGGGCCGCGTCAACCTGACCGAAGTCCCGGTGCTGTTCGCCGACGCCAGCCCCTTTGCCGAACTGGGGATGCAGGACAAGCCGGCGCTGCTGCTGGGCATCAGCGCGCTCAAGATTTTCGATCGGGTGGCGATCGATTTTGGCCGGGGCAAGGTCGACTTCCTGCTGCCCGACGGCAGCGCGCTGGAAAAGGCCCAGTTCGCCGCGAACGAGGAGGTTAAGGGTTAGGCGTTGGACGCTTAAGGATTGGGCGTCGGTCGCTGCTGCCGCTGGCGATCGCGGCCCAGCACATTGTCGATCCATTGCTGGTCGATGCGCGGCGGTTGCGGCCGGTCCTGCCGCGGCCTGTCTTCGGGATCGACCTCCATCTGCGGATCGTCGCTCGCGGCCTCTGAAGGGGCGGCGCGGGGGCGCTCGATCGGCAGGCCGTTTTCGTCGACCAGCATGCCGCCGTCCAGCCCCCCAACCATCCCATTGTCGGGGCTGCCATAATAGGCCTCATCGTCCGGTTCCAGCTGCCATTCGGGCAGCGTCACCTCTGTTTCGAACTGCTCCACCGGGCGCTTGGAAACCGCCACTTTCATATAATCGGCGAAAGCGCGGGCTGGCGCACGGCCGCCCTGTAGTCCACCGACCGCCTTGGCGTCATCGCGGCCCATCCAGACGCCGGTGGTGATGCCGCTGGAAAAGCCCAGGAAATAACCATCCTTGTTGCTGGTCGTGGTGCCGGTCTTGCCCGCGACCGGGCGGCCGATCTGGGCGGCCTTGCCCGTGCCGGTGCTGACCGCCGTCTGCATCAGGTCGGTCATGCCGGCGGCGACCCAGGGGGCCACAAGCACGCGGCTGGTGTCGTCCTGATGGCTGTAGAGCAGCCGGCCGTCGGCGGTGGTGACCTTGGTAATGCCATAGGGCGTCACGGCAATCCCCTTACGCGCGATCGAGGCGGCGGCGCGAGTCATGTCGATCAACCGCACGTCGGACGTGCCCAGCACCATCGACGGATGGGTATTGACCGGCGTCGTGATGCCAAAGCGCCGCGCCATGTCGGCGACGGTGGGGAAGCCGACCTCTACGCCCAGCTTCGCTGCGACCGTATTGATCGAATAGGCGAAGGCGGTGCGGATATCGATATCGCCAGAAAAGCGCCCCGAACTGTTGCGCGGGGACCAGCCGTTGATCGTCACCGGCTCGTCGGTCACGCCGGTGTCGGGGGTATAGCCCGCCTCCAGCGCCGCCATATAGACAAAGATCTTCCACGCCGATCCCGGCTGGCGCGTCGCGGTGGTGGCGCGATTATAGTTGGACGTCACATAATCCAGGCCACCGACCATCGCCCGCACCGCGCCGTCGCGGTCCAGGCTGACCATTGCGCCCTGCGTGCCCGACGGCACATTAGCCTGGATCGCCGCCGTCGCCGCCTTCTGCATGCCAAGATCGATGGTGGTATAGACCTCCAGCGGCTCGTTGGGCTCATCGATCAGCAGGTCGAGCTGGGGCAGCGTCCAGTCGGTGAAGTAACGCACGCTGTTCTGCGGCGCTTGCGGAGCCAGTTTGACGCTCTGAATATCCGCGTCCGCCCGCTGCGATGCGGAGATAGCGCCATTTTCCTGCATCAGGTCCAAAACAACGCCGGCGCGGCCGATCGCGGCGTCGGCGTCGGCGGTGGGGGAATAGCTGGACGGCGCCTTCACCAGCCCCGCGATGATCGCCGCTTCGGGCAGGTCCAAGCCGGTGGCGGGATGGCCGAAAAATTTGCGGCTGGCCGCATCGATGCCGTAGGCGCCGCCGCCGAAATAGACCTTGTTGAGGTAGAGTTCGAGGATTTGCCGTTTGGTGAATTTGCGTTCCAGCGCCAGCGCCAGCACCATTTCGCGGATCTTGCGGCCGAAACTATAGCTGTTGTTGAGGAAGATATTGCGCGTCACCTGCTGGGTGATGGTCGATGCGCCCTGCAACCGCCGGCCCTTGCCGCGATTTTCGATCGCAACCCAGGCGGCGCGCGCCATGCCGATCGGATCGACGCCGGGATGCAGGTAGAAGCGCTTGTCTTCTGTCGAGACCATCGCATCGACCATGACCTGCGGAATGCGGTCATAGTCCATCCATTTGCCAAAACTCGGCCCCAAGGACACGATGACGCTCCCGTCGGCAGCATGCACGCGGATCATCTGGCCATTGGGGGAGGATTTAAGGCTATCATAGCCGGGCAGCGACTGCATCGCGATCACCACAGCGATCACCACCGCCAGCAGGCCCGCCACCGCCGTCGCAAGGCCGATCTTCAGCCCGCGCAGCAACCATGTCTTCGCGCGGCCACGCGGCGCGCCTTTGTTCTTGCCTGATCCTGCCATCTGTGCCGCCCCGGATACGCGCTAATCCCGGCCCCTGCCAGCGCAAATCATGCGTCCGACGCGGAAAAAGACCGTCGCGCCTTCCATGAGGATCAGCGCTTTACCAGGGATGAATGGGTTCAAGCAATGCCGTGTTCCCGCGTAGGCGGGAACCCAGTTCATCCCGTCCGCGCTGGGTTCCCGCCTGCGCGGAAACACCCCCGGAAAATGCTCGGCTAAATCTATTCCGCCTCTTCGTCGCGCGGCTTGAAGTCCAGGCTGGCGCTGTTCATGCAGTAACGCAGGCCGTTAACGCCCGGACCATCGGGGAAGACATGGCCCAGATGCCCTTCGCAGGTGGCGCAGCGGACTTCGGTGCGGACCATACCGTGGCTGGCGTCGCGAATTTCCTCGACCGCGTCGCCATCGACCGGCGCGGTGAAGCTGGGCCAACCCGACCCGCTGTCATATTTTTCCTGCGCGTCGAACAGTTCGGTGCCGCAACCGGCGCAATAATAAACGCCGTCGGCCTTGTTGCCATTATAGGGACCGGTAAAGGCCCGCTCCGTGCCCGCTTCGCGCAGCACATGATATTGTTCGGGGGAAAGGCGTGCGCGCCATTCGGCTTCGCTCAGGTTCAGCTTGTCCATGGCGGCAATATGGCGCTGTCCTAGCCGGGGTTCAAGTCTGCGGATTCAGGCCCGCTCCCGCGCCGCCTGCCGCGCGATCGTCAGCAATTCGTGACGCACCATCAAGTCACCCAGCCCCCGGCCCGATCGGGTGGCGCGTTCCGCTTCCAGCAGCCGTTGGAGCACGCGGGCGATGCCGGGCGCATCCCATTGCCGTACCTGGCGCGACACCAGCCCCTTTTCCTTCCAGAACACCGCCTTGCCCGCCGCTTCCACCGCGCCTTCCAGGCGTCCGCTGGCGTCGAAATCGGTGCGGATATTGGCGATCAGCATCGCGCGGTTCAGCAGCGGGCGGATGACCGACGCCATGGCGGTGCCGGTTTCGCTCAGGCTCGTGAGTTCGCGGTGCATGGCCTTGAGGTCGCCGCCCAACACGGCGTTGACAAGCGGGCCGACCTCCGTATCGGGATTGTCGGCGGACAACGCATCGAGCGCCTCCGCCGTCGCCTCGCGCGGGCGATCGGGCGCGGCGTCGAGATAGAGGATCAGCTTCTCGATCTCGCCGGTCATCAGCGCGCGGTCGCCATTGGCCAAGTCGACGATGCGGCGGGCGAGGTCTGACGACAGCCGCAGCCCGCCATCGCGCGCGATGCCGACCGCGATCTGTTCGGATTCGCGCGCATCGGGCTGGTAGGAGATGCAGGCCATCACCGCCTTGTGATCCAGCGCCAGCTTGACCAGTTTCGATGTGGCTTTCAGTGCGCCTACGACCGCGATCACCGGGTTGCCGGCGGCTTCGGCCTCCAACAGGGCGGTCAGTGCCGGGACCGATTCCTCGCCCATGCCGCTGACTCGAATCCAGCGCTTGTCGCCGAACATGGAAAATGACGCCGCTTCGTCGGACAGCCGGGCGGGGTCGTCCTTCAGCGTCGCGCCGTCCAGGTCGATCCGTTCGGCCTGCGGCCCCATGGCGCGCTCCAGCCGTTTCGCCAGCGACTGGCTACCCGCTTCGTCGGGGCCGTATAGCAGGAAGAAGCGCACATCATGGGGCGGCGCGTCCAGCGCCCGTTCGATCTGGCCGCGATTGGCCTTCAAGGATTGGCGGCCTTGCGCGAATAGAGCGCCAGCCGGGTGACGATCTGGTCCGCCACCGTCTGCGACAGCCGTTCCAGCGCCGTGTCTTCGGCCGCGATCGTGGCATATTCGCTCGACGTCACGTCGATGCCCGCGTCCGATCCGGCTGTATCGTCCAGCAGTTGCGCGCCGGTGGCTTCATCCACCAACTGATAACGCGCCCGCAAGGTGCGGCGCTCACGCGTGATGGCGGCATCGGACCGCAGGCCGAAACCGCTGATGTCATCGTCCAGCTTCACCACCAGCTTGTAGCGCGGGCCGCTGCCGCCGGTCATCGCCGACAGCCGGTCGTTGAGCGCATTGCGCACCAGCCAGCCGCCCTTGCCCTCGATCGGTTCGACCGTGACATTGCCGAGCGCCTGCGCCACCGCGCCCTGCCCGCCCCCGCCATAGACGGGGCGTAATCCGCAGGCGGAGAGGGAGGCAAGGGCGATCAAGAGCAGGGGACAAGACTTCATGTGAACCTCCATAACCGTTCGCCCTGCGCCTGTCCAAGCCTGTCCTGAGCGACGCCGCAGGCGGCGTCGAAGGGGGCTTTCCTTCCTCGATGGGAAGAAGAAGAAGCGGGCCTTCGACAGGCTCAGGCCGAACGGCGTTTTGTTAAATCACCAGGTTCACCAGACGATCCGGCACGACGATCACCTTCTTGGGCGTCGCGCCATCCAGGATGCGAACGACATTGGGCGCGGCGAGCGCCAGCCGCTCCAATTCGTCCTTCGCCGTCCCCTTGGGCACGGTGATGGTGTCGCGCAGCTTGCCCATCACCTGGCAGGCGATGGTGACTTCATCGTCCACCAACAGCGCCGGATCGACCGGCGGCCAGGCGGCGTCGGCGATCAGGCCTTCACAACCATTGTCTTTGGCCATCCCCGCCCAGCCCTCTTCGGCCAGATGCGGCGTCATCGGCGCAACCAGCAGGGCAAGCCCGCGGATCGCGGCGGTGCGCGAAGCGGACGGCTTGGCCTTTTCGATCGCGTTGACCAGTTCGTAGATTTTCGCGACCGCCTTGTTAAAGCCCAGCGCCTCGATATCCCTGGCGACGCCGTCGACGGTCTGGTGCAGCTTGCGGTCCAGGGGCTTGTCCTGCCCCTCGGCCGCGGTGTCATAGTCGCCGAACAGCCGCCAGACGCGGTTGACGAAGCGCCAACTGCCTTCGATGCCAGCCTCGGTCCAGGGCAGGTCGCGTTCCGGCGGGCTGTCCGACAGCATGAACCAGCGCACTGCATCCGCGCCATATTGGGCGATGATATCGTCGGGATCGACGACATTCTTCTTGGACTTGGACATTTTGATGACGCGGCCGACCTCGACCGGCGCAGCATCGGCGATCAGCGTCGCGCCTTCGGACGTCCGGTCGATCTCGCCTGGCGCGAAATAGACAGGCGGCAGCCCCTCGCCCTGTTCGCGGCTATAGGTCTCATGCGTCACCATCCCCTGCGTGAACAGGCCGGTGAACGGCTCGGCAAAGCCCAATTGCCCCATATGCTGGAGCGCGCGCGTCCAGAAGCGGGCGTAGAGCAGATGCAGGATCGCATGTTCCACGCCGCCAATATATTGGCTGACCGGTAGCCATTTTTCGACGGTTTCGCGGTCGAACGGCTTGTCCTTGGGTTGGCTGGCGAAGCGGATGAAATACCAGCTCGAATCGGCGAACGTGTCCAGCGTATCGGTCTCGCGCACCGCGGGCTGGCCACAGCTTGGGCAGTCGACATGTTTCCAGGTCGGATGGCGATCCAAAGGATTGCCCGGTACGTCGAAGCTGACATCGTCGGGCAGCACGACCGGCAATTGATCCTTCGGCACGCCCACCGGGCCGCACGTCTCGCAATGGATCACCGGGATCGGCGTGCCCCAGTAACGCTGGCGCGACACGCCCCAGTCGCGCAGGCGAAACACGGTCTTGCCCGCGCCCCAGCCTTCTGATTCGGCCCGCGCGATGACGGCGGCTTTTGCTTCTTCGACGCTCATGCCGTCCAGTAAGCGCGAGTTCACCAGCTTGCCGGGGCCGGTATAGGCCTCGTCATGGATCGGCGTGTCGGCTTCACCTTCCGGCGCAACGACACGCTCGACCGGCAGCATATATTTGCGCGCAAAGTCCAGGTCGCGCTGGTCGTGCGCGGGCACGCCCATGACCGCGCCGGTGCCATAGTCCATCAGCACGAAATTGGCGATGAACACGGGCAGATGCCAGTCGGGATCGAACGGATGCGCGACGGTCAGGCCCGTGTCGAAGCCCAGCTTCTCTGCCGTTTCCAGTTCAGCCGCCGTGGTGCCGCCCGCCTTGCACTTCTCAATGAAGGCGACCGCGTCCGGGTTGTTTGCGGCCACCGCCTGCGCGATCGGATGGTCCGCCGCAATCGCCACGAAGCTCGCCCCGAAAATCGTATCGGGCCGCGTCGAATAGACCTCGATCCGGCTGTCGAAAGGCGCGACCGGCTCGAAATGGAACTGCAAACCGACCGATTTGCCGATCCAGTTTTCCTGCATCAGCTTTACCTTGTCCGGCCACTGGTCCAGCGTGGCCAGGCCCGCCACCAGATCGTCGGCGAACTGGGTGATCTTGAGGAACCACTGGGACAGTTTGCGCTTCTCGACCAAAGCGCCCGACCGCCAGCCGCGCCCGTCGATCACCTGTTCGTTCGCCAGCACGGTCATGTCGACCGGGTCCCAATTGACCGCCGATTCCTTGCGATAGACCAGGCCTGCTTGCAGCATGTCCAGGAACAGCGCCTGTTCATGGCCATAATAATCCGGCTCGCAGGTGGCGAGTTCGCGCGACCAGTCGATCGCGAAGCCCAGTTTCTTCAATTGCGCGCGCATGTTGGCGATGTTCGAGCGCGTCCATTCGCCCGGATGCACCTTCTTTTCCATTGCCGCATTTTCGGCCGGCATGCCAAAGGCGTCCCAGCCCATCGGATGCAGCACTTCATGCCCCGTCATCCGGCGGAATCGTGCCAGCACGTCGCCCATCGAATAGTTTCGGACATGGCCGATATGGATGCGCCCCGACGGATAGGGAAACATCTCTAGCACATAGCTGCGCGGTTTGGGCGACGCGTCGTCGGCCTTGAAGCTCTGCTGCTCGTCCCAGGTCGCCTGCCAGCGGGCGTCGGCCTCAAGCGGGTTGAAGCGCCTTTGCATGTCATGTCCTTACAAATGCGAGCGGGCTGGGCCTTTCCAAGCCCAGCCCCGATAGATTAGAAATGGGGCGCCGCGCGAGCGCCGCCCGAACCGGTCGTTCAGCCGATCGCCATGCGGCGCAGGTCGCGCGCCTTGGTCAGGATCACTTCTTCCAGCTTCTGCACGGTGGCCGCGGCGACCGGGGCATCTACCCACTGGCCGCCCTGATTGACTTGGCGGCTGGCCGCAACACGCAGCGCGTCGGCGCGCAGATCCTGGTCCAGGATCGACACGGTCAGCTTCATCCGTTCATTGGGCGTATTCGGGTTCGCATACCAGTCGGTCACGATCACGCCGCCGTTCGAATCGGTCTGCACCATCGGCATGAAGGACAGGGTGTCGAGCGACGCGCGCCACAGATAGGCGTTGACGCCGATCGTCGTGACCTTCGAAGCGGCGATGTCGGCCTTGGGCCGATCCTTGGCGCCGCCACCGCACGCAGCGAGCGGCATGAGTGCGGCCAATAGCAGGCCGGTGGTGGCGAAGGCAGGAAGACGGCGGGCCATCAGGCATGTCCTAGCTTGAAAAAGACGAGAAACTCACCGCTTCTATAGTGGCCGTGCGGCGTGGGGCAAGGGGGCGCGAAGACCTGCGCGACCGGTTGCGCCCCCAGGCGCGGTGGTAGCGTTCCCGTCAAAGGGCATTCAGCCTGTGTGTTCCATGCAACAGCTCGGACAAAAAGGCGTTCTGCCCCTAGCCAGTGGAGGCTTTGCCGGTGTAGAGCGTTACGCAAGATATAAGTCGGGGATGAAGAGTCGGGTCATGCGTATGAACAGGGGATATTTGGCAGGAACGGGCGCGGCGCTCGCCGTCGCTGGCTTCATGCTGTCCCCCGCGTTCGGCGCGGCGTCTGACTTCATGCGTCAGGGCACGCAAGCGCCGGTATCGCTGGGTTCGCTTGGCAGCCTGTCGTCCTTCACCCCCACGATCAAGGATCCGCGCCTCGCCGCGGCCTATGCCAAGATGGTGGCCTCGGCCAGTCGTCAGGGTTTTCGTTTCACACCCACCAGTGGTTCGCTGAGCGGCCAGCGTTCGGTCACCGTGATGGTCCGCGCGGCCGGTAGTGCCGATCTGGTGGCTATCAATCGCGCCGTCGATGCGATCGACATCAAGCCTGTCGCCTTCAGCCTGAACGGCGCCCATAACTGGCGCAAGTTTGCCCTGCCCGACGCGGTCGGCCGCAAGGCGCTGGACCCGGTCCCGGTCGAAACGATGGTTGATGCGAAGAATTTCTCGCTGGATGACGCGAAGAAGGATCGTTTCAGCACCAAGATGATGCTGGAAAATCGCCGCGAACCGGGTGTCGCGGCGACGGTGCGCAATCCGTCGGCGGATAAGGATTATTCGCTGGATCTCGCCGGCTCCTATTCGCTGACGCGCAACCTGAACGTCACCGCCGGCGTGCGCTACAATAACAGCGTGGCGGGTCGCCTGACCCCGATGACCGACGAGCGCCAGGACAGCCAGGCCGTCTATCTGGGCACCATCTTCAAATTCTGATGCGCTGGCGGCGTGGCCGTCGGCATAGCGCAAATCCGATGACGGCGCGTGGTTATGCGCGTCTGGTCACGCGCGTCGCCCAACGGGCTGTTCCAAATTGCTAAGGCGACGCGATGGAATAGGCCGTGCTCCCGCGCAGGCGGGAGCCCAGTCCCGCGGTTGCAATGAGACGCCGCCTCCGGGAAAAATCCCGTCTTAAGCAGAATTCGGCACCGGTGAAGGCATAGCCGTTCCAGCGAAATGCGCGGCCAGATTGGCCATCAACGTCTGCGCCATCCGTCCTACCGCTTCATGCGTCGCACCGCCAGTGTGTGGGGTCAGCACGACATTGGGCACATCGGCCCAACGGTGGGCATCGGTCGGTTCGGGATCGAACACGTCGAGCGCCGCGCCGCCCACCCGCCCGGTCCGCAGCGCGTCAATCAGGGCCTCTTCGTTCACCAACTGCCCCCGCGCAACATTCACGAGCAGTCCTTCTGGTCCTAACGCGTCGAGGATAGGCGCGTCGATCATGCCCCGATTATCCGCATCGGCGCGGGCCGCGATCAGCAATATGTCGCTCTCCCGCGCCAGCGCCGCCACATCGTCGGCCCGTGGCCAGAGTAGATCGGGCTTGGCTCTTGGCCCCCACCAGCGGATCGCCATCTTCATCGCCTGCGCCCGTTCCGCGACAGCAACGCCGATCGCCCCCATGCCGACAATGCCCAGCCGCGCGCCGCCCATCGATCGGGTCCGCATCTTGCTGTCGATCGTCCATTGGCCGGCGCGCAATTGGCGATCGCCTTCCACGATCTGTCGTCGATGGGCCAGGATCAGGCCGATGGCGTGGTCGGCGACATCGTCCGCATTGGCGTTCCCCGCATGGGCGACCGCAATGCCCCGCTGCCGTGCCAGGGCCAGGTCCACCCCGTCATAGCCCACGGTGAAGCAGGCGATGAGGGTCAGGCCGGGCATGGCATCCAGCAGGTCGCGACCGAGCGGAAACTCCCCGGCCCACACCAGCGCATCGACCTTTTTCAGATCTTCGGCCGGCGGCAAGTCCCACAGCGCGATGACGTCATAATCCGTGCGCAACGACGGCAGCAGGGGTGCCAGCAAGGGCTGGCCCACCAACAGGACAGGACGGGTCATGGCTCATCAATCTGCCGCAGCGCCTGGACGAAATCGGCGATCAGATCGTCCGCATCCTCGCAGCCGATCGAGATGCGCACCATATTGTCGCCGATGCCCAGCGCTGTCTTGCGCTCCGCCGGCACGGACAGGTGCGTCATCGCCGCGGGATGGCTGGCCAGCGTCTCGGTCCCGCCCAGGCTGACCGCCAGCTTGGCGATCTTGAGCGCGTCGAGGAACGCGAAGGCCTCCGCCTCGCCACCTTTGAGGTAAAGCGAGAAGGTCGACCCCGCGCCGGTGCAATGGCGGCGATAAATATCGGCCTGCCGCTCGGTTTCGGGAAAGCCGAGATAGACGACCTTCTCCACCTGCGGCTGGTCCTTCAGCCAGGCGCAGATTTTTTCCGCATTTTCGCCCGCCCGGCTCATCCGCAATTCCAGCGTCTCCAGCGACCGCAGCAGCATCCACGCGCTATGGGGATCAAGGATGGTGCCGATCGTGTTGCGCATCAGGCGGATGGTGGTGATAAGCGCATTGGACCCCAGTACCCCGCCCGCGACCAGATCGCTGTGCCCACCGGCATATTTGGTCAGGCTGTAGATGACCAGGTCTGCGCCATGCGCCAACGGCTTGAGCCACAATGGTCCCAGAAACGTATTGTCGATCGCGACCGGTGGCACATGAGATTCGCCCGCGAACAGCAAGTCGCGCTGCGCGACGACCGCTTCTATATCGACCAGCACGTTGGTCGGGTTGGCCGGACTTTCCAGATAGAGCATGGCGACGCGGCCCAGGCCCTTGGCCTTTTCGATCACCGCGCCAATCTCCGCCTCCGTCGCGCCGGCAGGAAAATCCAGCCACTGCACCCCGAATTTGCCCAATATGCGCCCGATCAGCGATTCGGTCGCGGCGTAAAGCGGCGCTGAATGAACGATCACATCGCCAGGCTGGACCAACGCCAGCAACGTGGTCGCGATCGCCGACATGCCGCTGGAAAAGAGCAAGGCATCCTCTGCCTCCTCCCACACCGACAGCCGATCTTCGCAGATCTCCTGATTGGGGCCGTTGAAGCGGGAATAGACGAGTCCCTCCGATCCGCCGGGCCGGATGCCGGTCACCCCTTCGAAATGGCGCTTGCCCGCGGCCGCGCTTTCGAAGGCGAAGGTGGAGGTCAGGAAAATCGGCGGCTTGAGCGATCCTTCCGACAGCGTCGGATCATAGCCATGACCCATCATCAGCGTAGCAGGCTTGAGCTTGCGGCCGTCAATTTCCATGATCGGGGCCTTGGGGCGGCGGCGGTTGCGCGGGGCTTCCACGCCGGTCAGGTCGGCTTCGGACAGATTGGTCGGGGTCTCGCCGGTCATATCGTTTCTCCTGCATTAGCGGCGTCTGATGCGCCGCTGTCATGGCGGGAGTGTAACGCAGGGCGGTGGCAGAGGGCCAGAGGGCGGCGTAAGATTATTTCGCCGGGCTATATGATTATTCCGAACCGATGTCTTCGTGTCAGGCGACAAGACCCTCTTCGACTTCGACATCAACCAGCCCGCCCTCTGCATCGACGAGGCCACGGCCAGGCGGGAAACGGGCGACATTCAGCGTCTCAGCGTAAAAGCGCCACCATTGGGTCCAAAAGGCCATGGGCATGAACCAGATGTCGAATATGACGTCGGCGGTGGGCGGCGGGGCGTGTTCATCGGTCATGAGACAATCTTCTTTCTCATCGAACGTGCGGGATGATGGCAGAATGCGCGACTCCGATCGGCATTACCGCGTCGTGGGCTGAGCGCAGCCTATCATGCGGCGCGGCCGTCCGCCATGGCAGGGATCACAACCGACATGGCGGGCCGTGACAGCGGGCGGGCGGCACCCTACATCCATGCGATGTCGCCTTCTCTTCCTCCGATCATCGAAAGCTGGTTCGCCGCACGCGGCTGGCGACCACGGCGGCACCAGATGGATATGCTGGCCGCGGCGGCGCAGGGCGATCATGCTCTGCTGGTCGCGCCGACCGGGGCGGGCAAGACACTGGCGGGTTTTCTGCCAACCTTGGCGGACCTGATCGCCCATCCCACCGATCGTCTGCACACCCTCTACGTGTCACCCTTGAAGGCGCTGGCGGTCGATGTCCGCCGCAACCTGCTGACCCCGATCGAGGAAATGGCGCTCCCCATCAGCGTGGAGACGCGCACCGGCGACACCCCGTCCGATCGCAAGGCGCGCCAGCGCGTCCGCCCGCCGCACATCCTGCTGACAACGCCCGAATCGCTGTCGCTGCTGCTCAGCTACCCCGATAGCGCGCTGCTCTTTTCGGACCTGCGTACTGTGATCGTGGATGAGGTTCACGCCTTCGCCACGCAAAAGCGCGGCGACCTGCTCAACCTGTCGATGGCCCGGTTGCAGACGATCAATCCCACGCTGCGCCGGGTGGCGCTGTCGGCCACCGTGGCCGATGTCGACGCTTATCGCGCCTGGCTCGCGCCCGATGGCGACATCGACACGGTCACCCCGGTTTTGGGCGAAGCAGGCGCGGAGCCGAACGTCGCCATATTGATCCCCGAAGGCCGCGTTCCCTGGTCCGGCCATTCGGGCAAATATGCCGCCAAACAGGTCATGGCGGAGATCGAAGCGCGGCAGACGACGCTGGTTTTCTGCAACACCCGCGGCCTGGCCGAACTTATCTTCCAGGAACTCTGGTCCGCCAACGACGCCAATCTGCCGATCGCCATCCATCATGGCAGCCTGTCGATCGAGGCGCGGCGCAAGGTCGAATCGGCGATGGCGGCGGGAAAGCTGCGCGCGCTGGTGGCGACCGCATCGCTCGACCTCGGCGTCGATTGGGGCAATGTCGATTGCGTGATCCAGATGGGCGCGCCCAAGGGGTCGTCGCGCCTGCTCCAGCGGATCGGCCGCGCGAACCATCGGCTCGACTTGGCGAGCGAGGCGATCCTGATCCCCGGCAACCGCTTCGAATATCTGGAGGCGCGCGCCGCGCTGGATGCCGTCGAGGCGGGCGAGCGCGACGCCGACGATTTCCGCCCCGGCAGCCTGGACGTGCTGGCCCAGCATGTCATGGGCCTGGCCTGCGCCGGGCCGTTCCGAGCGGACGAATTGCTGGACGAAGTGCGATCCGCCACCCCCTATAGCGCGCTGACCGCCGAGGCGTTCGACCATGTCCTGCATTTCATCGAAGGCGGCGGCTACGCCCTGCGCGCCTATGACCGGTTCAAGCGGCTAACGCAGGACGCCGACGGCACCTGGCGCGTCTCCCATCCTCGCTTCATCCAGCAGCATCGCCTGAACGCCGGGATCATCGTCGATCAGCCCGCGCTGGCGGTGCGTTTTGCCAATGGCCGCAAGCTGGGCACGGTGGAGGAGGGCTTCGCCGCGCAGCTACGCGCCGGCGACAGTTTCTTCTTTTCCGGCATGGCGCTGGAAGTGGTGCGGATGGACACATCCGACCTCACGGTCCGGGCGACATCGAAACAGGCGCGCATCCCCAGCTGGGGCGGATCGCGCATGGCCATGTCCACCCGCCTTGCCGACCGCGTCCGCCATTTCCTGGCCGAACCGGACGAATGGCACCGTTTCCCGCCCGATGTGCGCGAATGGCTGGAGATGCAGAAACTGCGTTCCGCCCTGCCACAGCCCGGCCAGCTGCTGATCGAAACCTTCCCGCATGAAGGGCGCCATTATCTCGTCTGCTACAGTTTCGAAGGCTGGAATGCGCATCAGTCGCTGTCCATGCTGCTGACCCGGCGGATGGAGAGCCAGGGGCTGATGCCCCTGGGCTTTGTGTCCAACGACTATGCGCTGGCGATATCGAGCCTGAAGCCGGTCACCGACCCGCAGAGCCTGTTTTCGGCCGATATCCTCGATCATGAGTTCATCGACTGGGTCGAACAGTCGAGCCTGCTCAAGCGCGCCTTCCGCGACGTGGCGGTGATTGCCGGGCTGATCGAGCGGCAGCATCCGGGCAAGCGCAAGACCGGGCGGCAGGTCACTTTCTCGACCGACCTCATCTACGACGTGCTGCGCAAATATCAGCCCGACCATCTGCTGCTGAAAGCCGCCTGGGCCGATGCGCGCGCGCGCATGACGGATGTCGGGCGGCTGGGCGACCTGATCGACCGGGCAAGCCAGACCATGCTGCATGTTACGCTCGACCGCGTCAGCCCGCTCGCCGTGCCGGTGCTGATCCTGATCGGTCGCGAACAGGTGGCGCAATCGGCGTCAGAGGATGCGCTGTTGATGGAGGCCGAAGCGCTGGTGGCCGAAGCGATGCGCGCGGATTGATCCTACGCGCCCAGCCCGTTCATCGCCGCAAACGGATCGTCAGTGGCATCCTCATTCCAGCGATATTCGGCGCGATGCGCGACCCAATGCGCCATGTCCTTGCCATAGAGTTTCGCGATCAGGGCCAGCGCCATGTCGGTCCCGGCCGAAATACCGGAGGATGAGATATATTTCCCATCCTCCACCCAGCGCGCTTTCGGCACCCAGACGACCTTCGCGCCCTGCGCCGTGGCCCACTTCCAGGCCATCTTGTTGCTGGTCGCCTTCACCCCGTCGATCAGGCCGGTCCTGGCCAGCAGGCCAGATCCGGTGCAGATGGTCGCCACCTGCGGCGTGGCCTGCGCGATATCCTTGATCGCCGCCATGAAGGCGGGATTATCCACCTCCCGCCGCGTACCCATGCCGCCCGGGATCATCACGATGTCGAGCCGCGGCGCGTCGGCAAAGCCGACATCCGCGACCGCGGCAGGCCCTGCCCCGCTTTTCACCGGCCCAGCCTTTTGCGCGATCATCACGATCTCGACCCGGTCTTTCAACATCCCGAACATTTCGAGCGGACCGAAAACATCCAGCAATTCGAACCCGTCGAACAGGACCATGCCGAGCGTCGTCTTCGGCCCGCTGGGCGGCACGGGCGGCTGTGTCGGCACCGCCGCCTCGGATGGCTTGGAAAGCGCGGTCAGGGACAGAGCCGTGGTGGCGCCGATCAAGAGCGTGCGGCGCGATGTATCGGGGCTTTTGTCGGTCACGGCATATCTCCTTGGCACAGGATTCCTGTTCCTTAACGATCAGGGCGCGTCATCCCGCCTATCTTCGCGCCGCCCGCCGCAGCCTTTGAGCGTGCCTTCGCCGAACGCGATCGCCACTTGGTCGGACCAGATCGCATCGCTCATGCCGTCGCTGCACGGCCCTTCGCTCAGCGTCATGGTAAAGCCATCGCCCTGATAGCGGGTCGATTTTGCGTCGTCGCTGCGCGTGACCGCGAAGCGGCGCGGCGGCTTGTCCGGCCGGGCCAATTGCGCGGTCGATCCATTGATCGTGACGGCCCAGAAAGGCTCCGTGCCGATGGCGCTATATCGATCGGGATCGGGATAGGAAGCGGCGTCTTGTTCAGAATGACGCGGCGCGGCGTCAACATCAGGCGTCGCCGGGCCTGTTTCACGTGGAACCTTTTCCGAATGATTTTCGATGCTTGCCGAATCGATCATGGCATTGCCGACGATCGGCGGCGCTGCGTCGGTGTCCAGCACTGTGTTGTCCGGCGTCGCGCTATCGCCGCCACATCCTGCCATCAAGCCGATGAGAGGGATGAGCCACCACCGCTTCATTCCGCGCTGACCGCATCCCGGCGGAAGCATGTCTTGGCATGATCGTTCACCATGCCGATCGCCTGCATCCAGGCATAGACGATGGTCGGACCCACGAATTTGAAGCCGCGTCGTTTCAAATCCCTGGACAGGGCGGCGGACAGGTCCGTCTGGGCAGGCACGACGACGCCGTCGCCCTGCAACGGCACGCCATCGACGAAGGACCAGACATAGGTGGCGAAATCCTCCCCCGCGTCGCGCATCGCACAAAAGATGCGCGCGCCCGCGATCGTCGCGACGATCTTCGCCCGCGCCCGCACGATGCCAGGGTCGCCCATCAGTCGCTCGATATCGGTGTCGGTGAAGGCCGCCACTGAGTCGGGATCGAACCCGGCGAAGGCCGCGCGAAACCCCTCACGCTTGCGCAAGATGGTGATCCAAGACAGGCCCGCCTGGAACCCCTCCAGCATCAGCATTTCCCACAGCATGCGTGAATCGCGCTCCGGCACGCCCCATTCCGCGTCATGATAGGCGCAATAAAGCGGGTCGGTCCCGGCCCAGCCGCAACGCGATAGACCGGCATCGATCATGTGCTGTTCTCCGTCATTGCGAGCGTAGCGAAGCAATCCAAGGCGCTGCGTGGATGGCCTCGCTACGCTTGCCATGACGACAACGCATCACACGTCCAGATTGGCGACGTTGAGCGCATTGTCCTGGATGAACTCGCGCCGCGGTTCGACCACGTCGCCCATCAGGCGCGTGAAGATTTCGTCGGCCACGTCCGCCTGCTCCACCTCGACACGCAGCATCGATCGATTGTCCGGGTCCAGCGTGGTTTCCCACAGCTGTTCCGCGTTCATCTCGCCCAGTCCCTTGTAGCGCTGGATGGCCAGCCCCTTGCGCCCGGCGGTCAGGATCGCGTCAAGCAGTTCGCTCGGCCGCGTCACCATCGCGCCCTTGCTCGGCGCTACGGGTAGGTCGTCGTCATTCGCCTCGGCGGCGAGGGCCTTGACCGTGATCAGGCGGCTGGGGGTCAGGTAGCTGCCGGCATCCTCGGCGGCGATGCTGTGCAGCTTGCGCGCCTCGGCCGATCCGACGAAGCCGCCTTCGATCACATGATGGTCGGTCACGCCGCGCCAGGCGCGCTGGAAATGGAATCCGCCCTCTTCCGCGACGCTGCCGGTCCAGCGGCCCTCGACATCCTGCGCGCCCATCCAGGCGACGGTAGCGGCCAGGCGCTCCGCCTGCGCTGACGTATCCAGTTCGGGGTCGAGCGCGCCATTCAGGCTCAGCGCCTCGATGATTGCGGGATTATAGCGGCGCGGCACATAGCGCATCACGGACCGCATCTTGCGGGCATGTTCGATCAGGCTGCGCAGATCCTGGCCGGTGCGCGGCCCCTTGCCGGTTTCCAGCGCCATCGATTCGACGCCGTTGTCGACCAGATATTGCTCCAGCGCGGCTTCGTTCTTGAGGTAAACTTCTGACCGGCCCCGCGTCGCCTTATAGAGCGGCGGCTGGGCGATATAGAGATGCCCGCCGTCGATGATCTGCGGCATCTGACGATAGAAGAAGGTCAGCAGCAGCGTGCGGATATGCGCACCGTCGACGTCCGCGTCGGTCATGATGACGATCTTGTGGTAACGCAGCTTCTCGATGTTGAAATCGTCGCGAATGCCGGTGCCCATCGCCTGGATCAGCGTGCCGACTTCCTTGGACGACAGCATCTTGTCGAACCGTGCGCGCTCGACGTTCAGGATCTTGCCCTTCAACGGCAAGATCGCCTGATTATGCCGATTGCGCCCCTGCTTGGCCGACCCACCCGCCGAATCGCCCTCGACCAGGAACAGTTCGGACTTCGCAGGGTCGCGTTCCTGACAGTCGGCCAGCTTGCCAGGCAGGCTGGCAATGTCCAGCACGCCCTTGCGCCGCGTCAGTTCGCGCGCCTTCTTGGCCGCTTCGCGCGCGGCGGCGGCGTCGATCACCTTTTGCACGATCATCTTGCCGAAGGCCGGATTTTCCTCCAGCCATTCCGCCATCTTGTCGGCCATCAGGCTTTCCAATGGCTGGCGCACTTCGGAACTGACCAGCTTGTCCTTGGTCTGGGACGAGAATTTGGGATCGGGCAGCTTGACCGAAACGATGGCGGTCAGACCCTCGCGCATATCCTCGCCGGTGAGGCTGACCTTTTCCTTCTTCAGCGCGCCTGACTTTTCCGCATAATTGTTGAGCGTCCGCGTCAGCGCCGCGCGGAAGGCTGCAAGGTGGGTGCCGCCGTCGCGCTGCGGGATGTTGTTCGTGAAACACAGCACATTTTCATAATAGCTGTCGTTCCATTCCAGCGCGACGTCGATGGTCACGTCGTCGCGGGTGCCAGAAATCGCGATCGGCTCCGGCATCATGGCCGACTTGTTGCGGTCGAGATATTTGACGAAGGCCGCAATTCCGCCCTCGTAGAACAGCTCGATCTCCTTCGTCTCCTCATGGCGCGCGTCGACCAGGAACAGGCGCACGCCGCTGTTGAGGAACGCCAGTTCCCGATAGCGATGCTCCAGCTTCTCGAAATCATATTCGGTGTGGTTCTTGAACGTCGCGCCATCGCCCGGCGTCTTTTCCATGCTGGCCAGGAAGGTGACCCGCGTCCCCTTCTTGCCCTCAGGGGCGTCGCCGATCACCTTGAGCGGCGCGGTCGCATCGCCAAAGGCGAAGCGCATATAATGTTCCTTGCCGTCCCGCCAGATGTTGAGGTCCAGCCATTCGGACAGCGCGTTGACCACGGACACGCCCACGCCATGCAGGCCGCCCGACACCTTATAGGCATTGTCGTCGCTGGTATTCTCGAACTTCCCGCCTGCGTGCAGCTGGGTCATGATGACTTCCGCTGCCGACACGCCTTCTTCGGTATGGATGCCGGTCGGGATGCCGCGGCCATTATCCTCCACACTGACCGATCCGTCGGGGTTCAGCGTGATGACGATCTTGTCGCAATGACCGGCCAGCGCCTCGTCGATCGCATTGTCGCTGACCTCGAACACCATGTGATGGAGGCCGCTGCCATCGTCGGTGTCGCCGATATACATGCCGGGGCGTTTGCGCACCGCATCCAGGCCTTTGAGCACCTTAATGCTATCAGCGCCATATTCGTTATTATTGGGGGTGTTTACGGGTTCATCGCTCATGCCGAGCATATAGGGAAAGGCGCGTCGAAACTAAAGCGAAACATGGCGGCTTCCGCCGGGGTCCGGCACGGTCTATCAGGCTGTCCATGCGCCTTGCCCCTCTCCTCCTGCTACCCTTGCTGCTGCCGCTTGGCGCCTGCTCGAAAAGCAATGACGTCTATGAAGAATTGCCCAATTCTTCGCTCGCCGGCGCGCCGCGCATGGAGGTGCCCGAAACCCGCATGGATGCGCCGGTCGCGCGCCCGGTGACGATCGGCGAGGATGGCCCACGGATGGATGCGTGCGGCGGGCTGGGTCAGGTGACGCGCAGCGGACCAGGCGGTCTTCCCCTGCGCGCCGCGCCCTTCACCGATGCAAAGGCGCTGGCGCGCCTGGCGGAGGGGCAGCGGACATGGATATGCGCTCGCAGCCTCGACCAGAAATGGCTGGGCCTGGTCGTGCCCCCGGCCCGCGCGCCCGGCGCGCCGGCGGAAAGCGTGGATTGCGGCGTCACTTCTCCCGTGGACCGCAAGCAGCCCTATGCCGGCCCTTGCGCCAGCGGGTGGGTCGCCAGCGCCTATGTACGGTTGATCGGGACGTGAAGCCTCATTCGATGCCGGTGAACACCAGCTTCTGCACGCGCCGGCCGGTATTGACCTCAGTCGCATAGATATTGCCGTCGCTGTCGGTATCAATGCTGTGCAGCCAGGTGAATTGCCCCGCCTGCCGGCCGACCCGGCCGATCGCGCCCAGCACTGCATGCGTCTTGCGCAGCAAGATCCAGATGCGCCCGTTCATCATGTCCGCGACATAGAGATAGGTCTGGTCGGGATCGGGCGAAAAGGCGATGTCGGTCACCGTATGGGTGCCGCCCGTTTCCGGCGCGATCGCTAAGTCGCGCACGAAGGTCAGGCCGCCATCCTTCTCCCGCTTGAACAGCTGCGCCCGGTTGTTGTTGCGGTCGCAGACATAGAGATGGCCGTCCTTCGTCGGCACTACGCAATGGACGATGCTGCCGAATATGGCGGCTTGTGGATCGGCGGTCTGGCTGGGATCGACGGCATGGCTCTGGTCGAAGGTGCCTTTCAGCACCGGTCCGCTGGGTGGCTTGCCATAGGCACCCCAGCGACCTTTATAGCCGCCCGTCTTCGCATCGAAACCAATCACCCGGCGGTTCACATAGCCGTCGGACACCAACACCATCCCTTCGCTATGATTGACGTCCGACGGATTGCCGAGCTGGTCGGTCGCGTCGTTGCCGCCGGTCTTGTCGCGCTGACCGAAGCGGCGGATATACTGGCCCTCCGCGCTATAGTTCATCACGACATGATCGCCCTTGCCATTGCCGCCGAACCAGACCGTGCCGGCCTTGTCGACGAAGACGCCGTGCAGGCTGGCGGGCCATTGGTTGACGCTATCGACCGTCGGCGCGCTCGCCGCGCCGCCCCAGCCGCCGACATAGCGGCCGTCCTTGGCGAAGCGCACCACCGGCGGCGCGGGTTTGCAACAGGCGGCGATCGGCGGGCTTTGCGCCAGGCCCGTATCGGTCGCGGTCAGGCTGTGGGGGCGATGGACGACCCACACCGAATCGTCCGGCCCCACCGCCACCCCGCTCACCTGCCCCAACAGCAGGTCGTCGGGCATGGCGGGCCAGGCGGCATCGACCTTGAACCGCGGCATTTTCGTGCCGGCGGGCGCGACTTGTTCGAAGGCCAGCGGCGCGAGGGCGGGTTGGGGCGCGGGTTGGGACGGGACCGCGGCGGTCAGCGGCGCGAGCAGGGCGACGGCGAGGAAGGGGCGCAGGGGGATGCTCCTTGATCGGGGGAAAGGCTCGGCCGATCATGCCCGTCTGCCTGCCCCGGTCAATGACTATGCGCCCTATATGCAAAGAGAAAAGGGACCGGTTGACGCCGTCGCGCATCGATCGATCAAGGGGCGTCCGTCATGCCTGCGCGGGACGTCCCGGCGCGGCGATGCGGAAAAAGGGCAGCGCATGGTGGACGATCCAGCCGATCGTCGCGGCGTAGAGGATGGTGCCCACCCCCACCGTGCCGCCCAGCAGCCAGCCGATCGCCAGCACGCCGATCTCGATGCCGGTGCGCACCCATTTGACCGGCCAGCCGGTCCGGCGGCATAGGCCGGTCATTAACCCGTCGCGCGGCCCCGGCCCCATGCCCGCACCGATATAGGCACCGCCCGCGATACCGTTGAGGACGATCCCCGCGCCCAGCCAGCCCGCGCGCACCCACAGGCCTTCGGGCGTCGGCAGCAGTATCAGCGACAGGTCCACCGCGGTCCCGATCACCAGGATATTGGCGATCGTGCCGATCCCTGGCCGTTGCTTGAGTGGCCACCACAGCAGCAGCACGAGCGCGCCGATCAGGTTGACGGTCATGCCAAAGCTGAGGCCCATACGGGGCGCTAGCCCCTGATGCAGCACATCCCAGGGATCGAGCCCCAAATTGGCGCGCAGCATCAGCGCCATGGAAAAACCGTAGAGGCACAAGCCCCAGAAGAGCTGCGAAAAACGGAGGGCGTAGCGGTGGTTGGTCATGCCATGCTAATTCAACCCAACTGGCCTTTTCAAAAAGGACCAGTCTGGCATAAATGGCCTTGATCCACGGCCAGATTGGAATGTGCCCCATGTCCACTTCGCTACTCCGCCCCCCCTCCCTGCTCCGCCTGCTGGGCGCCTGGCGTGCGCAGGACAGCGCTGAGCCGGCCTATCGTCAACTCGCGCAGGCGTTGCGGATGCTGGTGCTGGACGGCCGGGTCGGCCTCAACGTCCGCCTGCCGGGCGAACGCGAATTGGCCGCCGCGCTGGGCCTGTCGCGCACCACCGTCGCTGCCGCCTTCGACCGGTTGCGTGACGAGGGCTTTCTGGAAAGTCGGCAGGGGTCGGGCAGCGTCACCCGGATTCCGCCGGGCCGGGCCGAAACCGCGCCGGGGGAGATCGACACGACGACCGGCGGCAATCTGCTCAACTGGACCCATGCCGCCCTGCCCGCCGCGCCCGGCGTCGCGCGCGCCTATGCCCATGCGGTGGAGGCGCTACCCGCCTATCTGGGTGACCTAGGCTATGATCCGCTTGGCATCATGGTGCTGCGCCGCGCGATCGCCGCCCATTATGAGCGGCGCGGATGCCCGACCAGTCCCGACCAGATCATGGTCACCAACGGCGCGCAGCAGGGCTTTTCACTGCTGCTCCAATGGCTGGCGGGGCCTGGCGACCGCGTGGTGATCGACCACCCGACCTATCATAATGCGATCCAGGCGCTGCAGCGCGCCCATGTCGTGCCGGTGCCGGTCGGCCTGCCGGCGCAGGGTTGGGACGTCGACGCGATGGAGGCGGCCTTCCGCCAGACCAGCCCCCGCTTCGCTTATGTCATCGCCGATTTCCACAACCCCACCGGTCGCAGCATGGACCCCGCCACCCGCCGCGCGCTGGTCGCCGCCGCCGCGCGCAGCCACACGCCGCTGGTGGTGGACGAAACGATGGTCGCGATGGGCCTCGATTTCGCGCCACCCCCACCCGTGGCGATGCACGATCCGTCGGGGCGGCAGGTCATCACTTTGGGTTCGGCCAGCAAGATTTTCTGGGGCGGGCTCAGGGTGGGCTGGATTCGCGCCGATGTTCAGACGGTGGCGGCGCTCGGCCGCCTGCGCACGACGATGGACATGGCCAGCCCGGTGGTCGAACAGATCGCGGTCGCGCAGCTTATCGACGCCGATGTCGGCCTGGGCGAGCGGGCCGGCCAACTGCGCGGACGGCGCGACCATCTGCTGGGCCTGATCGCGGATCGCCTGCCCCATTGGCGGGTGGAATCGCCCGCTGGCGGCCTGTCGCTCTGGGCCGAACTGCCCCGTGCGGAAGCGACCGCGCTGGCGGCATTGGCGGAAAGCCTCGGCGTCCGCATCGCCGCCGGCCCACGCTTCGGGGTGAGCGGCGCATTCGAACGCTTCCTGCGCCTGCCCTTCACCCTACCCGAAGAGCAGCTTGCCATCGGCGTCGAGCGCCTGGTCGAAGCCGACGCCCGCCTCCACGCCCGGATGCCCAAAGGCCGCGATTCGCTCGCCATGGCGCTGGACGCGGATCGGCTGATTTGAGTTTTTTGTGTTCCCGTACAGGCGGGAATCCAGTCCCGACGTTTGAACTGGGTTCCCGCCTGCGCGGGAACACACTCAGCAAGCCAACGAAAAAGGCCGCGCGGACATCGTCCACACGGCCTTTTTAACTCCCGAAAGAAACCGGCCTTACGCCGTCTTCTTGCTCGCCTGATAACGCGCGATCGCTTCCAGCGTGATCTGCTTGGCGTCGTCCGCCCCGCCCCAGGTGCCGATGCGAACCCACTTGGTCTTTTCCAAATCCTTATAGTGGGTGAAGAAATGCTCGATCTGCTCCATCACGATGCCGGGCAGATCGTCCTTCTCGCTGATGTCGGCATAATATGGGAAAGTCTTGTTGTCGGGCACGCAGACCAGTTTCTCGTCGCCACCCGCTTCGTCTTCCAGGTTCAGCACCGCGATCGGGCGCGCACGCACGACCGATCCGGGCACGAAAGGCGAGCGCGCGATGACAAGCGCGTCCAGCGGATCGCCGTCGGGCGACAGCGTGTGCGGCACGAAACCATAATTGGCCGGGTAGCGCATCGGTGTGTGCAAAATGCGGTCCACGAACAACGCGCCGCTGGCCTTGTCGAATTCATATTTCACCGGCTCGCCGCCGACCGGCACTTCGATGATGACGTTCAGGCTGTTGGGCGGATCGTCGCCGACCGGGATCAGTTCGATATTCATGGAAACGCCTTTTGCTACACGTTACGCTACGGATGATTATGTTCGGGCTTTAAGCAACCTGTCGAGGCTGCCGTCACCCTCTCCTGTCTTGTCGAGGCGCGGATAGCGCAGCCCGCCCGAATAATCGAGTGTCAAAGTGCGATAGTATTTATCTTGCTTTAGGATGATCTGGATCGGCGTCTTGGCCTTGATCGCCGCTTTCCACGCGTCGCCCGAATATTCGTCGCCATTGACCGCGATGATCTTCGCGCCCGTGACCAGCCCCGCCTTGAATGCCGCGCTGTCCCACACGACGCCGCTCACTTCGCCGTCATTCTTGACGATCGCGCCGATCCCGAAACTCTGGTCGACCATCTTGTTGGCGCCCTCGGCCGCCTTGGTGATCGCCCCCGGCTCCTCGCCATAGACGAGGGAGTAGCCGCCCAGGATGAAGCCGCCCTTGGGCGTTTCCTTGGTCGGACTGTCGACATATTTCTGGAAGAAACCGGCCCAATCATAAGGCGCGATATCGTTCAGCGTCTTGATGACGTCGCCGCGGTTATACACGACCTGGCCCCAGTCGCCCGGCTTGATCCCGAAAAACGCCTTGGCGAAATCATCGAGGCCCTTCTTGCCGCGTGTCGCCTTTGCGATGATCGCGTCGGCCTCCAGCCAGATCATCAGCCCTTCGTTGTAATAATCTTCCGATCGCTGCCAACTCGCCCAGCCCTTGGGCCGGCGGGCGGAGATGATCGGATCATGGGTGGTGTCCTCCATCGCGCGCCACTGCCGCCCGACCGCCGTGTCCAGCTTCGCCGCGATCTGCGCATAGGCGTCCAGCGTTTCGGCCTTGGAGAACATCCCCGACCGCGCGCCCAGCACATAGCCCCAGAACTGCGTCTGCCCTTCATAGACCCACAGCAGATTATCCTGCATCGGCACGTTGAAGTCGGGCGTCCAGAGCAGGTCTGGACGGCGGAACTTGCCGTCCCAGCTATGGGTGAATTCATGGGGCAACAGGTTGCGGTCCAGCAACGCCTCGCCCTTGTCCCAACTTTTGAAATAGCCCGGCTCGACCTGGTTCTCAGACGAACGATGATGCTCCAGGCCGATGCCGCCCATCTCATCGGTGATGGCGAGCAGGAAATCATAATGGTTGAAATGATAGGCTCCGAACAGCGACCCCGCTTCGGCGACCAGCTTCTTATGCTTGGCCATCTGCTCCGGCTTGAAATCCAGCTCGTCCGCATCATCCGCTACGATGTTGAGCGTCACATTGCTGCCCAGGTCCACCGCCTTGAAATGCGTGCCCGCAAACACCGGCGAATCCTGCAACGCCTCATAGTCGATCGTCTCATAGGCGACGGCATTGCCGCTCTTCGTTCCGCGCAGCGCGGTCGCGGCTTGCCAGCCGGCGGGATAGGTCACGGTCGCCTGGATCGGAATCTGGCGCGTATAATAGCCCGCCGGATAGAGCGACACGCTCTCCCACTGGATATTCAGCATCTTGGGCGTCACCACCACGCGGCCCTGGGCGGGCTGAGTGGCGGACAGAAACTGGAACTGCGCCACCACCTGCGTCACGCCCTGCGGCACGTCGATCTGGAAGGCGAAGACGTTGAGCGGATCGCGCTTCCACGCCAGGCTCTGGCCGTTGGCGGTGAAGGTCAGGCCCGTCAGCTTTTCGATCTGCCCGCGCGGCGCATGATTGCCCGGCAGCCAGGCCGGCATCATCAGCGTCATCGGCCCGGCAGCGGCGACGGGGATCGTTTCCTTGACGCGGAAGATGCGCTGCACCGTGTCGGTCGCATCGACCTCCAGCTTTATGGTGCCGCCGGGATAGGGAATGTCCTTGGGCGCCGGCGCGCCGCTGTCGACGGGCAGGGCGGTCGGCTTGGACCGGATCGCGTCCTGCGCGAACAGCGGACTGGCGATGGCGCTCGAAAGGCCCGTTGTCAGGCACAGGGCGGCAGCAAGGCTGCGGATCATGGATGTCTCCAGAAAGATAGGTAGGGCGGACGGCCCGATTGCCTTTAGCATGGCAAGGCGTCGCCGCGCCGTCCACCCCCCGGCGGCGCGCGCCGACGCAAAAGGGACTTGATCGCCGCCGCAACCTTGGCCATGCGCAGAGCATCGGGATCAGCGCCTTCCCGGTCAGCGCCTCCGCGCCAAAGGCCGCCTCATATATCCGCGGTGGGGCGGAACCATGGAGCTGCGCGTGGACCGATTTCGCTTTTTCTCTTCTCTTGCGCTGCTGCTGACCAGCGCCTCCCCGGCTCTGGCACAGGACGATGGCTTCTCCCTCTCCGGCAATGTCCGGGCGCGCTACGAGGTGCTTGATGGCCAGGCGCGCGCCGGGCTGGACGACCGGATCGACATCGCCAGCCTGCGTACCGTCGTCGCGGCCGATTATCGCACGGGTCCGATCCATCTCGCCGCCGAATTATGGGACAGCCGGATCTGGGGCGGTCATCCGGGCGAAGGCATCGGCACCGGTGAAGTGAACGTGCTGGAGCCGGTGCAGGCCTATGTCGTCGCCGACCTGGGGCCCGTGCTGGGGCGCGGCAGCAAGGCGTCAGTGCAACTCGGCCGATTCATGCTGAACCTGGGATCGCGAAGGCTGGTCGCGGCGGACGATTATCGCAACACCACCAACGGCTATACCGGCGCACGGATCGATCTCGCCACCGCGCAGGGCAGGTCTGCCAGCCTGATCTACGTCCTGCCGCAGATGCGCCGCCCCGATGACGAGGACGCCGTGCTGGACAATGACCGCGCGCTGGACCGGGAAAGCCCCGATCTGCGCCTCTGGGGCGGCTATGTCGCGCAAAATTTCGCGCACCGGTCTATGGTCGAACTGGGCTATTTCGGCCTGGCCGAGCGCGACATGCCCGGCCGACCGACCCGCAACCGCCATCTCCATAGTGTCAGCCTGCGCCTGATGCGCGATCCTGCGGCGGGCGCACTGGACTATGAGGTGGAAGCCATCTGGCAGATGGGCCGGGTCCGCGCCAGCAATGCGCCCGCTGCCGCGTCGCTCGATGTCGTCGCCTGGTTCGTCCATGCCGATGCGGGATATAGCTTCGCCGGACCGCTAAAAGCACGCCTGTCGGTCGAGTTTGACTATGTCAGCGGGGACCGGCGCGGCGGCAGCTATGGCCGGTTCGACACCCTGTTAGGCATGCGCCGCGCCGATTTCACGCCGTCGGGTATCTTCGCCCAGACCGGCCGCGCCAATATCCTGACGCCGGGCGTGCGGATGGAGATGGCGCCGGGCAAGCGGATCGACCTCCAGGCCAACTGGCATCCGATGTGGCTGGCGTCGCGGACCGACGCCTTTTCCACGACCGGCGTGCGCGACGCCGCCGGTCGGTCGGGCCGCTTTGCCGGGCATATGATCGACGGTCGCCTGCGCTGGTGGGCGATACCGAAAAAGCTGCGCGCCGAACTCAACGCCAGTTGGCTCGCCAAGGGGCGTTTCCTGACGCAGGCGCCCAACGCGCCGCGCCCCGGCGACGTGCGCTATCTGTCGCTGGCGATGACCGCCCTGTTCTGATGGGCAGCGTTGAAAAAGCGCGTTTCCTTGAGGGTGATTTGCCGTTAAAGGCCCGGCCCCATGGCGAAGATCGAAACGCCGCGCCCGGTGCGCGGCACACAGGACATGTTGGGCGGCACGGCGGAGGCATTTGCGGAACGCTTCGCCCATGTCGTCGCGACGTTCGACCGGGTGCGCAAACTCTACGGATTCCAGCGGGTCGAAGTGCCGGTGTTCGAATCCACCGCCGTCTTCGCCCGCTCGCTGGGCGAAAGCACCGACGTCGTCTCCAAGGAGATGTACACGTTCGAAGATCGCGGCGGCGACAGCATCACCCTGCGCCCCGAATTTACCGCCGGCATCAGCCGTGCCTATATCACCGAGGGCTGGCAGCAATATGCGCCCTTGAAGGTCGCGACCCACGGGCCTTTGTTCCGCTACGAACGCCCGCAAAAGGGCCGCTTCCGCCAGTTCCACCAGCTTGACGCCGAAATCATCGGCGCGGCCGAACCGGGCGCGGACGTCGAACTGCTGGTCATGGCCGACCAGTTGCTCAAGGAATTGGGCATCGCCGACGGCGTGACGCTGACCCTCAACACGCTGGGCGACGGGCCAAGCCGCGACGCCTGGCGCGCGGCGCTGATCGCCCATTTCGAGGCGCACAGGGGCGAATTGTCGGAAGACAGCGTGGAACGGCTGGCCAAGAATCCGCTCCGCATCCTCGACAGCAAAGACCCCCGCGACCGCCCGGTCGCCGACAGCGCCCCGGACATCGACGCCTATCTGACCGACGAGGCGCGCAGCTTCTTCGATAAGGTCACGGCGGGTCTGGATGCCGCAGGCGTGGCCTGGGAACGCAACGCCCGCCTAGTCCGGGGCCTCGATTATTATCGCCACACCGCGTTCGAGTTTGTCACGGATCGCCTGGGCGCGCAGGGCACCGTGCTGGGCGGCGGGCGCTATGATGGGCTGATCGAGAATCTGGGCGGCCCCGCGACCCCGGCGGTCGGCTGGGCGGCTGGGATCGAGCGGCTGGCGATGCTGGTGGATGCGCCGGAGAAAGAACGCCTCGGCGTTATCATGGCGGTTGAGGACGATCTTGCCTTGCCCGATGCGCAGCGGCTTATCGCCAAGCTGCGCCGCCAACATATATCTGCGGATATGATCGCAACCGGCTCACCAAGAAAGCGCTACGATAAAGCCACGAAGATTGACGCATCTGTTTTGATGTCGATCCAGTGGAGAGACGGTAAGCCTTTCATAAAGCCGCCGATATCAGCAATGCCAAATGCAATGCTCGATAGGGTTAACTCCATTCTAGACGAAGCGGACGCTATTGCCTGATGCCGACCTCAGTCAATCGCGCACACCTCCCTCCATTCATCCTGAGCCTGTCGAAGGGCTTTTCTTCTTTCGTCAGGGAAGGAAAGGGCTTCGACAGGCTCAGCCCGAACGGATATGAGGTAAGTGCCTGATGCACATCTCCCCCGAACGCATCGCGCAGATCGAGGCGCGCCGGGACGAGGTGCAGGCGTCGATGACGCGCGCCGACCTCGCGCCCGATGCGTTCGTGAAACTGTCGAAGGAATATGCCGAGATCGAGCCGGTCGCCCGCGCCGCCCATGAAGTGCGGCGCCTGCGGCAGGAACTGGCCGCGCTGGACGTGATGGCGGGCGGCGGCGATAATCCCGACGCCGACCCCCTCATGCGCGAAATGGCGCAAGAAGAAATGCAGCTCCTCAAAAGCCAGCTGCCGCAAGCCGAACGCGCGCTGGCGCTGCAACTCCTGCCCCGCGACGCGGCCGACGCCCGTCCCGCCATGATCGAAATCCGCGCCGGCACCGGCGGCGACGAAGCCGCGCTCTTCGCCGGCGACCTGTTCCGCATGTATCAACGCTATGCCGATACCCAGGGCTGGAAGATGGAGATGCTCTCCGCCAACGCGTCCGAACAGGGCGGCTTCAAGGAAGTGGTGGCCAGCATCAACGGCGTCGGCGTCTTCGCCAAGCTGAAGTTCGAAAGCGGCGTCCACCGCGTCCAGCGCGTCCCTGCGACCGAAAGCGGCGGGCGCATCCACACCAGCGCCGCGACCGTCGCGATCCTGCCCGAACCGGAGGAAGTGGACGTCCAGATCGCCGACGGCGACCTCAAGATCGACATCTACCGCGCGTCCGGTGCAGGCGGCCAGCACGTCAACACCACCGATTCGGCCGTGCGCATCACCCATCTGCCGACCGGCACTGTCGTCATCCAGCAGGACGAACGCTCCCAGCACAAGAATAAGGCGAAGGCGATGCAGGTGCTGCGCGCGCGCCTCTACGAAGCCGAACGCGAACGCACCCAGAGCGAACAGGCTGGCGCGCGCAAGGCGATGGTCGGATCGGGCGACCGTTCCGAACGCATCCGCACCTATAATTTCCCGCAGGGCCGCGTCACCGACCACCGCATCAACCTGACCCTGCACCGCCTGCCCGAAATCCTCGAAGGACCGGGCCTGTGCGACATCATCGACGCGCTGGTCGCGGAGGATGAGGCGGCGCGGCTGGCCCAGCTGGACGGTGTGGCATGAGCATCACCACCCCCTCCCTGTCAGGGAGGGGCAGGGGGTGGGTGCGCCGCGAAGCGGCGCCGATTCCGTTGGGACTGGACAGGCGCTCGCTTCACTCGCGACCCACCCCCGGCCCCTCCTTGGAAGGGAGGGGAGATGACATCTATCCCCGACGCGCTACGCGCTGCAACTGTCCAACTCGCTGTCTCCAGCGACACCGCGCGGCTCGACGCCGAGCTGCTTATGGCCCATGCGCTGGGCCTGTCCCGCAACGACCTGCTGCTGCGCCAGCGCGACCTGACCGTCCCCGAAACCTTTGTGCCCCTGCTCGCCCGTCGAATGGATGGCGAACCGATCGCCCATATCACCGGCACGCGCGATTTCTGGACGATCACCCTGTCCGTCACGCCAGACACGCTGATCCCCCGCCCCGACAGCGAAACGCTGATTGAGGCGGCGGTCGATCATTTCGCAACCCGCGCCCCCGCCACGATCCTGGACCTTGGCACCGGCTCCGGCGCACTGCTTTTGGCGGCGCTGGCGCAGTGGCCGCACGCGCAGGGCCTGGGCTTAGACGCCTCAGTCCCGGCGCTCGCCGTGGCGCAGGGCAATGCGGCGCGGCTGGGCATGGCCCGCCGCGCCGCCTTCCGGCCGGGCGACTGGGCGCAGGGCGTCGAAGGCCCGTTCGACCTGCTGCTCATCAATCCACCCTATATCGTCGCCGACCTGCCGTTGTCCGGCGACGTGCTGCGCGAACCGGCCAGCGCGCTGTTCGCGGGCATCGATGGCCTCGACGATTATCGCCGCATCGCGCCCGACCTGCCCCGGCTGATCGCGCCGGGCGGCATGGCCGCGATTGAGATCGGCTATGATCAGGCCGCCAGTGTCACCGCGCTGCTGCACGCAAAGGGGCTGGCCGTCGCCCTGCGCCGTGACCTCGCCGGGCATGACCGCTGCCTGATTGTGACAAACCCAGGTTAGAAATAACCGATTTGCCGATATCCCCGCGAAAATTGCTTGGTTTATGGTGCGAAAGCCACTACATCGACCTTAGGGACGGCTCTATCTTGTGACATGGTCGGTTAGATCGTTGATAGAAAAGGTCGTTTTCTTAGCTCCTTAAAGTCATGACGGCGTATGCTGCGCAGCGCCGCTGGCAGTCGGGGAATGATCCGCGAAGGATCATGCCGTGGCGGAGCCGTATCCGGCCTGAAGGACAGGCTGTGCTTGGGGATGGCGACTGAACAGTGTTTTCAGCCAATGATGTCATAGCGAACGCAAGGATCATATCTTGATCAACAACCGGCAGGCCGGCCGCCGCAATCGCGGCCGGAACAATAATAACAACGGACGTCCCAACGGCAATAATCGGGGCGGTGGCGACAATGGTAACCGCATCGACAACCGCGCCCGCGGCAACGCGACCCAGCTTCTTGAGAAATACAAGAATATGGCGCGCGACGCCCAGATGGCCGGCGACCGGGTGAATGCCGAATATTATCTGCAGTTCGCCGATCATTATTTCCGCGTGCTCGCCGACAATCGCGCCCGCCAGGAGGAGCAAAACCCCCGGCAGCGCATTCGCGACGATGGTTTCGACCAGGATGGCGATGATTTCGACGGCGGCTATGACGGCGTCGACGATTTCCGCATCGATCAGCAACACGCCTATGATCGCACCCCCCGCGAGCCAAGTCAGCGCGAGCAGGCCCCCCGCGAGCAGAACCAGCGTGACCAAAATGGTCGCGACCAGGGCAACCGGGATCAGGGCAATCGAGACCAGGGCAATCGCGACCAGGGCCAGCGTGAACAGGGCAACCGCGACCAGCAGCAGGATCGTCGGCCGGATCGTCAGGACGACAATCGCGAAGCCCGCGAGCCGCGTGACAACCGCGAATATCGGGAACCCCGCGACAATCGCGAGCCGCGTGAAAATCGCGAACCGCGCGACGCGCGCGCTGGCAATGTCCGTCGCGACCGTCCCCGCCGCGATCGCTTCAATGCCGACGGCGATGCGCCGGTGCAGCAGGAAATGGGCGTAGAAGGCCCGGCGGGCAATCCCGCCACTGAAACCCCGCGCCAGCAGCCGGTCGTTCAGACAGCGCCGGAAGCCGCCGCGCCCGAAGCCGAGGCCCCACGCCCCCGCCGCGGTCGCCCGCGCAAGGTCGTGGCGGAAGCGGACACCCACGAAGGTCTGGACCTGGCGGTGCTGCCGCCCTCGATCGCCCGTGCCGACAATGACGCCGAAACGGCCGGGGACGCGCCCAAGAAGCGCACCCGCCGCGTCCGTCCGGCGACCGAAGCCGCCGAATAAGCGCTGAATAGCGAAAATCAGGGGACGGCGCCGCAACGCGCCGTCCCTTTTTTCATGCCTGTTTCTTTTCCTGTCGCTATCGACAAGCCTGCTTTGCAACCCCGGCGCGATCCGGCACAAGGCGCTTATATATGGCGCATATCTGGAGAGATGCCGATGAGAGCCGCGCACCTGCTGCCCCTGATGCTGACCGCCCTTCCCCTGTCGGCGCTGGCGCAAAGCGTGGCCGATCCCACCGGTGCCACCGCGCAGGGCGATGTTGCAGTGACCATCTACAACAACGGCCAGTCGCTGGTGCAGGACGACCGCCAACTGCCGGTCACGACGGGCCGCAATCGCATCGAATTTCCCGATGTATCGGCGCGCATCCGCCCTGAAACGGTGAACCTGTCCGGCCCCGGCCTCGCCATTATCGAACAGAATTTCGATTATGACCTGCTGTCTCCCGACAAGCTGATGGACAAGGCGGTTGGGCAGGAGGTGACGCTGCTCCGCACCAACCCGGCGACCGGCGCGGAAACCCGCGAACGCGCGAAAATCCTCGCCGCCAATGGCGGCATCGTCCTCCAGATCGGCAACCGGATCGAAGTGCTGCGCGACGATGGCCTGCCCGTCCGCGTCATTTTCGACCGGGTGCCGCCCAATCTGCGCGCCCGCCCAACCCTGTCGGTGACGGTGCAGGCGGATCGCGGTGGCACGGTGCCGGCCCGCCTCTCCTACCTCACCCCCAATCTGGGCTGGACCGCCGACTATGTCGCGCTGTTCGACGCGACCAAGCAAGCGATGGACATGCAGGGCTGGGTCACGCTCACCAACAACACCGGCACGACCTTCAGCGACGCCAAGACCATTCTGGTCGCGGGCAACCCGGCCAATGGCGGGGGCCGCACCAACTGGTGGCAGTCGTCGGGTGTGGCCGGCAGCGGCGCGATCGACCAGGCGGGCACGCAAAGCGGCCCGCGCGAACGGTTGGGCGACTATTATCTCTACCCCTTGGCCGCCCGCACCACGATCGCCAATGCGCAGCAGAAGCAGGTCAGCTTCCTCGACGTAAAGGGTGCCCCGGCCCGCGCCACCTATGAATATGTCAATGGCTGGCTCGGCAGTTCCGCCGAACCGATGAGCGCATCGAGCGTGCTCAAATTCTCGACCTCGAAGGAGGGCGGCCTGGGCGATCAACTCCCCGCCGGCACGATCCGCGTCTATATGCGCGACGCGCGCGGCAACCCGCAATTCATCGGCGAAAACAGCATCGACCATACGCCGATGGGCTCCTCCATGGCGCTGCGCACCGGCGAGGCGTTCGACGTCAAGGTGCGACCGACCGTGGAGCAGCGCACGAAAAAGGGCAGCGCGCGCTGGGAAACCAAGATGCGCTACACGCTGACCAACGCCCGGCCCGAAGCGGTGACGATCGACTTGGCGCAGCAGGGCTTGTGGGGTGACACCCGCGTCGTCGCGCAAAGCCAAGAGGGCAAGCGCGTCTCCGCCGACCGCATGGAATGGAGCGTGCCGGTGCCCGCCAACGGCACGGTCGATCTCAGCGTCACCTTCGATTCGCGCTACTGACGGGACGGCGCCGGTGCCGCGCATCCTTGTCTTGTTTTTGGCGCTGTGGACGCTGGCCGTCCCGGCGCAAGCGGACACCATCATCTCGGCCAAGGCCGATTCTGTCGCCGTCACCGTCTATCGCGCGCCCTTCCGCGCCAAGGGCCCGATCGACCGGGACTGGCCGGGCGGCTATGCGCTCATAACCGAAAGCCGCACCGTCGATCTGCCGCAGGGCGAATCGGTGCTGCGGTTCGAAGGGGTAGCCGAGGGGCTGATGCCCGAAACCGCGATCCTGTCCGGTATGCCGCGCGGCGTGCGGGAAAAGAACCGGGACGCCCGGCTCTTATCGCCCGCGGGCCTGGTCGACGCCTATCTCAAACGCAGCGTCACCCTGCGCCGCACCGACCGCAAGACCGGCAAGGTCACGCAGCAGGATGCGATCATCAGCGCCGGGCCGACCGGCGGCGTGATCCTGAAAACCGCGCAGGGCTATGAGGCGCTGGGGTGCAGCGGCCTGCCCGAACGGATGCTCTATCCGCAAAAGCCCGCCGACCTGTCGCCCCGTCCGACCCTGTCGGTGATCGCCACCAGCGACCGCCCGACACGCGCGACGCTGCAACTGACCTATCTGGCCGAAGGATTCGACTGGGCGGCCAATTATGTCGCGGACATGGCCGATGACGGCGCGACGCTCGACCTCATGGCCTGGCTGACAGTCGCCAATGGCGGCGTCACCGGCTTCCCCGACGCGCAATTGAGCGTCATCGCGGGCCAGCCCAACAAGCAGGCGCGCAGGGCGCAACCGCGCCCGACCGGCGGCCCGCTGCGCCTCCAATGCTGGCCGATGGACGTCACCAGCACCCATCCACGCTGGATTTTATCCCCGACGGAGGGACCAATTCCCCCACTGATGTATGTAGCGGCGGAGGCGGAAGATATCGTGGTCACCTCAATGCGCCGTACCGAAGGCGTCGTCATGGCCGCGCCCGCCCCGCCCCCACCCCCTCCGCCGCCGGAAGATGTCGGCGACCTCAAACTCTATCGCGTGCCGGTGACCGTCGATGTCGCCGCCAACGCGCAGAAACAGGTCGCGCTCCTGCGCCAGCCCGGCGTGAAGGTCGAACGCCTCTATGCCGCAACCGTCTATGGCGAGGTCGAATCACAGCCGATGACGCTGCGGCTGCGCTTGCAGAATCGGAAGGATGACGGCCTCGGCCTGCCGATGCCGTCGGGCCGGGTCGCGGTGTTCGAGCAGGTTCAGGACATGCGCCTGCTCGCGGGCGAAGCCGATATCGGCGACAAGGCGGAAGGCGAGCGGGTCGATTATGACATGGCGACCAGCGCCGACGTCCGCATCGCCGCGCGGATGAAAAGACAGTCCCGCAAATCCCGCGACTGGGCGATCACCCTCAGCAACGCCCGGCCTTTCGCCGTGACGGCGGAAGTCACCATCCTCCACGATATCTCCCCGCGCCCGGCGGACATGGAGCGGCGCGGCAATGGCTGGATTTGGCGGACCACGATCCCCGCCAACGACACCCTGATATGGTCCTATACGGAGCGCTTGCCCCGCTGACCGTTAATAACGTCCTATGTCAGGCGTCGGGCAGGGGCCGGGGCCGGTGATTGGCGTCCAGCGCGACGAATGTATAGACGCCACTGGTCAGCAGCACTTCTTCCATGCCGACGCCGCGTATCGCCACCACCTCGATCCGTATCGCGACCGACGTGCGGCCGCGCCGTTCCTCGATCGCATAGACCGACACGACGTCACCCAGCAGGATGGGGGTGATGAAGGTCATGCTTTCGATCGCCACCGTGGCCACCGCGCCCCGCGCGATTCGCGATGCGACGATTCCGCCGGCGATATCCATTTGGCTCAGCACCCAGCCGCCGAAAATATGGCCATTGGCGTTGATGTCGGTCAAATGCGGCACCAGCCGCAGCACCACCTCGCCCCGCGCGCCGGTCTTCGCTGTATCAGTCGTCAAGCGGCACCTCGTCCTTCAGCCTGTCGGTCACCTGCTCGTCATGCCCGGTGCCGCTCGACAGGAACGTCAGCGCCATCAGGCCGGTCCCCAGCATGAAGGTCAGCCATACGCCCAAAATCGTGGCGATCGTCATATGGATCGGCAACTGTCCGGCCCACCAATAGAGGAACAGCAGCGCCAGCCCGACGCAGATCGCGCCGCCCAGCGCCATCCACGCCATGATCCGGCGAAACCGCGCCCAGGCGGTGGCGGCGATCTGCGGATCATCCAGGGCTTGTTTGCGCGTCATCTCTTTTCATTGGGCCGCGAAAGTGGGATCATCAAGCGCCTATCGGGGAATGTCCCGGAAAAGGAGAGTGGTCATGAGCATCGCAGCGATTTTGCAGGGCAAGGGCGACGTCATCAGCGTGCGGCCCGATGATAGCGTGCTCGCGGTGGTGCAATTGCTGGCGGAAAAGCGAATCGGCTGCGTGCCGGTGGTCGAGGATGGGCAGGTCGTCGGCATTTTTTCCGAACGCGACGTGGTCTATCGGGTCGCCACCGAAGGCGCCGCCGCGCTCGACCATAGCGTCGGCGAAGTCATGACCGCGCCTGCCATCACCATCGACCATCAAACCCCGGTGATTCACGGCCTGTCGCTGATGACGAAGCGGCGCATCCGCCATTTGCCCGTGGTGGTCGATGGCGCGCTAGTAGGCATGATCTCGATCGGCGATCTGGTCAAATTTCGCATCGACACCATCGAATCGGAAGCAGCGGCGCTGCGCGATTACATCCAGACCGCTTGATTGGAGCGACCGACCGGTTCAGGCGGGCGCCTGAACCGGCGGTGCCCGCCGCACGACCAGCGCGACCAGTTCCATCAGCGTGCCGCGTGCGCACAGCATCAGCGCAGCGAGGAAGGCCAGGCCGCCCGCCGGCACCAGCACGCACAGCCGCAATGGCGCGGACAGCGGCGGCAGCAACCGATCGACCGCCATCACCACGCCCGCCATCAATATTGAACAGCCCAGTCCCGGCGCGGCGGCGCGAATCAGGTCGGCGAATCGCAACCCCATCGGCCCGCCCGCCAATCGTGCGGTAACAGCGGTGAGGACCGGAAAGGCGATCAGCCAGGCCCAGGCCAGGCCAATCGCGCCGAACCGTATCCCGATCAGGAAAGCGACCGGCATCAGCACCGCGCCGACCGCCGCGACGCGCGCGGTTGTGCCAGGGCGGCCCAGCGCATTGCTGACAGGCGCGAACATCACCTGCAACGTCATGAACGGCATCGCCAGCGCCAGGATCGCGACAAAGGGCGCCATCTCCAGCCATTTCTGCCCGAACAACGTCTCGACCAGCGGCTCGGCGG